>CAMCEE010000012.1 GCA_945873815.1 uncultured Caryophanales bacterium
TTTGAGATTTAACTACCCATTTTAGAGGTTGACCCCAAAGACAGGTTTTATTTTACCACTTGTTATTTATGTTATAAATAAAAAAATAATAATTTTTAAAAAAAGAAGAGCTATATAAAATATAAGCCCTCCTTTTCATTATTTATCTAAATCGATAATCATTGGAATGATAACTGGATTCTTTCCAGTTTCCCTACGAATATATCTTGTGATTCTTTCGATGATTTTATCTTCATAACTAACTTCATCTGCATATCCAGTTAAATATATTTTAACTTGATCTAAGAAAAGCTCTGTAATTGTATGAAGAATGTTTTCAGAATCTTTTAAAAAGACGAATCCTCTCATTTGGACATCCGGTCCACCAATAATCCTTTTTTCTTTGCTTGAAACAGTTACTCCCATAATAACTACTCCATCATTTGATAGGCGGTTTCTTTGTTCAATAACGTTATTTCCAACATTACCGATATCGGTTCCATCAATCATAACATCGCCTGTTTGTATTGATGCCTTTATATCAATCTTAAGATTACCATTTTCTCCACTTATTACCATACCGTTATCTAATACAAAGATATTTGAATAATTATAATGCTTATCTTGGTTAAGAGCGATTTTAGCATTAGTCATTAAATCAGTAAATGAACCGGAAACTGGAATGTAATATTTTGGATGGAGGAATGTAATCATCATCTTAATATCTTCTTCATTTGCGTGCATTGAATTGATTTCTTTTCTACCTAATTTGACAACTTTACAACCTGTTTTATATGTAGCATCTAGTGCTTCTGTTGCAATGATCTCAGTAGCTGCGACTGCAGGGCAATCAAAGATGAATGTATCATCTCTACTAAATTCGATTGGTTTAGAAATACCTTCTCCTAAACAGAATTTGATGATATCTTCATATAGAACTCCACCATCATTAATTAATACAACAACTACATCTTTATCTCTTAATCTGTTTATGTTTTCTAATTTATCAAATTTAACTTTTTGTTGAATGCCATATGTACTTTGAGAAAAGATATTTTGGAAGAATACTTCAGTAACTTTATTTGCACAGACGATTGTTTTACCAGTTTTTGCAGCAAGAGCATAAAGTTCATAGATGTTCATCATGTTTTGCCCATAAATTGCACAATAAATCCTTCCTGTAGGATTCTCAAAATAATCGTGTACATGAGGTGTTAATTGATAATCTGGAGAAGAGTGACCTGGCTTATCTGCATTTGATGAATCAGATAATAAGGCTAGAATATTCTCTCGACTCAATTCAGAAATTGCAGGCATAGACATTTTGAACTCTAATGGTAATGGATTGAAATCAATTACGTAGTCGGATGTATATGTGATATATCCTTGATCCGTATATATGCTGCATGCTAAAGAAAATGGAGCAGAGTGAGTCATCAAAGTGAAATGGAATTTACGTCCATTAATGATTTTTTCACCGCAGTTGTTGATATATATGTATTTATAATCGTTAACTACTCCAACATGCTTTGAATATATCTCAAGTGCGCGTGCTGTAAATGCAGTAGTAATCACAGGTGCAGGTATTTCACGATAAATATAAGGCAATGCACCCATCTTATCGTCATGGAAATGAGAAATAAAATAGCCTTTTACTCTTTTCTTATTTTCCTTTAAATAATCAAAATTAGGAATAAGAGCATCTACGCCAGGGATTTTATTGTCAGGATATTTTAACCCACAATCTAATACATATATTTCATCGTTGATTTCAACAATATACATGTTCTTACCATGTTCATCAAGGCCACCCAAACTAAAAATTTTTACCTTATCACTCATAATATTATGTCTCCTTACTAATACTAAAAGCATTATAACAAAAAGCAATTAAAAATAAAATCAAAAAATATATATTTTTATGTTTACAAATTAAGTGGTCTTGTGTAATATATTAATTGCGCATATGGCGGTTATGGTGAAGTGGTTAACACATCTGGCTGTGAACCAGACATTCGTCAGTTCGATTCTGATTAACCGCCCCATATTGAAAGAATAGGTTTGATACCAAATAAAATAATGGTTTCAGACCTTTTTTGTTGTTTTAAAGCCTATTTTCATTTTTCTTCGCCAATTTAGGTTCGAACCCACGATTTTTTATCGTTCTTTGTGCCTTTTCTAAAAATTGAAGATATTTCTTCGTTTCTACATTCATTGTTATCTTTTTCCTTTCGTATAATAAGAAGCTCCTCTTACATTTTTATTGATTGCTTCTTCTTTTTCTTTTGTATCTTTAAGTGATATAAGACTATTCGTTCTCATCATTATATCAACGAGATTTAATATATTTTATAGTGTTTCCAAGGCTTAAATTGGGTGCTTCCAAGCAGTGAAATATTTACTTAGAGGTTATTTATTCCTAAGTTTGTAAATAGTAAAAAAAGTAATCAGAATAGCTCATATAACTTTCATAGCTTTTTAATTCGTGCGCTAAAGTTAGGACGCTTTCGCCCTAAAATTTGCAAATAATAAGTGCAATATATTGATTTTTTAATTGATTAAGTGGTATACTAAATGCGAAAGTTAGGACATAACCGCCGTTAATTTTGTAAGGAGATAAATATGATAGAAAGGAATTTTTATTTAAAACAAATAATTTCAAAAATGTGGGATGGAAATATTAAAGTAATAACTGGTATCAGAAGATGCGGTAAATCAACTTTGTTATTCGACTTGTTTAATTCTTTTTTAATTAATAGTGGTATCAAAGAAGAATGTATTATTAAAATTGAATTAGATAAAAGAAAGTATTTGAAATTTAGAAATCCTATTTATTTGTGTGAATACGTTGAAAACATAATTAAGGATAGCGAAGATAAGTATTTTTTATTTATAGATGAAGTACAACTAACTAATGTGGTTACTGATGAAGATAGTGGAATTGATGTAACTATTTATGACATGTTGAATGAATTAAAAGGATATAAAAATCTTGATTGTTATGTTACTGGAAGCAATTCAAAAATGTTATCAAGTGATATAGCAACAGAATTTAGAGGAAGATCTAGCCAAATAAAAGTATACCCATTATCTTTTAGTGAATTATATTCTTATAAGAATATGGGTAAAAGAGAATTACTTGATGAATTTATGGAATTTGGTGGTATGCCAGGATTAATAAATATTAATAGTGATATTGATAAAAAAGAATACCTAAACAATTTATACAATGAAATTTATATTAAAGACTTAGTCGAACACGGAAAAATTAGAAGGGAAGATGTGCTTGATGAGATGCTTAATTATTTAGCGTCTCAAATAAGTTCTTTAACTAATTCTTCTAATATTGCTAATTCAATAAATGCAAAGTCATCCGTTAAAATAGATGATGGATTGATTACAAGGTATTTAAATCAATTAGAAGATGCTTTTTTAATATCTAAAGCTAAAAGATATGATGTTAAAGGGAAAAAATATTTTGATTATCCAAATAAGTATTATTATTGCGATTTAGGTTTAAGAAACGCAAGATTAAATTACAGGCAAAATGATCCAGGACACATTATGGAAAATATTATCTATAATGAGTTAATAAGATTAGGATATTCCGTTGATATAGGAGTAGTAGAAGATAGAAGAAATGGCTTAAAAAAGCAAAAAGAAATAGATTTTATTGTTAATTATTTTGATAAAAGAGTCTATATTCAATCTTCTCTTAGAATGGATGAAGATGAAAAAATAAATAATGAGTTAGATTCATTAAAAATAACCGGTGATTTCTTTAAAAAGATCATAATAAGAAATGATATATCTAAAACATTTTTTGATGATAATGGTATAATGCACGTTAGCTTATTAGATTTTTTACTTGGAAATGTAGAACTATTTTAATTGAAATTTAGTTGTCACTTTAAAGAGGTCAAATGTCAGGTTGTATCAAAAAGGTACTGGAATAAATTTTATTGGATCAAGAGGTGTCTATTTTCTTGATGAACCAGAAAATTGTTTATCACCACTTTTTCAAATAGAATTAATTAAACTTATACAAGATGCGACGAGATATTTTGATTGTCAATTTTTTATCTGCACTCATTCGCCTCTTTTGCTAAGCTTGTTTAATACAATTATATATAATCTAGACATGAGACCTGTCATTCGTCAAAAGTGGGAAGAATTAGAAAATGTAAAAATTTATTATGAATTTTTTAAACAAAATAAAGATAAATTTGAATAAACTAGAGATGCTAATATCTTACACGTAAACATCATTAAAATATTTTGTTGATACTTGTTTTCTTTCTATTGATAAGTGCATAACGTTTCATGCCTTTTTACAAAATGGTTTGTATCAAAAATAAAATGAAATCCCATTGAAACAGATTATTACTATGTTATATTAGATATAGAGGTGATAGCTAAGTACTAGCGCCTATATTTGATAACGGATCATCTTTGTTCCCACAAATGATAGAAGTTATCTCCCCCCCCTTAAATTGATGGAGGTGAACCTATGCCTATTCATACTACAAAACACTATGTTTTTACATATAAAGAAGATTCTTTAGCGGCTAAAGATATAAAAAAAATTGCTAAAATACAAGAAGAATGTTTTACAAAAATATCTAATACGTTAAAAGTTAGCTTTACAGAAAAAATTAAATATTATTTATTAGAATCAGCAAAAGAAATTGGAGAACTTTATGGTATAAATGAACCAATTAATGATTTTGCTGTATGGGGAGAAAACAAAATATATGCATTATATAACGATAAAATAAAATGCATAGGCCCACATGAGGATACTCACTTGATTTCATTTGTTATTAACACTCCTAAATCTAACTTTATTGTTGAAGGTTTAGCTATGTATTTTGATGAAAAATGGTGGGGGCTTGATAATGATGTTTGGGCTAGTTATTATAAAGCCAACAATAAGGATTTATCAATTTCTAATTTATTAAGTAATGAAGAATTTGACAGTTTAAATTGTGAGATAACTTATCCAATTGCTGGATCTTTTGTTAAATATTTAATAAATAGATTTGGTGTTGATAAATTTATCCAACTTTACCAAATAACTGAAGTACCAGATAGCAATGATTTCAAAAAAATATTCCATTACACAATCCAAGAACTGGAATCATTATTTTATCAAGAAATTAGTAAAGTTAACTATGATTTACAAGAAATCAAATTATTACTTGAACATTGAAAATCCGTATTAAAAACGCAAGAAAAGTTTTATCTTTCAGATATCTCTTTCAAGTATTCATAGTTTTGATACAACACAAAATGTATAGCAGCCGCGCTTGAGAATATCGTTTATCTTGAACTCCGCCGCCAATTGGCAATGTAAACGGAGTTAAACTTATCCATATAGCAGACTTTCTTCTACAAGAAAAGTGGTAATTATAAAGCTACAATATGCTGAAATGAATTCACTTTATATATCAAAAAAAACAATGCCAATCAATTTTGATATTGCTCCGAATGTTTGTGGTAATAATGAGAGAACTGTGTTAAAAATTAATTAGTTACTTTTACAAGACGATGATGTAGATTCCAGCGTTAATAATGATGATGTAATAACAAAATAAAGGAGTAAGAAAAATATGGATAATATAAATAAAAAGAAAGCACTAAACCTTTACTTAAATAAACTAAAAGATAAGGAAGACGTTAACTTAGAAAACGAAATAAAAGAAATATTTGGTCTTTTAAATACCGCTCAAATTGAAAAATTATTGTTAGCAAAACAAATAAACTATCTAAAAGAAGTAGGTATTGATGAAGATAAGCTTTATAAAGTAATAGAAAAGATTAAGGACGAAGAATATTATATACTATGCTGTGAATATCAAAGTGGAAAATACTGGGATGATTATGATTACACCTATATAGATAAATATAATATTTGCTCAGTTATAAAAGAAGCGATAGAATACGTAGATACTCTTTTTAATGAAAAACAATATGAAAAAGCTTTAAAAATTGGTAAGGAATTAGCTTTTTTGGAAATAGAATCAAAAACCATAACTGAATATGATGATGATCCTTATGAATCAGAATTAATATCTGTAAGCGATTTATTTTATAAAGTAGGTAGTAAAGTTGATATTAACAAATTTATATATCAAGTTTTCGCACTTTTATTTACTCAGCAATATAATTATGATGATCTAGTTAAGCTAATAAATACGTATAGTTTCGATTATTTAAAAGATTTTAAAGATTCTTTAATTTATGTAATTGATGAGAAAAAGTGTAAAGATTATTTATTAAGATTATTAATTGATGACAAAGAAAAAAATATGCTCCAATGTCAAGTGGTAGCATTGATATTATATTATTTGGATGATCGATATTTATATGAATCTTTTGTTTTTGATAATTTAAATTTTTCTGACTCTTTATTTAATCGGTTTTATGAATATTTAGTAAGCAAAAACCTCGATGCATCGAGTTACGTTTTTAGAGCGTTGCCACTTCTTATTAACAGCCAATTCTTGGAAAAATACTATAAGATTGCTTCTCACCTCGACGAAAATGATTCATCATTAAAAATAAGCCTTTATAAAATAAATAGTAGCGATGAGAATTTCTTTTATCTATATACGATGAAAGAAACAAAGATTATTCCTTCTTTAGTTAAAAAGGATGAATTTCATATAGCTCTTGCTTCTTTAGATTTGAAAGATATAGAAAAAATAAGATTAGATCAATGTATATTTATGCTTGAAATTCTGGTAAATAAGATGTCTAAGATAAATGAAGATGACCAATATCTAAATAACTTAAACTGTTATAGAAACAAGCAAAATATTGATGATAAATTAATTGATAATATTTTTAAAATTGCAATCGATAAATTAAATTTACACTGCCAATCGATATTAGGTAAAGATCGTAAATCCTATTATTATTTAGCTGATCATCTATTCATGTTAGATTATATAACTGATTTTAAATTAGAATTAAAAAAGAAGTACACAAATAAATACTCTTCCTACCCTGCTTTTATTAGAGAAGTTAACAGCGCTTATTCTAGTGAGAAATAATTTTAAAAAAAAGATTAAAAAAGTATCTTATAAAAAAGATAAAAAAAGGGAGTCCGGACATTTTTCCGTACCATTTTAGAGGCATTCTCTAGAACGATATTCAGTTGGACTTAAATATCCTAACCTTTCTTTTATTCTCTTTATTTTAAACCAAGTTAAGTACTTGTCTAATTCTTTTTTAAATTCTTCTCTAGTAACATTACTCCATATTGAAAGAATAGGTTTGATACCAAAGAAAATAATGATTTCAGACCTTTTTTGTTGTTTTAAAACCTATTTTTGTATATTTAAAATAAATTTGGTGAGAAAAAATATAAGATGAGGAGACAACTTCAATATATTCTCTCAATTAATATGTAATTTTATGAGAAAGATTAGAAAAATGAGAGAACATTTTTTAGTAAACTATAAGCAAATAATTATATATAATTGATTTTTTCTCACCAAAAATGATATAATTGGTGTGGAAATGATAAGGATGGTGAGAAAATGAGGAAATTTAACTATTCGAATTTAAAAAATAGAACTTGGGATATTAAGATAATTAATTATTTAACTCAAATTCATGAAGAAAAAGGTAAACAACAATTGTTTTTAAAACAAAAGCCTGAAGAATTAGAAAAATTAGTTATTATTGCAAAAATACAAAGTACTGAATCATCTAATGAAATTGAGGGCATTAGAACAACTAATACAAGATTAAAACAGCTTGTTAATGAAAAAACAGCTCCGAAAAATAGAGCTGAAGAAGAAATTGCAGGATATAGAGATGCACTAAATATTGTACATGAGAATTTTGATGCAATACCTATTACTCCTAATTTTATTCTTCAATTACACAAAGTATTATTGTCTCATACTTCAACTTCATATGGTGGAAAATATAAGAATGTCCAAAATTATATTAGTGGTACTAATGAAAATGGTGAATCATATACTTTATTCACACCATTATCACCATTTGAGACCCCAATTGCTATGCAAGAATTATGTGATGAATATAATAGAGCTCTTGGTGAAGGAGTAGTAGATCCACTTATTTTAATTCCATTATTTATTCATGACTTTTTATGTATTCATCCATTTATTGATGGTAATGGAAGAATGTCTAGATTATTAACGACATTACTTTTATACCGTTCTGGTTATTATGTAGGAAAATATATATCACTTGAAGCTAAAATAGCTAAGAATAAAGATTTATATTATGATGCGTTATATGATTCTCAGATTGGATGGCATGAAAACGAAGATGATGCAACTCCTTTTATTAAATATTTATTAAGTACAATTATTAATGCATATAATGATTTCGAAGAAAGAGTAGAATTAGTATCAGATAAGAAACCTAGTATTGAAGTGGTAAGAATGGCAGTTAATTCTAAACTAGGAAAATTCACAAAGAGAGATATATTAGAACTTGTGCCTTCGTTATCATCAACTAGCATCGAAAGAAGTTTAAAAGAATTATGTGACTCAGGTGAAATAAGAAAAGAAGGTGTTGGGAAATCAACATATTATATTAGATTAAAATAATATTATTGACTTGACTTTGCATTAAATCTAATTGTAATGATTTCATAATATAAAATTGGCATATCATACTTAATTGTCATATTTTTCACGCAAGGAACGTGTCCCTTAGCATATATACCTATAAATATGGCTTTAGAGTGTGCAACGTATTAAGTAAGTGCAATTGTCAATAATTTTGTAGTTTTTTATCGGTTGAAAATGTAGGAAAGGTAAGAAAATGTTTGGTGAGATTAAAAAACGAAAGAAAAACATGGGATAAATATTCACTAAGTATCAATAATGATCTAGCAAATATTACTTATAATTATTGATTTTCTCTCATTTTATCGCATAATTTACGAGAAAAGATTAAAAAGAGACCTGACTTTAGGGGTATTTCCTAAAGTCAGAATTCATACAACATAAAAATAAGTAATTTGACATAAAAAAGAGATAATTATACTTTAGTATATGAGTCACTGGATTAAGTATTTTTAGTTGAAGATTCTGTCAAATTCATGATTCTAAGTTTTAGAAAAAAATATTAAAAGAGCGGTTGCATATATCTTGACAAATGAATTTCTAAATATGTTTGAGTTTGAATTGTTTTTTTGCTAAACTAATAATAGTGGTGATAGATATGAAAAAAAAAATTCCTATTTTAGCTTCATTAGTATTAAGTATCTATGGAGCTACAGGCTGCTCTAGTGATAAAGCAAATCATAAGTATGTAATATCTGGTTTTGGAGTTGATTTAGAATTGAGCCCTTGTCTTTCAACTGCAATTAAAGCAGAAGTAAAGCAAGAAGAAAAAGCTGATTTAACGGCTTATGCGGGATATTGTAATGGATTTGTTGATACGTGGAATTCTTTTGAAATTAAACCCGATTATGAAAGAATTGTGCTTCAAAGATGTATAAGAAATCAAACAGGAAATGATATTTTAAACGTGTACTTTGATTTACCAGATTTTTTTGATGAAAGCAAATATTTAGTGACAACTAGAGACGATGGCAATGGTTGTCTAACTAAAGAGTTTGCATTTAAATTCGAGGATTCAATTTCTTTAAATGAAATTACTATTGATAGAGGATATATCTTTTATACCATTGGTCTGCTAGACAAAGATAATCAAGTGGTTAATGATTTCGGTTTATTTAATGCAATATCTACTGGTGGCTTGTACTTTGAAAAGATAGGTAAGCAATTAAACTTTTCTTTATACGAAAGTGGTCGTAACGAATAATGGAGGTGTAAAAATTTATGAAAGCGAAAATAAGCATTTTAACTTTATCATTAATTCCATTCTTAATTGGAATGCAATTTGATTTTACAAGTGTTAAATTAGATAATACTGGTGAAAATTTTAATCATGTTTTTTGCTCTGAAAACTCAAACTATAGCGAAAAACAAAATAAAGATATGTTATTTAGTGAGCCATCTTTTGACAATGAATATATTTCATGTATTGATTCTGAAAAAACGATCAATGGTGCTACCGAAACATATCATTTTATGACTACATGCAAAATTGATACTATTGTGTCTGCTGGAAAAATTGAGTTATCAAGCTTTAAAATTAACGAAGAAGAAATTGAATGTACGCTTTCTAACTTTATCAACAATGAAAGTATTAATCTTCAGTTTTACGATAACAATATTCTAGTTGATAATGTTACCATTTATTTTGCAAGCAATAATTTTGGTACTTTTTTTTCATCCTCTTTTTCTTTAGATACTGCGAAAAGGAATGCATGTCAAACACTTAATTATACCTTGATTAATGATGAAAATGTTTCTAACGAAAATGTTGGAATTTCCCCACTAGGCATAGGGGTAACTGGTAGTACTTCAGGTACGTTTAAATGGACAGATGATCAAGGAAATGTTCATCCATTAATAGGAGCCTAAGTTAAGATTACAATCGGAGGTAGTTGGTGGAGTTCTACTACCTATACAAACCAAGAAGGTTACTATAGCTTTAACTATAATGACATTTGGTATATTGGATCAGGAAAGCCTACAATTACAATTTATGCAGATAATGGTGAATCAATCTCAGTATCAAATGGTGGAACTTATGCGATGTCTAAGGAAATGTTAGGAAGTAGCGGAAACTTTTCTTGGTCTTATACTTTTTCACCAGTAACTGATGGCGATATGGGAAAATCGATAATTATATTTCAAGCAGCCAAAAGTTTTGCTGATTATGCAAAATCAATGAACGGAGGAAGTCCTATTACATTTTGTACATTTAACTATCCTGGTGATCCAAGCTATGGATCATTCTACAATGGAAATAATGTTGTTACAATAACTAGTAAGCCTCGTAACGATTCGTCTCTTCCAAATTCATATTCATCTTGGGATGTTATAGGCCATGAATATGGACATCATGTTCAAAAATGCTATGGAATAAATGCTAGTCTAGGAGGAATTCACTATGTTGGTCATAATAATATAGATGATCAATATGACACTAAAGATAGCAATGGTAATAGAATATATACTTTAGAGGAATCAAAAGAACGTGGTCTAAAACTTGCATGGGGTGAGGGATGGCCGACATACTGGTCAACAATTGCACAATTCACTTTTTCAGCAGACTTGAAAACAATACCCACTGTGGGTGATACGTGGTATACATCTTATAATGGAGTGAAATATAACTTAGATTCTTATAGTAATCCTTATGCAGTCAATCCTTGGGGTGATGCTGATGAAATCGCAATTCAACAATTTTTGTATAAGTTATCATCTAGTGAGACCGATAAATTTGATAATTTTTCTATTGATTCAAATACACTTTGGAATATCACTATAGAAAATAAGCCACATACTTTTTATGAATTTATTAACGATTTATATGATGATGGATACAATCGTTATGATTTAGGCACACTTCTTGCGAAATATAGTATAGCGGTTAGTAATATAACTATTTCAAATAATTACTTGGATGAATGTCCAACATTCACTTGGTCAACTGATATGGGGAGTGATTATTTACATTATAATAATTTTGATTTGGTTTTTTTAAACCCGATGGGTCAAGAAGTTTTAAGGAAAAATAATATCATAACAACTGGAGAGACTGGTTCATATACATTAACTAAGAGTGAATGGGCTAGCATAATATCCGTTTATGGTCGTACTTATTATGCTTATATTGTAGCTAGACAGACACTATCTTTTACAAGCGGAAACTATTATTCTGAATTGTTTGAATTTTCTGAACCAGATGATTTTAATAGAAAGGTTCAAATTAAACCTAATGAATGGGGATTTGAACCACAATATTTCTTTGAGAGTAATAAAGAAGGACATACAACAACCACCATTACTGATCATGGGCTTACGATTAATACGAATAGGTTAAGATGCGGTTATATTGAAAATTCATATGTTATTTTATCGCCAAAAAGGGAAAACGCAGGCAAAGCTTATTTGGAGTTATATTTTGATAAGCCAGTTTATTCATACATGTTTGGTATAACTTTATGGAGTAATAAAGAAGGCTTAAGTAGTGCTGATTGTACAGCTGTTGTAGAGGTTATGGATGCAAATGGAAACTGGTCTATTGATATGGATTTATTCCGAGATTTACCAAATGGTTTTTCTATTAAAACGCAACAGATTGATAGATATGAAATTGCATGTAGAAATGGTATATATGGTCTTCGATTTGTAATGACTTCGCCTGCAACTGGTGATAGAAATAAAGGAAGATTATGCTTAGATGACATCGTTTTAAATACTGATCCTAATGACTTATGGTTCATTTCTACTTTCTATGAGTAATTGAAGATATTTTCAAAATAGGAGTATCATTTTATTATTTATATTTCAACAACTTTTGGATATATATCGATTTTACATTGGTTTTTCCTCGAAAATAGTCATTTATCAACTTGCTATAAAAGACACTTATAGTAATTTATTTATACGAAAGGATATAAGAAACATGACACTTAAAAGATTAGAAAATAAGCTAGAAAAAATAAGTAAGAAGACCATTAATGTAAATATCATAATAGAATTGTCGGAAAGGGAGTGTGGACAAAAACTTGGACTAAAATAGAAAGGACAAGACATGCACAAATTAATTCAAATAGAAAAAGCGTTAAAACTTTTTAGACAAATATGATGGTCAATTAGCTAAAACATCACGTGAATTAGGAATTAGCAAACACACACTAAGATCGTGGCGAGACAAAAGAAAAAAAAACTAACCATTAAAGCAAATCGTGGGTGAATAATCCATTATTTGCTTTATTTTTTGAAATAGATTATAAAAAATAATATAATAAAATAGACCAGACCGGTGAAAAGGATGTTTTTAAGCAGTAACTCAGTCCTTTGGTTCACGGTCTGGCGACTTAATCCTAACTGAGTTATTGCTTAAAGATATTAGGAATTTATGAAGAGCCAGACCAAAAATTCCTCTTACAAAAAAATGTTTTCACTTTTAGAGCAAAGTGAGGACTTTTATGAGGTTAAAATAATTGAAAGAATCAAGGATGATTATGATCGATTTCATAAGCATGATTTTATTATGTTTGAAGGAATGATTTCAACTGATAATATCCAATGTCCGAGATGTGGATCATCAAAATATATTAGTCATGGTAGAGACAAAAACGGATCCAAACGATATAGGTGCAAGGAGTGTAGTAAGACTTTTAATGCTATATTGAATTCTCTATTCTTTTCATCAAAAGTCAATATTAAAGCATGGTTTGCATTTTTAGAAAGTCTATTAAGTGGAACATCTGTAAGAGCTGCTTGTATTGTAGCTAAGGTATCTTTTGTTACAGGAAGCGAGTGGTTAAACAAAATATTTATATCATTAAAGTCATATCAGGATGAAATAGTCCTAGATAAAGAAGTTTTTATTGATGAAACATATGTTCACGAAGATAAATCTAAAATCTTCTATTATGAGGAGATAGGAAAAATTAAAAAAGTAAGAAAAGAGCCAAGAGGAATTTCTAGAAATAAAATTTGTATTTTAGTTGCGACAGACAAAAATAAATCATTTGGTGAAATAGTTTGCCATGGCAGACCTCAACGAGAAATCAATTATCAAATATGCAAAAAACACATTCAAAATAATAGTACAGTTATAGGAGATGAAGATACATCATTGACTTATGCTTCTAGACTAATGGGGTGGAATAGAACACAAATTAAGGCATATACAGAAGAAGCTTTTGAAAAATTATAACCAGTAGACGATGTATGTAATAGATTCAAATTCTTTATTAATAAGCATCGTGGTTTTAAAAAAGATTTATTGCAAGACTATATAAATCTTTTCTTTTTCATAGACAATGAAATGCATAAAGAAAATGACATATATAAAGTAACAATCAAATTACTAAAAAGAATGTTCAATATTAAAAGCAAATAATGGATTATTCACCCACGATTTGCTTTAATGGTTAGTTTTTTTATTTAGTTTGATTCTTGAGTTGGTTCCTTATTCCATTGTTTGCCAAAGAAGCAATACCAGGATTAATATAAAAAGCTAAAAAAGATTAAATCTTTTAAGATGTTGTTTAAATCATATTTAGTTTTAGAATCTTCTTGAATTTCTAAACAAATTTTATCTAAAGATAATCCGTAATAGATCTTTTGCAAGAACAGATAGCCTGCATTGAAAGAAGTTTGTGATGAAGAAAGAATACGTTGAGATAAAAATTGACATAAAAAAGAGAAAATTATACTTTAGTATAAGAGTCACTGGATTAAGTATTTTTAGTTGAAGATTTTGTCAAATTCCCGTCTTTATCTTTTTAAATAATTTGGATTGAAATATTCATTCGTTTAGTAGTAAAATGATGTATAATCATTAGTGGTGAAATGATGAAAAGAATTGAATTTATTGATGTAGCTAAATTCCTTGCGATGATTCTTGTAATATTTACGCACGCATATAAAGAAGGAAGATTTGTTAATCTTGTTTTTTCCTTTCATTTACCTTTATTTTTCTTTTTAAATGGAATGACTCTTAGATTCAAGGATGAACCTTTTCAAGATTTTCTTATAAAGAAAATTAAATCATATTTAATCCCTACTTTTTTTCTAGGAGTATTATGCATTGTTTCTTCATATTGCATGAACTCATTAAATAATGTACAGATGGTTAATCATTATATATTACGCAATATAATTAATCTATTGAAAGAAGAGAGAATGTATGCTTTATGGTTTGTTTCAGCATTATTTTGCTCTGATTTGTTGATTTATGCAATCCATAAGATTAGTTTTAAAAATGTGATAGTAATGGGAGTTTTTGCAATTTGTTCGTTACTTATTGGCTTTAAACTAATTGATACGGTTAATGTAGCGATAATGTGGAACTTAGATGTTGCTTTCATAGGAGTATTCTTTGTTTACATTGGATATTTATTTCATCATCCACTTTTAGATAAAATATTTCATTTCACAACAGATAAAAGATGGATTTCTTTGCTTTTTGGAATTGCATTTGCAATACCAGCTTTTTATTTAGCAAAGATTAATTATGAAACAACTAATAAACATCTTGAGATGTTTGCAAGAATATATACTGAGAGAATATATACTATTCCATGCGCAATTCTTGGTTCTTTTGCTTTTACTTTTTTCTCTCGAGTGATTTCAAATAAATTCTTTGCTATTCTATCTAAAGCTAATTTAGTTTTACTTGCTTTTCATCAACCTTTATATATTCCACTATATAGAGAATATATATTTCCAAAATGGTGGAACCAAGTTTCTAATCTTCCTGCAGGAGATAGTAAGCTAATACTTTATACACTCGTATTAACCATATCTTTTATTGTTATTTTTGAAGGGGTGTATTATTTATTTAAATACTCGCCTTTCCCATTTATTGTAAATGAGAAATATGCTTCATTCTATCTACGTTTTTTATCATTTCTTAAAGGAAAAATTGATAGAATTAAAAAGCGTATATATCAAAAAAAAGATGAAGAAAGTGAAGAAATAAAAGTAGAATGATAGGATTTATTTTTCTTCTTCATAACAATGTAGAATTATATAGAAAATAAGATAAATCATTTATGCAATAGTATATGCTTTTGCAATTGATTTAGTGCTTATTCTTTTATAATGGTAAGGATAGTGATAATGATAAGGTTAATGAAATAATAAAAAAAACCATCTATGATGGTTTTTTAAGCTGCAAATAAATTAAGTATTAATAATGCGATTATAAAGCAAATTAAAAATGATACTGCAACTACAATAAGTGAAAGGAATTATGGTATATAATTACATGAATGTATTATATATGTTTATTTTGAAATAAAATTAAATTATAATCGTGATAGGAAAAGTTTAGATTGTAATTATGAAAATAAATAAGAATGAAACATATTAATATTTATAAGATTATAATTGATGCTATTCATTCGTTGATTGTATTAAACGTAAATACATTTAATTAATTATATTAGGGGTAAAGCATGACAAAAAGAATATTATTACTATCGATCATCTGCATTTTGTCTTTCACTGGTGGTTTTATAGATTGTTATACATTATTATTACGTGATGGAGTTTTTGCAACTATGCAAACTGGGAATCTTATTTATTTAATGATAAATTTCGCTTCTAATAATCTTAGTTTATTTTATTTTCGCCTCTTACCAATTATTTCATTCATTCTAGGAATTATAGTAATAACTATAATGCGTTATGCACTAAAAGGTAGAATGCTAAGAATTATCTCATTAATCATAATTATTAGTTCGATTATTTCATCTTCATTTATTCCTCTTGGAGAATATAATTATCTTGCTACTTCCATTTTATCATTTGCTTCTGCGATTCAATTGTCTGTTTTTAGTAATGTTTGTTCTATTCCTGTGACTACAACTATGTGTACTGCAGATATGAGGTATGCTATGGAAAATATTGTTGGATTTTGTATCAAAAAAGATAGAATATATTTCTATAATTTTATTAAGTATTTTCTAGCAATCATTTCCTTTTCATTAGGAGTGATCATTAGTTATCTACTGAAGGGTTTATTAATGGTGTATGCGATACTTATCATTATTCCTTTATATTTATTCATTTTATGTCTATACATATTTTTTGATATAAAAAAAGTTAATCTAAATAATCATGTGGAGGAGTTATGAAAAACATTTTACTTACCGGTGGAAGTTCGGGGATCGGAAAAGAGTTGAAAGATATCTTTTTAAAAAACGGACATAAAGTTTATGCTCTTGATATTCTTGAAATGGAAAAACAAGATAATTTAGTATCTTTTGTATGCGATATTACAAATGAAAGAATGATGGAAGAAACTAAGGAAAAAATATTATCTGAAAATGTTAAGTTTGATTATATATTTAATGTTGCTGGAATTCATAAGATGGCTTCACTAGTAGAATCGGATTTTAAGGATTTAAAAAGAGTAATTGATATAAACTTAATAGGAACAATGTTAGTAAATAGAACATATCATTCTTTATTAAATGAAAAAGGGAGAATAATTATTATCACTAGTGAGGTTGCTTCCTTTGATCCAATGCCATTTAATGGTTTATATAACGTCTCAAAAACTGCCTTAGATACATATGCTCAAGCTTTAAGACAAGAACTCAATCTTTTAGGACAAAAAGTTATTACATTTCAACCTGGTGCTGTAAAAACTCCTTTATGTGATTCTTCGCTTGACGGAACTAAAAATCTGGTAGAATCAACAATTTTATATAAAAAACAAGCGGGTAAATTCCTTAAACTTGTTACAATGTTTATGGGTAAACCAATGAACGTAAAGAAAATGGCTTTGTACATCTATAAAAAATCTATGAAGAAGAATCCGAGAATTGTTTATAAAAAACATCGAAATTTTGGACTTATTTTATTAAACATTCTCCCAAAGCGTTTGCAATGTTTCATAATAAAAACTATTTTAAAATAAAAATGCAAAGCGATTAAGCAATGCATTTATTTGATCAATGAATTTTTACATTTCCCTGTATTAATATATTCGTCCATATTCTTTAATGATACTTCAATCATATCGATTAGTGCATTATTTGTTGAGGATGCAATATGAGGAGTGATCAATACTTTTGGATATAAATCGATAAGATCCTGATACAATGGATTTCCCATATGTTTACTATCATCGAAATTCTTGAAGAATAAAGATTTTTCGTCTTCGATTACATCGAGTGCAATACCTGCGATATGATTATTTTTAATTGCTTTTATTGCTGATTGTAAATCAATAATCTCTCCACGCGCAACATTAACAATAATAGAATCTTTTTTCATTTTATTAATGAATTCTTCATTGATGAAGTGATCATTTTTACCTTTTATATATGCAAGATGAACAAGAATGATATCGGACGATTTAATAAATTCATCAAGTGAAACAAATTCTACATATTTTTTTGCTTCATCGGATTGATATATATCATATCCAATTACCTTTGCTCCTAATCCCTTGCATAATTTAGCACTCGTAGTTCCTATTCTTCCACAACCTAGAATTCCTATAGTTGAACTTCGTATTTCACGAGAGAACATCTCGTTTGTGACTTTAAATTGACCTTTGCTAGTTAGATTTACAGTATACGCAGTGTTCCTTAGTAGCATTAGGGCAAGAGTAAGCGCAAGTTCTGACACGGAATTAGGAGAATAACCTGGAACAAAAGCGCATTCGATTCCAAAATCTTTACATGCTTTTAAGTCGACATGATTGTATCCTGCAGTTCTAGTTAAATAATACTTTAATCCATTTTCTGCAAGTTCTTTCATGCATTCATAATTCACAACACAATTTCCACGAACCATTACGATTTCATAGCCTAAAGCATCCTTATAGTTTTCTGAATTTAGGAATTCAGGTTTTAAAACTAATTGATATTTATATTTCTTTCCTAAATCTTCAAAATATGGTATTTCGTATTCTCTAACACCAAAACATATTATTTTTCTTTCCATAAACTCCTCCTAGAAAAATAATCCAGAACTTTGAATTACTGTTAATATAATCATATAAATTGGAATAAAGATAACTGCAACAAAGGTTGATATTAATGAACAACTTGATGCAAATGTGGATTCTTTATTTGAATTAATACAATAAGTTACTGCAACTGTTGCAGGTGGGACAGCCCACATAATTGTTGTTGCTGCAACAGTATTAAATGTCACATTAATTCCTGGAATTAAATTAATAATAAATAAAATTAAAAGATTAATTAATGGTCCAATAATGATTTTTGTAAATGAATAAATCCAAACCATTTTATCACTTGCAGCTTCTTTAATTGAAACTTTTCCAAGCGTACATCCAATTGCAAACCATACAAGTGGAGAAGCTAAACTACCTAATAGCTTTATTGTTTGATATAGCCATGGGGCGGAAATAGAAATATTCCAAAATGCTCCAGTTTTATCGCTTATTGTTACTACCCACCAATTAGATGGATCACTTGTATCTCCAACTAATTGAAACGACCATAATATGAATCCGATAAATGTTGCAATAATGATTGGATTAACGAAAATCCTCTTTAAGATTTGTTTTATCTTTTCCCAATTGATATTATTCAAAATATTTGTCTCATTATCTTTTTCTCCACATATTGCATAATACGCATACGAATATAAAAATACGCGATATGCAACATTGAACATACTTGAATCGTTATATGCAGATGGGAATACGGCTTGAATAAGTGGTTGACCAAAAAATGTAGTTGAGCCAAAAATGAATAATATTTCCATAACATTTCTTCGATTTTTATCTTTTATCCATATGAATAGCAATTTTGCAATGAGAATGAATAAGATATAGATGATAAATCCATAGATAAACGAAAATAAAGCAGAAGTGAACGTTTCTTTGGTGATGCTTGTCATAAATGAACCAAATGCTAAACATGGTAAAGCGACAATCATAACAAATTTAGTTAATATTTTTCCTGTGCCTTCTGGTAATGTTTTCATTTTTGTTAGTATAAAGCCTAATAAAATGATAAAAACGCTTTTGCATACTGCAATCCAAAGATCCATCGAAGATAGAGCTTTGATGATATTTGAACCGCCATCTGAAACTAAAAACATATATTTTTCCTTCTTTCGTCATTATTTTACTTATAGAGATTTACGATTACAATATAAAGTAACTATAATTATTATATGTATTTTTGATATGTTTTATAGTTTTTTTCTATAGGAGGTTTGTATGAACATTGAGTACTTAAAGAATTTTATTACGATAGTTCAATGTGGGACGATACTTAAAGCTAGTAAAATATTGTATATTTCTCAACCATCACTATCTAATCAAATCAAGGAATTAGAGAAAATATATAATTGTGAGTTGCTTGTTAGAGGAAGTAGAAGAATAACTCTTACTAGTTGTGGTGAAATTGTCTTTGAAAGAGCAAAACAAATTATCTCCCTATATGATTCATCGATTCTGGAAGTAAAAGACTATAAGATATCTCGAAATGAAACATTGAGAATAGCTTTGCCTCCAACATTATATCAAGACTTAATACATTATCATTTCTCATCTTTTTTTGAAAAATATCCTAATATTCGTTTGGAAGTATATGAAACTGTTGCAAGTGAAGCTCTTAAGTTATTGGATAATAATGTGGTGGAACTTGCACTTATTAATCCATCATTAATGAATCTTGAATTATATAATCATAAGGAATTAATGAAAGAATCATTTAAGGTTGTACTTCCAAATGATCATGAACTACTTAAAAATGATTCGGTTTCATTAAATGATTTAAAGAATTATCAGATTGCGCTTCCTCGTAGTTATGTTGATTCGATTTTAGAACAAGCAAGAATGAAGAACATCTCTTTATCTATTGATACTATTACTTCTTCAACAAGTGGAGCAATTGAGATCGCAAAAGAAAAGAATATACTTGCGATAGTACCACTCCCAGATAATGAGAGCCCAATCAATAAAAATTGTATTAAGAAACTTATACTTCCAAAATACAATGAGTTCTCGCGTAATATTCTTTGGAAGAAGGGGAGCATATTATCCAATGTATCACAAAAATTTCTAGATGAATGCGATGCAAAATAAAAAAGTCATTGCTGACTTTTAAATATGCTTAGTGTATTCATCAATCGCAGAAATAACATTGTAATATTTATTTTTAACTTCACTTACTAATTGAGGATTAGGATCTTCATTTGCATTTCTTAATTCTTCAGTTAATTGTGATACAGAATGACATAAATCGGTAAATGATAAATTCAAACATAAACCTTTTAATGTATGTGCTGAAAGAAATGCTTGCTTATAATCTTTTTTCTCAAGTGATTCATTCATTGTTGTAAAAGAAGTGTCTTTTGCAAATTTCAAAACAAATTTAGTGATTAGAACATCACTTGAAAAACGCGCAATTATATCTTTATAATCGCCATTTATCCTGTAATAAAGTTGCTCTAAAGTCATAATAATTACCTCCCCTAAAGTAATTGAAATGAAAATAAATTTCGTTAAATTTAATTAACCATTGTCAGTGATTAATATTATTATATCTTAAAGAAATATAAAAATAAATATCGAATCTTTATAATTGTCGTTATTAGAAGCGTTATATGATAAAATCTTATTGTATATTATTATTTTATGATAATAAGTTATAGATGATTCTTTGATATAAAAAATCGTTTATAATAGTGAAATGAGTAGGTGGATTTATGTTATTTTTTGTAAATGATTATGGTGAAGGAGCACATCCAAAGATTCTTGAAAATCTTAATAAATACAATTTCTATCAACAAATTGGATATGGAAATGATGATTTTTCGTCTTTAGCAAAAGAAAGAATTGCTAAAAAGTGTAAAGTGAATAAGGATGATGTTTATTTATTAATAGGTGGAACTTCAACTAATTCTATCGTCATCGATAGTTTAATTAAATCGTATGAAGGAGTCATTAGTGTTTCTTCTGGTCATATAAATGTCCATGAAGCAGGAATTATAGAGGCTTTTGGTCATAAAGTTATTTCTCTAAATGGAAAAGAAGGAAAATTACAAGCAAATGTACTTGATAAATACTTGAAATCTACTTTTACTAATCCTTCTTTAGAGCATATGGTGATTCCTGGAATGGTTTATATTTCTTTTCCTACAGAATATGGTACATTATATTCAAAAAAGGAATTGGAAGAATTATCTACTGTTTGTCATAATTACAATATCCCATTATTTATTGATGGAGCTAGATTAGGCTACGCCTTAGCATCTACTAAAAATGATGTTACTCTCGATGATTTAAAAGAATTTGCAGATGTATATTATATCGGTGGAACTAAAATTGGTGCTTTATGTGGAGAAGCGGTGGTGTTTACAAAAAACAATATGCCAAGCCATTTTACGACATGGGTGAAAAGACATGGTGGATTACTAGCTAAAGGAAGGTTGTTAGGTATTCAATTCGAAACTCTATTTGAAAACGATTTGTATTTCAATATTAGTAAAAATGCGATTAAATGTGCGGAAAAACTTAATAATGCAATGAAAGAAAAAGGGTATCGTTTCTTAATTGATTCTCCAACTAATCAACTTTTTCCAATCGTTTCGAAAGCTAAAATTAAAGAATTAAGTAAAAACGTTCTATTTGAGTTTTGGGAAGAATATGATGATGAACATGATGTTATTCGTTTTGTTACCAGTTGGGCAACAAAAGAAGAAGATGTCGATAAATTGATTTCACTATTATAATGGAGAATGTATGCGTAAGATTGAATTATTATCACCTGCGGGAAGTAAAGAATCTTTCTATGCCGCGATTAATGCTGGAACTGATGCGATTTATCTAGGAGGTAAATTGTTTTCAGCTCGTGCATATGCTTCTAATTTTTCTAATGAAGAATTGAAAGAATTAATTATTTATGCTCATCTACGTAATGTAAAAGTGTATGTTACAGTAAATACATTAGTTTTTGAAGAGGAGTTTTTTGAAGCAATTAAATTCATTGAGTTCTTATATAGGAATAATGTTGATGCAATTCTCTTACAAGATTTAGGATTAGCTTCATATATTCATAAGGTTTATCCCTCATTAGAGATTCATGCTTCTACTCAACTTAATTGCCATAATATTAGTGAAGCTAAAGCTTTAATGAAATTAGGATTTAAAAGAATCGTTTTAGCAAGAGAGACTCCTTTACATTTAGTAAGAGAGATTAAGCGTTTAGGAGTAGAAGTGGAAGTTTTTGTTCATGGTGCTTTGTGTGTCTCTTATAGTGGACAATGTCTAATGTCTTCCTTGATTGGAAATCGCTCTGGAAATCGTGGAAAATGTGCTCAACCTTGTAGGAATTATATGATTTGCGAAGGAGATAATAGGAAATCAACTGAATTTGCTATTTCGATGAAAGATTTATGTACTATTGATCGGATTGGTGAACTAATTGAATGTGAAATAAATTCTTTGAAGATTGAAGGAAGAATGAAAAGGGAAGAATATGTTTATGAGGTGGTTTCTTCATATCGTCTTTCCATTGATGCATATATGAATGAGAAAAAGATCGATGTTGAAATCTTAAAGGAAAACATGAAAAAATTGTTTAATAGAGATTTTACTAAAGGGTTTATTTTTGATGAAAGTCGTACAAAAACGCTCAATCAAAAGACTTCTTCACATATTGGAACTCATTTAGGAAAAGTGATATCTAAATCTAAGAATTATGCTTTTATTCTTTTAGATGATGATGTGGAATTAAATGATGGCATACGTTTTAATAATAGAAAACAGATAGGTCAAGTAGTACAAAAGATGTTTGTTGATGGGATGAATGTGAATTCTGCTAAAAAGGGAGATACGATAAAATTACTTCTTCATAACAATGATATATTAGTTGGAGATGAAGTGATAAAAACTACCTCAAACAATCAATTAGAAGAAATTCATAATAAAATGAAAAGAATAAAAAAAGTAGGTATTTCATTATCTCTTTATGCATATTTATATAAGCCTTTAGTTTTAGAAGGTGAATGCAATGGAATTAAATTGAGTATTACTTCTTCATATGTTGTTGAAGAAAGCAAAAATAATCTTGATATAGAAAAACTAAAATTACAAATGAATCGACTTGGTAATACGGTTTTTGAACTTTCTGATTTTAAGTATTATGGAGATTGTAATTCTTTTATACCAAATAGTGTTTTAAATGAGATTAGAAGAAATCTACTTGAAGATATGGAAAAGAAAATCTATGCGTATATTGAGGAAAAAAAGGTCATAAAAAACGAATATTATTCGCATATTCGCATTAATAATGAACCTTTTAAAATATATGCTCAAGTGGAAAATGAAGAACAATTAGAGGTGTGTTTGAATTATCCTTACGATAAGATATTTATCAGAAATAAAGAGGTTTATAAGAAATATCAAGATGAAGAACGAATATTATACGTTTCGCCTCGAATTGATGAAAGTGAATGCGATTCATCAATCGATAAAGAGGTAATTTCATATCTTAAGATAATTGAAGGGAAAAATAATATTGCTTCTCCTTATATGAATGTAACAAATTCATATGCTTTAGATTATCTTTTTGAAAATAATATAGAAGAGGTTGTTCTATCATATGAACTATCTAAAAATCATATAAAATCAATGATTGAAGAATTCTATAAGAGACATAAAGTATTCCCAAATACTATTATGCCTTTATATGGATATATTGACTTAATGGTTATGAAATCCTGTCCAATTTCATCAATGTATGGATTAAAAAATGATCATTGTTTATTATGTAAAAGAAATCATTACCATTTATCGGATCGAATGAAGGCAAAATTTGAAATGATTCATGATGAAAATTGTAACACGAGAATTCTAAATTCCTTACCTCTATACTTAATAGATTATCTTAATGAGATAAAAGAAATCGGTGTTTTAGGCGGAATTGTAGTTTTTACAAATGAAAAGGAAGCAGAAACAGATAATGTTTCTAATATTTTATTTAACAAAGTAGAAAATGATATCGAATTAGAATTTAATAAGAAATCTACTAGAGGTCATTACAAAAATAGTACGCAATAAAATATAGAAAAAAGCTTTATTATATAGATAAAATTGACTGATAATCCTATAATAAAGACATAAAAAAGGAGTGATAGTATGTATTCAAAAAATGTATGGAAAACTTATTCTAATGATGAATTAGAGAAAGTAATGAGTTTTGCAGAAGGTTATAAAAAATTTATTACACAAGGAAAAACTGAACGTGAATGCGTTAGATTAGCAGTTAAAGAAGCTGAAGAAAATGGCTATAAAAATCTCGATGAATGTTCAACATTAAAAGTTGGAGATAAGGTATATGCAACAAATAAAGGTAAGAATTTTGCCGCATTTGTTATCGGAAGTGAAGGAATTGAACAAGGATTAAGAGTTTTAGGAGCTCATATTGATTCACCTCGTCTTGATATCAAACAAAATCCATTATATGAGAAAAATGAATTCGCTCTTCTTGATACTCATTATTATGGTGGAATCAAGAAATATCAATGGGTTACTATTCCATTAGCATTATATGGAGTAGTATGTAAGAAAGATGGAACTGTAGTCAATATTTCAATTGGTGATAATGAAGGAGATCCAGTTGTTGGTATTTCTGATTTACTTATCCATTTAGCTGGTGATCAAATGCAAAAGAATGCTGCAAGAGTTATCGAAGGCGAGGATCTTGATTTAACAATTGGCTCACAAGTTATTAAAGATGGAGATAAAGAAACAGTTAAAGGAAATATTTTAAATCTATTAAAAGAAAAATATGGAATTGAAGAAGAGGATTTTTTATCCGCAGAAATTGAGGTCGTTCCAGCAGGACCTGCAAGAGATTATGGTTTAGATAGATCAATGGTTGCAGGTTATGGACACGATGATAGAGTTTGTGCATATTCTTCTTTCCAAGCTCTTTTAAGTGCTGGAGAATGTAAGTACACAACATGTGCAGTTCTTGTCGATAAAGAAGAAGTTGGATCAATCGGTGCAACTGGTGCACAATCGAAATGGTTTGAAAATGTTATTGCTGAATTATTGGATAAAACAGGATCTTATAACGATTTAAAATTAAGACGTGCTTTATCTAATACAAAAATGTTATCAAGCGACGTTTCAGCAGGATTCGATCCTTTATATGCTGGAGTAAACGAAGCTAAGAACTCTGCTTATCTTGGAAGAGGAATTTGCTTCAATAAATATACTGGTTCTAGAGGAAAATCTGGATGCAATGATTGTATGCCTGAATATTTTGCAGAAGTAAGACGTGTAATGGATGAAGGTGATATTCATTTCCAAACTTCAGAACTTGGTAGAGTAGATCAAGGTGGAGGAGGAACTATTGCTTATATCCTTGGTAATTATAATATGAACGTCGTTGATGCAGGTATTGCAGTATTAAATATGCACGCTCCAATGGAAATCATTTCAAAAGCTGATTTATATGAAGCATATAAAGCATATACTGCTTTCTTAAAGAATATCTAATATGAATGTTATTGAAGCGATATTAAAACGTAGAAGTATTCGTAAGTTCTCTAAAGAAAAAGTAAGTGATGAGATAATAAATAAGCTACTAGAAGCAGCAATGGCTGCTCCTAGCGCTTGCAATAAAACTCCATGGGAATTCTATGTAGTAAAAAGCGATGAAATGAATCGTAAATTGGAAGATCCTCAATATTTCCGTACATATGAATCACCATTAAAAATCGTTGTATGCGGTAATAAAAACGACTTTATGGCAAATGATAGAGAAGAATTTTGGGTTCAAGATTGTTCTTCTGCAATTGAAAACATTTTACTATCTGCATTGGAATATGGGTTAGGAACTTGTTGGTGTGGAGTTTATCCAGTAAATGATAGAACTAAAGCATGTAAAAGTGTGATTGGACTAGATGATAACATAATTCCATTAGGCATAATATTAGTCGGGTATCCATTAGAAGATAAAGAAGCTCGTACGCAATACGAAAAAAATAGAATTCATATAATTTAATGATTGAAATATGCTATTTTATTATTTATAATAAGATAGCGCTTGGTCAATTGGAGAAGCGGCTTAACTCAGTGCCCTCTCAAGGCACCATTCACGGGTTCGAATCCCGTATTGATCACCATTTTTGAAAATTTGACTCGTTATATAAGTGGTAACGAGTTTTTTTATTCAGTTGTACTCAATTTGTGGACAACTGAAAAGACTATGTTATAATTTAAGTATGAATAAACTGTCTGTTCGTTATTTTATTGGTAAAAAAGTTAGGGCAATTTGGAATGAAAAATATTCTAAATGGTTTTTTTCTGCTACTGATATTGTTTCAATCTTGGCAGAAACCGATAATTCAAGACGTTATTGGAATGTAATAAAAAGCAGAAATGAAATGCTTAAGGAATTGACTACTCAAGATAAGTTATATGCTGAAGATGGAAAAAAATATTTAACTGACGTTCTCGATGAAAATGGTATTAAATTAATGGCTCTAACAATACCATCAAAGAATAGGGAAAACTTGATTAATTGGTTATCTGGCGCAATGGATCCACTTGATGAACAAAGTAAAAGAAGAGCGTATGAATTATTCGATTCTGATATTATCGATGATAATGATATAGGTAAAACTAAATCATTAATTCAAATTCATTCGTTTCTTTTTGGCGGATTATATGAATTTGCTGGGAAAATTAGGACTAGAACAATTTCTAAAGGTGGTTTTACATTTGCAAACGGAGATTTTTTACCATCTGTATTAGAATCAATAGATAATATGCCAGATCGTACGTTTGATGAGATTATTGAAAAATATGTTGAGATGAATATTGCCCATCCATTTATGGAAGGTAATGGGCGTTCTACAAGAATATGGCTAGATTTATTAATTAAGCAAAGATTAGGCAAATGTATAGATTGGTCTAAAATTGAAAAAGTTGATTATTTAAATGCAATGAGAGAAAGTCCATATTCATCTCATTTGATTCATGATTTATTAAAATCCTCTTTAGTTTCAAATATTGATAGTAGAGAGATTTTTATGAAGGGAATTGATTATTCTTATTATTATGAAGAAGAGTGATAATCAATTTGAATTGCATTCATTTTTATCTAAGATGTAGTTCGCATGGACGGACAAACGACTCACCAATTGAAAACATAGGTTTGATGCATGAGATTATTAAGGTATCAAGCCTTTTTTTACGCCTTGATATAGGGGTTAAAATCCCGGAATTGATAGTTGAATGAACCATATTAACACAAAATCCTGAACTGCTAGGCAAAATTGATGTTTAAACCTTCAAAAATTTATTAATTTTTATAAAACTTCTCAAAAACGAAAGGTGCTTCTAAAAAACGATAGGGGGTATTAAAAAAATGAAAGGTATTATTTGAGAAAATAATGAGAGTTATTTGAAGATGAAAGACTCCAAAAGAAGGCAAGAAAAAAACTGGAAGCAATGCTTCAGAAAATGATAGAAGTTGATGCAGTTTTACTAGAATGGTCTGATGAGTTATGGCTTACACTTATTGATGAATGCATAGCTCACGTAGATAAAACAATAACCTTCAAATTTAAAACTGGATATTCAACACTAAATAACATTTAGAATCAGTTGTAAGGGCTGATTTTATTGTTTCTACTGCGTATACAAATTATCGCTTTTATGGTAAAATATTAAAAATTATTTAAATGAAAATAATTGGTCTTGAAGTGAAATAAATTAGAATTTGAGGAGACTAACTATTAAGAAAATCAATACTTTAAAAGAAAAAAATTAGAAGCACGACAAAAAGAACTTTATTTAAGTTAATTAATAAAAAATTATCTTAATAAGTTAGAATTAAACATTAGATTATCTTTCTCAAGCTTAAAGATAACTCTAATTAATTTCTTAACAACATGTGATAAGGCTACAAGATGGCATTTACCTTCTGATCGTTTCTTTCTATAGAATTCATAGAATGTTGGATTATGAGCGATAACAGTCATAGCAACATTAAAAAGAACGTATCGTAAATGTCCTGATCCATGCTTAACCATATGACCATTGTGATCCTCTGTTCCGGATTGATTTCTAGAAGGATCCACACCACAGAAGGCGGTTAATTGATTTGGATTATCAAATCTAGTAATGTCTTCAAACTCACCAATTAAACTTCCGGCACTAAGTGAGGAAATTCCTGGAATAGATGCTATAGGAGATTTATATTGGCTCATAATCTCATTAATTTGAGATTCTAAAACAGATACTTCTTCATCTAAAGATTTATAGATGTTAAGTATAGAGTGAAGTAAAGAAACATTGTATTTTGTTTCATTACCAATAGTATTCTTAGCAAGTTCCTTAAGTTTAATTATCTTACTTGCTGGAATCTTACGAGAATAGTTATGAATTATTTCAATATCATGATTATTCAATTTAGCTATCCTAGAAGGTGAATTAAACTTATCTAAGATAAATAAAGCAGTGTTTGATAGCTTATTATTAAAGAACTGCTTATACTCAGGAAATATCTTATCTAAGATATTTGTTAGATGAACAAGCTGTAAAGAGCGTTGTTTAATCATCGATTCACGTTCTCTAGTTAAAGATTTTAACTCTTGAATGTGATAAGATGAAAAGCGATAGGGCTTGTATTCAATTCTTGCATCTGTAAGAATCGTTGCAATAAGAGAAGCATCGCATTTATCTGTCTTAGTACGACGTAGTGAATGTGAAGAAGCAAATCGCTTAATCAATAAAGGGTTAAATTCCATAAAGGAATAACCATTGTCATTAAGGAAGAGCTTGAGATTGTTTCCATAATGACCAGTTGCTTCAAGCCCTATCTTGATTTCTTGGGAACGATCAAGAGACTTGAGCACATCAAGAAAGGTGTTAAAACCTTCTTGAGAATTGTCAAACGAGAAGGAGCCTCGAATGACCTGATTGTTTTCATTCATAATAAAACAATCATGCTTGTACTTAGAAATGTCAATTCCGATAAAGTACATAAAAAATACCTCCAAATATTTGACACATTGTGATTGGCCCACAGGTTTTATTAAGGAAGTCTTACGTGAAATGAAACATCAAAGTGTTATCTAACTGATTATCCCTTATTAAATAAAACTGTGGTTGGTGTCTTCTAAAAACAGTCAAAGCTGTAAAGATATAAAAACAAATCCACAGTGTCAATTTTATTGTAACACCTGGCCAGGTGTTACAATAAATAGTTCTCAAAGAAGGGAGATTAATAAGTAATCCAATCTCTGATTATTTATTAATATAAGAAAAATTATGATTATCAAAGACATCGAATATAAACTCAAGGATGGAAGGAATGCGTTGATTCGTAGTCCGCAGGATGAAGATATTCAAGGGATGTTAGAGTATCTCTATATTTCAGCAGGTGAAACGGACTTCATTATACGCTATCCTGAGGAGTGCAACAAATATACAGTAGAAGGCGAAAAGGCATTGTTTGATAGAATAAACAAAGCTGACAACGAAGCTATGCTCGTATGTTTGGTTGAGGGAAAAGTTGCTGGAAATTGCCAAATTACATGGAACAAAGGAATAAAAACAAGACATCGAGCAAGTGTTGCAATCGCATTATTAAAAGAATATTGGAATCAAGGTATTGGAACAAGACTGTTCCAAGAGCTAATCCGTATTGCAGAGGAAAACCCGAACTTAATTCAAATCGAACTTGAATTTGTAGAGGGAAATAGCCGTGCACGAGCTTTGTATGAAAAAATGGGATTCAGAATCACAGGCGTCAAACCCAATGCAATTCGCTTGAAAGATGGAACACTACTAAATGAGTATTCTATGATTCGAGAAATCAAGCGATAAATTCCAATTTAACTTGCTGAATTCTATAACAAATCAGGGTGTTTTAAAAAAAGAAAGGGTGTTTATATTAAAATGGTTCATCTTTGCCAACTTAGTTAAATATGATTGATATTTGTATCAGAATTTTTTTGGTGTTATTTTGTCGTTTTTATGCTAATATTTTGGTATGGAAAATTTAAATAAAATCGCCTTTGAACTGTATATTTCAAAACAATACGAAGAATTAGGAAAACTTCTTACTAATCAAGAAGATTCGACCGATGCGGAGATTCAATTTTTACTAGGTTCTTTATTTGATTTAGGAATCGATAGAAAAAAAAATTCGGAAAAAGCTTTTTCCTATTTCTATAAATCCGCTCATAATGGTAACCCATTAGGGGAAAGAGCGTTAGGCATTTATTATTTTCTAGATAATGGCACAGAAATTAACGAAGAAAAAGGATTATATTGGGTTAATAAAAGCATTGACGATGGTTGTGTTCGCGCAATTTGTACCCTTGCTCATATCTATATAAATGGTTTAGGTGTTTCAAAAGATGAAAAACACGCTTTTGAACTATATTTAAAAGCCGCTTCCTTAGGCGATACCCATGCGATGAAACACGTTTCAGAATGCTATCAAAAGGGAATTGGTACTGACATAGATTTAGATAAATCTAAAGAATATCTAGAGGCTAGCAAAGCAAAATAAAAAGTCTTTCCGATAACCAAGAAAGACTTTTTTATTACTTAGTTATTTGGTTTCAACTCTTTTATTATTGTTGAGGATGAAGCTTAATACAATCCAGAAGAAGATGGCTCCTGTAAATGCCGCTAATGCAATCCAACCATCAGTAGGATCATCAAATGACAAGAATGGTTCGCCTTTAGCCGCAGTGAAGATGCAGTCGATGAGCCACATTAGTGTGGAAGCACCAAATGTAATAGTTAAGATATCGAGGTGTAATGATTTTCTATCTTTGAAGAAGAACCATAAAACACCGGTGATAATGGTGCATACTAAAGTTGTTAAAAAATACATTATTTAACAATAGCCTCCTTTGAACCTGCTTTCCTCTTCTTAAATTTGAAATAATCGACAATAGCCACACCAGTACCCCATGCTATTAATAAGATAGCGAGCATGGCAACTCCGACCGTCCCCATTTCAGTTAACATTTCCGCTGTATCAGCAGGATTGCTTGCGGCGGTGAGGAATGGTGGGAATGGAACAACTTCTCCATGTAAGATGTGTTCAAGAGCCAAAACAAATGAGCCAGAGAATAATGTTAATTCAAGATAGGCTAATTTTTGACTCCATTTGACATCTGAACCAAATTTTTCAGGAAGTTGAGTTTTCCCTTCTAATTCTAATTTGTTTTCGTGATGTTTGACGATATGACGTGCAACTGCTGCTCCAATACCAACTGTTGTACTAACTAAAAAACATGCCATGTAATTTATTCCTTTCTTTGTTTCTAAATATATTATAATGATTAATATATTAAAAAACAAAATAAAAATGAGAATACTGTTCGATATTTATTGAAAAAAGACACGATGTTTGGTTATTATTATTCTTGAATAAAAGATATCGAACAAAATGTTTATAGGAGTACATCATGGATAAGAGAAAAGAAAAAACAATTAACGCTATTTATAATGCATTCGCTAATCTGATAAGAGAAAAAGATTATGATGATATTACAATTCAAGATTTATTAGAAGAAGCTTCTATTTCGCGTTCAACTTTTTATTCTCACTATAAGACTAAAGATGAGTTATTATTAAGCATTTCCAATCATATCTTTGAACACGTTTTTTCTAAAACTTTACAAGAAGAGAAAACACATGATTTTTCAAAAGATTTGATTCTAGATTATCGTCATTTAATTGAGCATATCTTTTATCACGTTAGAGATGAAAGAGAGTTATTTGAAGGCATATTATCAAATAAAGTAAATGCTTTATTCCTCGTGGAATTTAGAAACCAATTATCTAAATTTGTGACCTCATATTTTGCTAATTATCCAATGGTTAATAGTTTCATTCCTCTTGATTTAAGAAAATCATTAGCGATAGAGGAATTCATTGTTGTACTTCAATATTGGGTCAATAATAATTTTAAAGAAAATCCAGAAGAAATCGCTGATTTTTACATTAAAAGTGCGATTAAATAATTAATTTATCTTATAAGAATGAGGAGAAAATGATGAATTACACATTAGAAGAAAAATATAACTTAATTAAAGAAATGGTAAAAGAAGAGACTTCGAAAAATCCAATAACAATTCTAAAAAAATTAATGCATAAGGATTTTATTAATATTCATGGTCCTGAACATCATTTTTTGGATGGTGCAGCTTTTTTAGTAGCTTGTAAAAATGCTGAAGGAAAAATTGATATTGATGATTGTTTAGATGAATTAGCAAAAAGGACGATGAATATGCCAGGAGCAATGTGTGGCTTATGGGGAGTATGTGGTTCTTCTTGTTCATTAGGAGCTTCTTTAGCTATTATGAATAGAACGAGTCCATTAAGTGACAATGACTATTATCGCGATAATATGGAATATACATCTTCAGTTATAAATAAAATGAGTAAAATTGGTGGACCAAGATGTTGCAAGAGAAACGCATTCCTTTCAATAATTGCCGCAGCAGAATTCGTAAAAAATAAATATAATATAGATTTAGAAATAAACGAAGTAAAATGCGAGTTTTCTCCACTTAATGTTCAATGTATTAAAGAAAGATGCCCATTTTATAATAAATAGATTAGTGATGAACGAAGATTATTTTTTTAAAGAGTGAAGTGAAATATATTATGAATATTAAAAAAACAATTATAAGTAATATTCCTTTATTGATTTGGGGAGAAAAGAAGAAAAAAGTGTATATCGCAATACATGGTAATATGTCAAATAAAGAAGATAATGTAATAAAGATTTTTGCAAATATTATTACAAAAAAAGATTATCAGTTGATTAGTTTTGATTTACCAGAACATGGAGAAAGAAAAGATGATACTGAATATTTATGTAAAGTTCAAAATTGTGTTAATGATTTAAATAAAGTAATGGATTATGCTAAAAGAAATTATGAAGAAATAAGCATATGGGCTTGTAGTATGGGAGCGTATTTTGCTTTATTATCATATGCAGATGAAGATATTAAGAAATCCATATTTTTATCTCCAGTAGTCAATATGAAAGTGATTATTGATAATATGATGAGTTGGAGTAATATAACTGAAAAAGAATTGGAAGAAAAGAAAGAGATAGTAACAGATTTTGGACAAACTCTATATTTCGATTATTATTCTTATGTTATTAATCATCCAATTATAAAGTGGAACAAGAATACATCGATATTATATGGAAGTGATGATAATATGCAAGAAGAATCTATTATTAATAACTTTTCAAACAAATTTGATTGTGATTTGACGATTTATAAAGGTGGAGAACATTTTTTTCATACGAAAGAACAATTAGCATTTTATAAAGAATGGTTGGAAACTATCGTTTAAATGTTGATTTAGTATAGATCCATTTTAAAGGAGGGTTTTATGAAACTATTATATGAATTAGATAAAAAAGATTATGATGGATTAGTTAATATTTCTAATCGAAGTGCGGTTAGAGGAATAATTCTTTCTAAAGGGAAAATCTCATTAGTTCATTCTCGAGTATATGATTACTATAAATTCCCAGGTGGTGGATTAGAGAATAATGAAAGTCATATTGATTGCCTTTTAAGAGAGATAAAAGAAGAAACTGGTTTAAAAGGTAAATCAGATACTATAAAAGAACTTGGATATATTACTGAAAAACATAAATCAACATGTCATGTTGACACGATTTTTCATCATACTTCATATTATTATTTCATCGATGTATTTGATGAAATAGAAGCGCAAAAACTAGATGATTATGAAAATGAAGATGGATTTGAATTACAATTGACAACTATTGATAATGCTTTAAAAAAGAATAAGGAATTCTTAAAAAAAAATCCATCTTGTTCTTTTATAGAACGCGAGATATTAATATTAGAGTTACTTAAGAAATTGGGCTATTAGGGAGCGAATTTGAATTATATGTATAGTTTATGGAATCCATGGCATGGATGTCATAAATGCAGCGAAGGATGCTTGCATTGTTACATTCATAAAGGGGATGCAAAAAGAAATGTCGATACGAATAAAATCGTTAAATCAAAGGATTTTTATAAACCTAGAGAATTCTTTAAGAATGGGAATCCTAAGATAAAACCAGGATTAGTTTATCTTTGTTTTGATAGTGATTTTTTGATTGAAGAAGCGGATGAATGGAGAAAAGAATGTTTTGAAATGATTAAAGAACATCCTGATTCAATGTTTTTATTTTTAACAAAAAGAATCGATAGGTTTATGGATATTATTCCAAGTGATTGGAACGATGGGTATCCTAATATTACTGTATGTTGTACGATAGAAAACCAAAAGAACGCTGACTACCGTTTATCGATATTTTCAAAATTGCCGATTAAACATAAAATGATAACTGCTCAACCTTTGCTTGAAAGAATTAATATTGAAAAATATCTTGATGGAATTGAAAGCGTTGTAGTTGGTGGTGAATCGGATAAATTTGCTAGACCTTTTGATTACGATTGGGCGTTAGATTTAAGAAATCAATGTAATAATAAAGGAGTTGCATTCACTTTTAGACAATGTGGAACTTATACGATAAAAGATGGAAAAACTTATACAATTCCACCTAGACAATTAATGAGTCAAGCAAGAAAAGCGAATATTGATTATTCTTTGTATGATAAATAAATTATTTTGATATAATTATTATGTAATTGTTTATAAGAGGTGAAATATGAGAAAAAGTGAACAAATAGAATATGATATCATAAAACATTATTTTTCTTTTGAAGGTGATAAGGCTATTTTAGAACTTGTATATGATACTTTTTCTGAATTAGTTAATCCGAATTTTGGAAATGATAAGATTGAAAAACTCAATGATAAACTCTTTTTAGATATTAAAGAAGCTGTTTCAATTTTACCAAGAAAATATAAACTAAATATTAAGATTGTTATTAAAGATTTCGAAGATTATTCGAAAGAGGAATGTGAGGAAATCATTCGTCAGAATGTGAAACTTGCCGTTTATAGCACGATAAAAGAAAATAATAAGAAACTAACTATCGGATGGTCATTAATTGGAATGGGTGCAATCATTATCTTACTTAGTTATTTATTGCGCAATAACGATTACGAATTATGGTTTGATCTTATCAATATCACAGGAACATTATTTGTGTGGGAAGGTTCATATATGACTTTTATTGAAAAGAGTCTTGAAACAAAAGCGATGAGAACACTAGCTAAATCGATTAATTATATAACAATTGAAGAAAAAGAAAAATAAATCAATAACACTATATAAGGGGGCATCATATGACAAATAAAGAAAAAATCTATTATACAATTAATTTATCGTTTTATTTATATTTTTTGATTCTAATAGGTGAACGTCTATATTCTTTTATTTTCTCATTAATTAATCAAATTGAAATATTTAATAATGGTTTTACTGCTTATGTATACATTACTATTATATTGTCGTTTGTCGGATTTTTCATCTATATGATTTTAAAAAATAAAGCTTCTTTTCTTTCTATATTTAATCCGAAGAAATATTTAAATAAAGTCGATTTTATTCATTTATCCATCGCAAGTGGAATTATTCTACTTTCAGGAATGGTACATAGTGAATACACTATTTCAGTTGTTCAATTCATTAGTTATGGAATCTTAATCGGGGGAATAATATTAAAGGGAATCATTGATAAAGATTTATTCAAAAATAAAACTAATTTGATATTATCACTTATCTATTTGATATGTTTTTCTATGGCAATTCCTGTATCTTATCCAACTTCATTATCAAATCCGACTTTCTTTTACATTGTTGAAGCCTTAGCAACATATTCATTAGTTGGATTCTTTACTTATCTATTATGTTTATTTTTTAAGAATAAGGATAACCTTTTTAAATTATTACCACTTTTAGTTATGTCGGTACTAGATGCATTAATAATCGGGATAAATTTTAGTATAGAAATCAATTATTTTGTTCTAATTTTTGCTTCATTATCCTTAATAATGTTTGTTATTGGACTAATTTTTACAACAAAAACTTCAAAATAAGTCAATAAGGACTTTATGAATATATAATAATTTAATAGAATCTTTTTTGGGCAACTGAATACGAGGAGAATACCATATGAAAAAAATGAAAGCATTGAAGGTAATAACTATTATCTTTTCTGTTATTTTTATTCTTGGAGGATTATTATTTTTAGTAAGAGGAATTGGTCAAGGTATCAATAATAGGACTCCACTTAATGGAATTAATGAATCAAAATACATAGAGATTAACGATTCAAAACAATGGATAAGTATATATGGAGAGAATAAGGATAACCCAGTTCTTTTGTATTTGCATGGTGGCCCTGCTTCTTCAACTAGTGCGATAGATTATGCTTTTACTCGTAAATGGGCAGATGTTTATACTGTTGTTACATGGGATCAAAGAAATGCCGGGAAAAGTTATGATAGTAAAAGAAAGAACGATTTACTAACTAAATCCATGTTTCTTGAAGACGGTAAGCAAATAACAGAATATCTATTATCTTATCTTAATAAATCTAAAATAACGATATTAGGTCATTCCTGGGGATCAATTTTTGGGGCGAATCTTGTTTTAGAATACCCTGAATATTATGAATGTTTCATTGGCGCAGGACAATTAGTTGATGATAGAGAAAATGAAATAGCATTTAAAGAAGAAGCTTTAAAGTGGGCTGAAGGAGATAATGAAATGCTTGATAAAGTAAGTAGATTAACTCCTGAATATCCAGATATGGACCATTTTGCACTTAAAAATGAAATCATGACTAAATATGGATATAATATGATGGCAAATGGCTCTGATTACAATTTATTATCGACAGTACTATTTAATCCATATTATTCTCTTGGTGATTGGATTAATTATCTAAATTCTGATATTGGTTCATATAAAGAATTTATGTTATCAAGCGAATTCAATTCTTTTTCTTTAAAAGGAAAAAATACTTATTATGTGCCGTATTACAACATAAATGGAAATAAAGATTATCAGACGAATTATAAACTTGCAGAAGCATATTTTAATGATGTTATCGCTCCTTATAAAAAACTTTTTATCATGAATAATATGACGCATGGATTATTAGAATCTGATTCAGAAGGTTTTTCAAAGATTATCCACGAGATTAGAGAGATTGAGAAAAATAGATAAAAAATATATATTTCCGTTAGGGTGATAGTGAAAACGAGACTGAATTCTATACTAATTATTCGATAACTTCGGGTAAATATGTTTAGGTCTTAATCTCGATTCGATGGATCAAAAATCGGATTATTTTATTCAATTAGAGAAAATTAATCGATTTCAAATAAGTGACAGGAAATTATCGTTTCATTATGAAAAAGAAAATCAATTATCAAAATATTTTCAAGCTATCGATGAAATATTATAGAAGTTTTATTTTATTTTTCTCAATGATTATTTTATTTTCTCTTTCCATTTTATGTAAACTTCTTGATAAAGATGGTCGTGGTAGAGATAAAAATGAAGCCATATTAGTTATCGATTTATAATATACATAATCGTTTTCATCTTTCTTTAAATATTGATAGAGATAATATGTTATCCGTTCTTCGATATTCTTATAAGCGAATAATTTGTTTTTTTGTTTTAATTGAACTCCTTTATCAGTGATTGAGCGGAGAAATGCAGTTAAAAATAAAATATTTGTATTCATTGTTTCAAGGATAATTTTTTTTGAAATGTAACAAACAACTGTATTTGATAATGCAATTGCACATCCATAGTAATATGGATTAGAGGAGAATAGTAATAAATCACCAAAGCAATCGTTTGTTTCTAATAGATTGATGATTACTTCATTTCCTTCGTTTGAAAATGATGAAATCTTTATTTTTCCATCAAGTATTATTCCAATTTTTTCACATAAATCGTGTTCATTGAATATCACTTCATTTCTTTTATAATTAATGATTATTCCTTTATCAATTATTTCTTGGTATATATTCTTCATAAATCACCTTATGTGTAACATTTGTTACATAATAATTATTATAGATTATGTATAATAATATTGCACGTAAAAGGGAGAGTATTATGAAATTGAAGAAAATATTTGTGGGATTATTATCGCTTTTGACAATTATATCGCTAGGAGGATGTGTAAAAAAGGATGATGAAGAGATATCTTTAATCACTCCAACAGGAACTCCTTCTTTAATATTAGGAAAATCGATAACTGAAAGAGGAAATGTTAAATACGATATTGTTCAAGGACCAGATGCCTTAAAAGCAGCTTTTATTAAAGGTGAGAAGGATATCATTGTTGCACCAGTTAATCTTGGAGCGTTAATGAAAGCTAGTAATGAATCATTCTCTTATAGGATGGTATATACGATTGTATGGTGCAATTATTATATTGCATCAAACGATTCAATCACTTCATTTAGTGAATTAGACGGAAAGGATGTAGTAGTATTTGGTCAAAATTCTACTCCAGATATCATCTTTAGAAGTCTTGTTTCTTATTATGATATCGCACCTACAGTCACTTATGTTTCAAGTGTTGCAGAAGCAAATGGAATGCTTCTTTCAAACAAAGCTCATACGATTGTAACTGCAGAACCTGCCTTATCGGTTTTATTATCTAGAGGAACATATAATGTTCTTCCTCTTAAAGACGAATGGGGTAAGATGGTTGGTAATAATGAAATAGACGTACCTCAAGCTGCAATATTCGTTAATATTGAGGCTGAAGATAAATGTAAATCATTCTTAGATAGAATAAAAAATGATATTGAGAATGTTAAATCGAATAAAGATACTATCGTTCGAGATGCAAAATCAATTGATAGTAATCTTACTAGTCAAGATTCTATTTATATCGATGCTTTAGAAAGATGCAATTATAAAATTTGTGATAATCAAAAGCAATCAATTGAATTATACTTCAATAAAGTAATCGAATTAGGATTAGGTAAAACAGTTGGAGGAAAATTACCTGATGAAACGTTCTATTATTCAAAATAAATATATCTTTTCTTTAACTACTATTATTCTTCTATTATTCGGATGGATTTTATTATCTTCTTTATCAAAGAATTCATACGCATTTCCTTCATTATCATTAATTGCAAAAAGTTTCATTAGATTATTAAATGAATATGGAATAATAGTAATAAGGACAATAGGGAAAATCATAATTTCGGTAGGAATAGGTGTTATTATATCTATATTAATATTCGCATTATACGTTTATAAGAAAGATCTACTAGGATTTTTAACGCCAATTCTAAATTTTCTCCACGTTGTTCCAATCATTGGTATTAGTCTATACTTATTTTTAATCTTCGATGATTTAAGAATTCCTCCTTATGTTGTAACAATAAGTGTTATCGTTCCTTTAATCGTTGAAGCTCTTATTACCGCTTATGATAACATTGATAAGGCAATAGAGGATGCTTTAAAATTAGAGCAAGTTCCTTTCTTTATTAAATTTTTCAAAGTATATTTACCGATGATTCTTCCATATTTTTTAATGGCGTTAATTCAATCCTTTTCATTAGGGATTAAAGCGATGGTTATGGGGGAATATCTATGTTACACCAACAATTCTTTAGGTGCCTTATTGTACAATTCTAAATTAGAAGATAATGGATTATTAATTGCAATACTCATTTTATTATTCTTGTTATCTGTTTTATGCGAAGTCATTATTAGAATATTTCAAAAAAAGATTTCTAAATAATATTATTTATTAATATTAATCTTTTTTATCATGCTTTGATAGATAAACGATAAATAAATATCGATATATATACAAAATGTAAGCGCAATGAGATAATGTTAATCGACAAATATTTAAAAATATTATATATGGAGGTTAAATATGGCTCATCTAAGTTCTTCAGCTGTAAAGCAAATTGATATTGATGGAACAATATTAAAAGTTGCAGTTGCTTCAGGTATGAGAAATGCAAAAGTTCTATTAGATCAAATTAAAGAAGGCAAGAGTCCTTATGCATTCATTGAGATTATGGGTTGTCCAGGAGGATGTGTTAACGGTGGTGGTCAACCATTTGTTAAACCAGTATTCCTTCCAAATGAAGAGAATAATATCTTAGATACATATCGTGAAAAACGTGCAAATGCATTATACTCTGAAGATGAACGTCAAGTATTACGTCAATCTCATAATAATAGCCAAATTAAGAAATTATACGATGAGTTTTTAGGAAAACCAAATTCTCATAAGGCTCATGAATTATTACATACAACATATAATTCTAGAGAGAGATTCCCAAAAAAGTAATATTTTTATAGAGTAGCTTGGCTTCTTGCTACTCTGTTTTTTTTAATGAAATGTATTATGGAAAATAAAAATATTGTCTTTAAAGAGAAATAATTCTCTACTAGTGATATATCAGTCTAAACTCCTTGAAGAAAACCATATGGTAGGAACACTATATTTGTTCTTTTTTATAATATTTTGATAAAAAATAATTTTTTTTTAAAAAATATAAAAATTGGTGTAGATGTGGTGTAAAGACCAAATATAATTAAATTATCTTAAGAGATGAGCAAGTAATTCTCCAAATAAAATATTCATATTGCAAAACTCAAAAGATATCTAGGGGGTAAAAAAGAGCACAAAAAGTGTTCTTTTTTTTACGCTTTATATAAAATTATTATTTTTATATAATTTTTTAAGAAAATTGTGCTTTTTACTTACTTTATTATTTTAATATTGCTAATATAACAAAGTATGGGGTGTAATAAATGAATTTTAAAGAATTAAGGAAGATTATTAGAAAAATCTATTTTAATAACATTATTCAACAATTTATTAGAAGTTTATCTTTGAGTTTATTTGTTGAAAGTATTTTTTTACTCATTGTTAAGATCTTTAGATTTGAGATAATTATTTGGTTGCATGTACTTGTTCCTGTAGTTCTTTTTATTATATCATTTGGATTATTAATGTTTTTCTTCACTCCAACTAAAAAGGATATTTATCGTACTATTGATAAAGAATTTGATTTAAAGGAAAGTCTACTTACAAAAGAGGAATTCATTAATCAAGATACTCCTATATTAAATATTCAAAGGAAAGAAGTCGATGAGCGATTGAATAGATTATATGCAAAAGATTATCGCTTATCTATTAGTATTTCATTAATCGTTATTGCAGTATTAAGCATTTCATTATTTACAACTAGTGCAGTTGTTCCAAATAGATATGAAAAAAATAATGATTCTGTATCTAGTGAACCATCAATAGATGAGTCATCTAGTAGCGAATCATCTAGCGTATCATCTAGTGAAGAAAGCTCGAATGATTCATCAAATGATAATTCTTCAGGTGAAGAAAATAATAATTCAAATCAAGATATTAGCGATATATTAGATGATTTAAAAGATAAAATCGATAATTCGGATCTTGATGAAGAAACGAAAGAGAATCTTAAAGATCAATTAGATAAACTTGAAGAAAACCTTCAAAATGGCGATAAGACCGAAGAAGAAAAGAATGAGGAAATCGATAAAACTGAAGAAGATATGAATCAGGAAGTTGAAGATAATAAAGATGGTCAATCGGAAGAAACCAAGGATAATCTTGATGACTTAAAACAAGATATATCAAATGCAATGGATCAAATAAAAGATGCGATGAATGGCCAAGAAGGAGAAGGTAATCAGGGAGGAGAAGAAGGCGGCGAAAACCAAGGAACTAGCGGAAGTGGAACTGGTGACGGAAATGGTGAAAATATTTATGCCGCGGATGATCTAATTTATGATTACGAAAACGATCGATATGTATCATATGGTGAATTAATAGAATTTTACTATAATAAGGTTGTTGAAGGGATGAATGATGGTAGTTTACCTGAGGATTTACAAGATTTAATCGCTCAATATTTTGCTTCATTATATAATGAAACAAGTAGTGATTCTAATGATTAGGAAGAGGTAGTTATGGAGAAAGAAATTGAAAGCTTTAAGAATTTAGTTAGTAAGATTAACTTGGAATTAAGAAAAGATATCGTTGGTCAAGACGAGGTTATTGAAGCGGTTTTAATTGCGATTATTTCCGGTGGAAATGTTTTATTAGAAGGTATTCCAGGAGTTGGAAAAACAAGGTTAGTTAGATCCTTAGGAAAGACATTAAATCTACCTTTTTCTCGTATTCAATTTACCCCTGATTTAATGCCTAGCGATGTTACAGGAACAAATATCATTGAAAAAGATAGTGAAGGTAGAATGAAAACAAAATTTCAAAAAGGACCTATTTTTTCTAATTTGATTCTTGCAGATGAAATCAATAGAGCAACGCCAAAAACTCAATCTGCAATGCTTGAAGCAATGCAAGAACATAAAGTTACTATCGCTTCTAAATCATATGAAATGCAAGAACCTTTCTTTGTTTTAGCAACGGAAAATCCAATTGAACAAGATGGAACATATCCGCTTCCTGAAGCGCAAATGGATCGTTTCATGTTTAAGTTGATCATGACTTTTCCAAGTGTAGACGAATTGAAAGACATCGTTAAAATGACTCAAGTTACGATGAGCGAAATGGCAAATGCTGTAGCAAATGGAGAAGATATCTTAGCAATGAGAGAAATTACAAAAGAAATTCCAATCATCGATGAGATATTAGATTATACAATGAGATTAGTTTCTGCAACTCATGGTGAGATTCAAGGGAACGATATCGCTAAAAAATATTTAAGATTCGGTGCTTCACCTCGTGCTGCGCAAGCTCTTATTACGGGAGCTAAAGTACGTGCATTAATGCAAGGAAGATATAACGTTTCATATGAGGATATCGATTGTTTAGCATATCCTACTTTAAGACATAGAATTAAGATTAATTACGAAGCCATCAGTGAAGGGTTATCAAATGATGATGTTATTCGTATGATTATAAAAGGACTTAAAAAATAATGAATAAGAAAATTGTCGATGAGAGTTTATTTCAAAGCTTAGAACAATTAGAAATATATCTCAAAGATAATGTTGCAGGTGCATTTGGAGGCAATCATCGTAGTAGAAAAATTGGTTCTTCAAGTGAATTTGCTGATTATCGCGAATATATTCCAGGAGACGATATACGTCGAATTGACTGGAATATTTTTTCGCGTTTTGAAAAACTATTCCTTAAATTATTTTTAGATGAAAGGCAAATGCACATTAAAATATATATCGATTGTTCTAGATCGATGGATTTTGGAACAAATAATAAGGGAGTTTCCGCTCTTCGCTTAGCGGTTTGCTTAGCTTATTTATCGATTAGTTCTCTTGATAAAGTATCAATATATGCTTTAAGAGGAAAGAAATGTGAAAAAGTAATCGAGGGGATAATCGGCAAGGAATCCTTCTATAATTCCATTAAAGCTATTGAAAATGTTGAATTCGATCAAAATTCATGTATCTCTGATGCGATAATGTCCTCTCCAACAATTGGATATGGGGATGGAATGTCTTTTATTATTTCAGATTTTATGGTCGAAGAAGACTATAAGAATGCAATAGGATATTTAAGAAATAAACATCGCGATGTAACATGTATTCAAATCCTTTCTGATGAAGAGATAAATCCTATGTATCGTGGTAAAACAATATTATATGATTCAGAAAATTCAAATAAATTATTCAAAAGAAATATTACAAAAGAGAGAATAAAAGCATATCATATGGCTCTTGAATATGTTAAAAAACAATTATCTGATTTCTGTTTATCTCGTGAAGCTAATTATTTATTTGTAAGTTCTAGTGATTCATTAGATGATATCATAATAAATAAAGCGATTCAAAAGGAGGTTATTAAATAATGACACTTCTTTATCCTTTAGGCTTAATTGGATTAATTGGTGTTCCATTATTAATCCTTATCTATATATTAAAAAGCAAATATAAAGAAACGACTGTTGCTTCAACTTTTTTATGGGAATTAAGCGATAAATTTATGAAGAAGAAACAACCTTTTTCGACATTGAAGGGACTTCTTTCCTTGATTCTTCAAATTTTATGCGTGATTTTTGTTTCGCTTTCCTTATCTCATCCTATCTTACATTTAAAGGATTCTGCGAAGAATTATCTATTCATTCTTGATGAATCTGCAAGTATGAATATGGAATGTGAAGGTAAAACTCGTTTTGAACTTGCACTTGAAGAAATAACATCTCTAATCAACAATTCAAGAGATGGTTCTAAATATACGCTTATCGAACAAAATAAATCCTCATCAATTCTATATTCTTATCTTGAATCAAAGGAAAAAGCTAAAACTGAATTAAATAGATTATCTCCTACAACTTTAAATATTGATGAAGTAGAGGCTATTTCTCTAGCACAAGAACTCTTTAAAGAAGATTCTTCTTTTGAAGTATATTATTTCACCGATAAAGAATATGCTAAGCAAGAAAATATAACAGTGATTAATTGTTCAAATAATGAATATAACGCTTCAATTAAAAATTGTTCATATGAGATTGTAAATGATAGTTTTGTAATTGAAGGGAGTTTTATTTCATATAGTGAAACTAGAGATATAGAAGTTCAATTAATTGTACCAGATACTTTAAAAAATGATGGAGAAGATAAAATTCTTGCAAGTAAGATTATAACCGCGAATCAAAATGAAGATACTTTATTTAGTTTTACTGTTCCATTAGATAATTATGCATATTTTCTTGTTTTACTTAATGTTGAAGATTCCTTAGAATACGATAATTATTATTATCTTTTTGGAAATGATTCAAATGGTGAATTTACAACTCTTCTAGTAAGTAGTAATCCATTCTTTTTGAAAAATGTCATTAGTGCTTGCGGTAGTAGTAATATACGTGTAACAAGTTCATATAATGGTGAGACTGGATACGATTTATATGTATTTGATTCTTGTTCTATATCCTCACTACCTAATGATGGGTCAATTATATTAATGAACATTTCTTCAAATGTTCCTTCTTCTATGATAATTCCTCAAGAAAAAATGACAGTTTCTGGAGGAGCAAAATTGTCTTTATCGAACGAAGAATCGATTAGATATAATGATTTATCTAAAGATTTATTAGGTAATGATATTTATGTTTCAGAATTCATGAGATATAGTCTTACAAAGGATTTCACAACAATCTATAACTATAATGGGATTCCAATGGTTTTTGCCGGGAATACGTCTTTTGATAATAAGGAAGTGATATTCTCATTTGACGTCCATAATTCTTCTTTACCATTAAATATTGATTATGTTCCTTTATTTAGAAACATCATTTCATATCTTTTACCTCCATTTATTGAAAGAACTAATTTCGTTGCAGGAGAGAAGATAAAGATTAATGTTTTATCTAATTTGGAATCGATTAGATTGAATACTTCGAATAATTATTCAACTTATTTACCTTTATCTAATTCCGAAATCTATTACGATTTAGATTATGTTGGAGTATATTCATTGATTACTACTTCGAAATCTAATCAAACTAAAGCTTATTATGTTTATGTTTCTTATCCAATAGAAGAATCTAATCCAATTGATTTTCAAGAAAAGATCATTCTTTATGGAGATAAAAGTAAAGGAAATTATGATAGTCAATTTGATTTATTATTTATTTCATTTATTCTTTTACTTTGCTTTATTGTAGTTGAATGGGAGGTGTATGTTTATGACGAACATTTCATTTAATAACCCATATCTATTATTTGCTTTCATTCCTTTGATACTTCTATTAGTTGTACCATTTATTATTTTTGTTAAAAGGAAGAGACCAAATAAGATTATTTCATTGATTCTTCATATTATTATAAGTGCGTTATTAGTCGTTTCACTTGCAGATTTAAAAACAACTTCTTATATTGTGGATTCCAACGTATATATATTATGTGATGTATCAACTTCAACAATCAAATCACGTGAGAAAATGGATGAATACATTGAAGAATATAAGGATAAAATTACATCTAACACATCATTAGGTGTTATTTGTTATGGCAGAAATCAAGAATTATTAGTCCCTTTAGGAGAAGAAATTAAATCGGTTAGTTTATCATCTTGCGATCCTTCATCTTCAAATTTAGAAGAAGCTCTTCGTTATACACTTTCTATAATGAAAGAAGATAAGAAAAACCACATCATTATCTTAAGCGATGGACTTGAGGTTGATGGAGATTCAAAAGAATATGTAAAAGAAATTCCAGATGATATTAGAATTGATGCTGTATATTTTGAAACTGTTTATTCTAATGAAGATTATGAGATGTTAGTTGAGAGTATTACTGGTTCTAAGTCAACTTATTTAGGAGTTAATGAAAAATTATCTTTTAAGATTCATTCTTCATATAGTGATGAAGCAAATATGAAAATATATTGTGATGATGTTTTGATTAAAGAAAGCACATTAAAAGTTAAAAAAGGAATTAATACATTTACTTTTGACCCATTAACGAGCGAAAGTGGAAAAAGAACTTATAGAATTGAAATTCAAAATAATAAAGACTTCAATAAAGAGAATAACATTGTTTACTTCCATCAAGAAATCGTTGATAAACCAAATATTCTTTATATCTATAACGATGAAGTAAATTCATTAAGTTTTTATAATTATTTAAAAGATCAAGCAAATATAACAAGATTACCGCAAAATAGAGTTAGAAATACATCGATTCAATATTTATGTTCGTTTGATGAAGTTGTACTGAATAATGTTAATTTATCAACAATCTCAGATGGAGAGAATCTTGCTTCTTCTTTAAACACTTATGTCAATGAATATGGTAAAACTCTAATCACTTTTGGTGGAGAAAACACATATTTAAATGGTGGTTTCTATACTAGTGAATTAAATGATATGCTTCCAGTAAATATCAATCCAAGCGACACAAAAAATGAAACTGCAGTTATGATTTTAATCGATTCTTCAGGAAGTATGGGAGGAAGATTGGATGATGCGAAAGTAGGTGCAATAAATTGCTTAAATCTTTTGACAGAAAATGATTATTTTGGTGTTGCAACTTTTGCAAGTACTACTAGTGTAGTTTGGCCTATTTCTCATCCTACTAGTAAAAACCGTATCTTAATGGAAAAGAAAATCAATTCGATTAAAGAAGGTGACGGAACCGTTATGGGACCAGGATTAGATCTTGCCTATGAACAATTAAAGAGAATTGATTTAAAGAACAAGATGATTCTTCTTCTATCTGATGGAATGCCTTCTGATGCGAATGTACTAGTGGAAAAATGTGAGAAAATCGCAAAAAATAATATTATGGTTTCGACGATTTGTATTTCGAATTCAAAAAATGAAATTATGATGGATATGGCTGAAGCGGGGAATGGACATTGTGTCGCGGCAAATACTTCTAGTTCAATTGAGCAAGCTATGCTTTCTGAAGTTACAGATATCATAATGGAAACTAATATTGAAAAAAATATTGAGGTTAAGAAAAATATCATTAAATCACCATATCTTGAAGGATTAAACGATGAGCTTCCATCTCTAAATGGATTTAATTATTCAAAGATTAAAATGGGCGCGGATAACATTCTTTCAACTAGTATCACGCTTGAAAACGGCATTGATATTGAAGATGCTCCTCTTCTTGCAAAATGGGAATACGGAAATGGGAAAGTTATTTCTTTAATGACTGACACACTTTTAAAATGGTCGAATAATTGGGAAAGTTCAGTACTTCCTCAATTACTTAAAAACATCATGATTAATTCATTACCAAAAGAACATACGGTAGATGATATATCTTTTAAATATGAAATAGAAGCATATGTTGGATCATTAAATGTAAGTTTTTCAAATCCAAATGTATTTGATGAGGTAGAGTATGAAGTATGTTCTCCTACAGGTAAAATTGAAACATATTCTTCCATTCTTGCAAGAGGAATGTACTTTTCAAAAATTAATCTAGATGAAAATGGAATTTATAAAGTAAAGGTTTCAAGAAAAAATCTTAATAATCTTTCATTTTCTTCATATGATTTTATTATCATCAAAAATTATTCAAAGGAATATAATTCATTTGATGAATCAGATAATATATTATTATGGGAATTAGTAGATGGAAGAGGTATTTTATCAAATAAAGTAGATGATATAGTATCTTTAGAACAAGAAGATAAGATAAGTGAAAAACACTATAATATATATTTTATTATCGCGGCATTATGTTTATTTATTATCGATGTAATAGTAAGAAAATTTACAATGCATGATATTACAAAAATAAAGAAACTATTCATAAAATCATTAAAAAAGAGGAAATAAATGAAATTATTTTACTCTATAAAATTTAATTCAAATTACATGTAAATATGTGATTTCCTAGTTTTACATTAGAAGATAAAGTATTCCAAAATTATTATTGCGGTAATTCGAGTTTTTGAATCTCCTGTTAGAAGGAATTGGATAATGTGATGGGAGATGCTATTTTAATTTGTTATGAAGGATTTTTTATTATGATTTAATGGAATAACCTTAAAATATGGTGCTAGTTTCATCTTAAAAATAGATAATATATTTATAAATGGAAATCTTTTCGATTTTAAATGGAGTTAATCGATTTTTTTAGTGATAACTTATACAGAAATAACTTAAATATATTTTAAATATATTTCCATTGTATTAATATTTTATAAAGGGGTGATTGAATTGCTTAGATTAAAAAACATAGTGAAGAAATATAAAGTAGCAGATAGTGAAGTATTTGCGCTTAAAGGAATAAATCTTAGTTTTAGACAAAATGAATTCGTTTCTATTTTAGGACCTTCTGGATGTGGTAAAACTACAACTCTTAATATCATTGGAGGACTCGATAAATATACGGAAGGAGACCTATACATTGGTGGAAAATCTACAAAAAATTTTAATGATCACGATTGGGATGTATATCGAAATCATCGAATTGGATTTATTTTTCAATCATATAATTTAATTCCACATCAAACGATTTTAGAAAACGTTGAACTTGCTTTAACTATTTCAGGTGTTGAGAAAAAGGAAAGAGAAATTAGAGCACGAAAAGCTTTAGATAAGGTTGGTTTAAAAGGACAATATAAGAAAAAACCAAATCAACTTTCTGGTGGTCAATGTCAAAGGGTTGCAATTGCAAGAGCTCTTGTTAATGAACCTGATATTTTACTTGCAGATGAACCAACTGGTGCTTTAGATACGCATACTAGCATTCAAATAATGGAATTAATAAAGGAAATTTCAAAAGAAAAGCTAGTTATTATGGTTACTCATAACCCAGAACTTGCAGAGAAATATTCAACAAGAATTGTACGTTTACTTGATGGTGAATTAAAGGACGATTCAAATCCATTCTCAGAAGAAGAAGAAATAGAAGAGTGCGAATTGATTAAAAAGAAACAAGAAGAAGCGGAATACGATGAAAAGAAAGAGAAAAAAGAACGTGCAAAAATGTCTCTTTTTACTGCGATTAAATTATCGTCGAGGAATTTATATTCTAAATTTAAAAGAACTTTAATGGTTGCAATTGCTGGTTCAATTGGTATAGTTGGTGTGTCGACAGTTTTATCTGTTTCTAATGGTATTCAAGGATATATTAGTGATATGCAAAACGATATGTTATCAGGATATCCCGTCTTTATCTCGTCTTCTACTTTTGAATATGCTTCATTACTCGGAGGACAAATGAATACAGGTTCAACAGAAAAAGTAAATCCTGATGGAGATTTATCTCAAGCATACGTTAATTCATTAGTTCGTACCTTATACAATATGAATGGTATAACTTCAACTAATGTGATTACGGAAGAATATATGGATTTCATTGATAAGATGCCTTCTGATACTTGTTCTCTTGTTCAAAATATATATGGAGACTTAATTGCACCTAATATATTTACAAGCTTTAAAACAGGCTATAATGAGACTCATATGATGTCTGTTTCTGCAATTCAAGCTACATACGCTTCCGTTTTAAAGGGCATTGATGAATATAAAGATTATGCAAATATGATTAGTTCTGTTGATGTCATGACTGAAATGCCTTCAAATGCTGACTATATTGCTTCTCAATATGATATTTTATATATTGAAGATGGAATGACTTTAAAGGATGTCATCGAATCTAAGGAGGCACTTGTTGCGGTTACTAATAAGAAAACGAATTCATTAAATGACCTCGAACTTGCAGAATATGGATTCTTTGATCAAGATGTTTTTATCAATTATTGCTTGAAAGTTGGTAATTCTCCTGATTATATCGATAATGGTGTATTAGAATTACCACAAACATTATCATATGAGCAAATTGCAGAAAAGGTATTTACATGGTACCCTAATAGCACAGTTTTTAAAAAATCTGGAAGCGATGATGATTTAGGACCGAAATATTATTGTAGTGCTTATGCAGATGGTTCACTTATGAATGATCCACTTATCGATGAAGCTTATCAATTTAATGCATTTACAAAAAATGATGGTGCAGTTGATTTAAATGTTAAATGCATTTTGCGTTTAAAAGACGAGTTATCATATGGATGCTTGCTTTCAGGCGGATTATTATATACAAAAGCATTAACAGATCATATTAGAGAATATAATAAAAATTCACAAATTGTTCTTGATGCAAAAGATAATGATAACGTTTTATATAACATTGAAATGGGATTTAAGTATCGTTTTGATGATAAATCTTCTTCAACTTGTGAGAAGACATATTTAAGCGCAGATTCTTCTAGCGCAATTCTTGAATATGTTGCTCAATTTATGGGTGGTGGATCTAATAAAACGATTAAATCATATAGTATGCAAGCTCTTGGTGGAAGCGATTATCCGACATCATTATATTTCTATTGTAAAGATTTCAAAGAAAAAGACAATTTACTCTTATATTTAGATAAATGGAATTCAAATATTAAGGGTAATCTCTATAAAGTTGATACTTCAGGGTTATATGTTGGAATGAAATATGATGAGAATGGCAAGGAGAGTACTGTTTATTATTATAAGAATGAGAACAATAATAAATATTTTGAAGTCATATTGGATGAAAATGGATACGTTACAGATACAAAAGGAAGGAAATACAAATTCTTCAATACGGATGAAGGAGTTGGATTCTATGAAAGAATTGCAGATAGAATCGGAAAATCATTCTTGATAAACGATAATATTGAGATTGAAGGAACTTCACTTTCTATTAATCCATATAGTTTACTCAAATACTCTGTGTTAAAAGAAGAATTTACTTCTTCAAACATTTTCTATAATTCAATTAAGAGATTATATAGTTCGAATGATTACATTTGGTATTATGATGATCGTGATGGATTTAGACATTATGTAATGAGAGTAGAAAAACAAGATTATTATAAGATCAATCTTGATGCACAAGGCAATGTGATTGTTCCAAATGATGGATATCAAAAATATGCCTATATTCATGATGATGTGAATGATAAGTGGGATTTCTATAAATATGAATATAATTCAGAAACTGGCGCATATTCTATCGGTACAACTCCTGTTGATGAGGAGGATTATGATAATATCTACGCGGATAATCATGTATATTCATATTTGAACGTTGTTAAAAATCCAGAATTCAAAATCGATACAGATCGTGATGGAGTTGAAGAAGATTGGATGATTGATACTAAAGGATTTTATATTGATTTAAGTTCTCTTCAAAATATGGACATTTCTTCAACGGGTGGAGCTAGTGCATTACTTGATTCCTTCATTGTTGATAGTACGAATAAGATTCTTACAATTAGAGATTATTCAGCATTTAATTTCTATTTTAGAGCCCCATTATCTTCAATTGAAGAAGAGAGATATATTTTCAATTATGTTGATGTTGAAGAAGAAACAATCGTTGATAGAGAAGGAAAAACAAATACTCATTTTTATCTACTTGCAAAAGATATTTCTAAATACGCTGAATCAAATAACCTTGATTCGATAAGTGGAATTGAAAACATTTTGGGAGACAAATATTTGATCGAGGAAGATGGAGGCTTAAAAGCAGTATCAAAGGCATTTTCTGATACTCCATTATCGTTATTACAATTGATTGATAATAATATTATCGGAGATGAACTTCAAGATCTTTCAGTTTTAACACTTGATGATGGAAAGAAAATCAATTATACAGATTCAATAGGGTTAATTATGGGAATGGTCAATGATTTGATTAATATTATCACTTATGCTCTTGTTGCATTTACTGCATTAAGTTTAGTAGTTTCAACTGTGATGATCGGAATTATTACTTATGTATCTGTTGTTGAAAGAACAAAAGAAATCGGCGTAATTCGTTCACTTGGTGGACGTAAGAAAGATGTTGCACATTTATTTAATGCGGAAACACTTATTATTGGGTTCTCTTCTGGATTAGTTGGTATATTAGTAACTTATGGTTTATCTGCCTTAATTAATGTTGTTGTCGGAAGTATGACAGGAATCTATACGATTGCTTCATTAACCCCATTAACTGCGGTAATAATGGTTGTATTAAGTGTATTGTTAACTACTATTTCAGGACTAATTCCTTCTCGTGCGGCAGCTAAAAAAGATCCAGTTGTGGCATTAAGAACTGAATAGAATTGATATTCTTTGAAGTTCATTATTTAGAGGGAAAATTGATGATATACTATAAAAGAGGATTTTATGGACGGAATATTACTTGTAAATAAAAGAATTGGATGGACATCAAGAGATGTAGTTAATAAAATAATTAGAATCTTTCGTACAAAAAAAGTAGGGCATACGGGGACACTTGACCCATTTGCTAGTGGATTATTAATTATTACCATCAATAAAGGAACTAAGATTTCCTCTTACTTAGAGGGTCTTGATAAATCCTATATTGCTGAAGTTTGCTTAGGCAAATCAACTGATACTCTCGATCTAACAGGAAATGTAATTGACGAAAGAGAGGTTAATCTTCCAATTGATAAAGATGCATTAAATAATGCTTTATTGTCATTTATTGGAGATATAAAGCAGGTTCCTCCTATGTATTCTGCGATTAAGATAGATGGAGAGGAATTATATAAAAAAGCAAGACGAGGAGAAGTGGTTGAAAGAAAAGAAAGAGATGTGCATATTTCTTCTATCGATATTCTTTCTATTGTCGACAATACTTTTACTATGAAAGTTGATTGCTCAAAAGGAACGTATATTAGATCCTTAGGAACTGATATTGCAGATAAATTAGGATATGGAGGTCATCTTACAAAACTAACTAGAACTCGTGTTGGAAAATATCTTTTAGAAAATGCTAAAGATGTTGAGGAATTAAATGAAGAAGACATTATTTCTATTAATGATGCACTTTCATATATGGATACAAGAGTTGTATATGGAGAATGGGAAAAAAGAGCAAGAAATGGTGTACCATTATATCTTGGTGAAAGTAAATTAGTTTATGTTAAAAATGAAAAGAATGAACCTCTTGCGATATATGAATTAAGGGAAGATGGTAAGCATTATTCGTTAAGAGGAATCTTCTAACATAACCTAAAGCTATTAATATATCAAAAGTAAAGACGTTATTATAATTAAAGTTTTATCTTAACATTATTTGAGATTTTATCTAAAAAACAAGGAGGATATTATCCTAATGAAAACAATTAACCTTAAAATTGATGAGATTAAAAAAATTGATAACCTAATTGTTTGTTTAGGATATTTTGATGCGCTTCATAAAGGTCATCTTCAATTGATTAATCGAGCAAAACTTGAAGAAGGTCATATTGCATTATTATCGTTTAGTGAGAACCCTAAGTCATTATTTAATAGTAATACAAAAGAGATAAATACCTTATCTAGAAAGAAAGAATTATTAGAAGATATAGGGATTGATTATTTTTTATTACTTGATGCATGTAATGAAGTGTTGTCTCTTTCCCCTATCGAATTCATTGATCGCGTTATTATTCCTTTAGGGTGTAAAACGGTTATATGTGGCTTCGATTATACGTTTGGAAAAGATAGAAAAGGCGATAGTAGTACTCTCATTTCTTTATCAAATAATCGCTTTAAAGTAATTGTATTAGAGGAAGTAAAAGGAAATGATGAAATGAAAATTTCTTCTTCAAGAATAATTTCTTTATTGAGTGAAGGGAAGATTATTGAAGCAAATGAATATTTATATAAACCATATTCGATTAAAAGTAACGTAGTCCATGGTAATCATATTGGAACTACAATAGGATTTCCTACCGCGAATATAGAGCTTGTTTCCAAATATATGATTTTGAAAAATGGAGTATATTCTGCTTATTGTATTGTTGATGGAAAAAAGTATTTATCAATGGTAAATGTTGGGAAACATCCAACTATTAAAAAGAATGAAAAAGATATTATTGAGATTCATATATTTGATTTCAATAAAGATATATATGGAATGGAGATTGAATTGATTTTCATTGAATATATTCGTGAGGAAATCGAATTTTCTTCTTTAGATGATTTGATTTCACAATTACATAAGGATAAATCCTATATATTATTAAGAAATAAAGAAAAATAGTTGAAATGGGTATTCATTTACGTTATATTATTAACGCAACTTATTCATGGTTTATCGAATCTCCAACGTTATACTATGTGTAAGCCAAGTAGCCAATAGGAGGATAAAAAAATGGCATTATCAAAAGAATTAAAACAAGAATTAGTCGCAAAATATGGTGCTAATGAAAAAGACACAGGATCAGTTAAAGTTCAAATCGCATTATTAACAAAAGAAATCGAAGCTTTAACAATCCATTTAAAGAACAACAAACATGATGGTTCTTCACGTAGAGGATTATTCACAAAAGTTGGTGCTAGAAAATCATTACTCGCTTATTTAGCAAAGAACGATCCAGAAGGATATGCACCATTTATTAAAGAACTTGGTATTAGAAAGTAATTAATAATGTGACTAGGGCATCTTGTAAAAGATGTCTTTTTTTTGAAAATCATTTTACTCTATTTAATTATATATAATTAATATGTATAATAAAAAGGAACAGGGGGTTCAAATGCAAAAGGTACAATTAGCAGATAGATTAGGGAATGTTCAAACAAAGAAGGTAGGTTTTTCTTGGCTTCATTTTTTCTTTGGACCTATTTATTGCTTTTTTAATTTGAAGTTCTTATTTGGTCTTTTAGAACTTTTATTACTTTTTCTATTATGTCCTATTCCTGGAATGCATTTTATTACTGATTCGATCCTTAAATTGACATTTATCCCGGAAATAGTATTGCAAGTCATTAAAGATTCGTTACTACTTTTTAGAAGTACTCCTTATACTATGGCTTTAGGAATAATTTGCTTTTTTATCTTTCATCTTGTTTCGAGTTTTAGGATTAAACCAAGAATCCTTCGTCGCACCTTAAAAAGGAAAGAACTTAGACCAGTAGAAGAAAAAGATGCACGTATATTAATCAAATGGAGAGTGGTTAAAGATGATATCGGTTTAGCAGAATCTTTCGATATTAGAGGGACTACTAAATATAAATCTGCAGAAGAGAACTGGTATGAAAATAATCAAATTAGAATTAAATCACGTCCTAGTTTTTCAACTAGATCTAATATTAGATATACTGTTGAACAAAAGGCACAAATTCAAAGTGAACAATTAGATAATTTATATAAATTAGGATTAATTAATAAGGAAGAGTATCATTCAAAAAAGAATGCTCTTAAAAAAACTATAGAAAAGGACAAATAAAAGGGGCTGTTAAGAAACTAAAAAGTTTCTAACGGCCTTTTTTATGTTTATAATTA
>CAMCEE010000013.1 GCA_945873815.1 uncultured Caryophanales bacterium
AGTAGAATCCTTGAGCGAGAAGCCCCCACTTCTATAAGTGGTGGAGCATGTCACTGAGATATTCTTTTATGAACTTACATTGTTCGTTAAGTAAATCGTTTCTTAAGGCTAATTTATCACTATTTTGTTTATTTACTAATGAATCAAAAAATGATTCTTTAACGTAATATCCATTATCCTTTTCTTCAATCACATCGTTTGAAAAAACAATCATATCAATCTTTTTCCCATTTTCATATGTGACTATTGTAGGAACTTTTCCACCTCGATATGAAGAAAATTCTTTTTCATTAGCAAAAGCTGTGAATTCATCTAAATTAAATGAACCATCTTCATTTCTTTTAGAACGGATATAATCGACTTCATATTCATATAGAGTTCCATTATATGATTTAATGAAATCATTTAAGAACATTTTCTTAAAATCTTGGCAATCTATACATTCTTTCCATGAATAGAGAATACTAACTCTATTATTTGAAGAAATCAATTCATCTAATTTATCGTGTGATTCTATATCAATTTTATACATATTTACTTCCTCGTTATATTTATATATTTCATAATCGTTAATATCATATATTCCTTTTAATGAGATGTACTTAGATAAAGTAAATTCTAACTTATCTTTACTAAAATATAATTCTGCATCGTAGTCGATTTGCTTATATATCTCCCCATCATCGATTAAAAAGACGGTAGATGTAAGAATATTAGTTTTAAGGTTATATTCTTCTTTATTCGCAACTTTTTGATATGATGTGTATTCAATCCAATAAACGAGCGTTTCATATTTTTTGATAAATGAAATAAATGGAGTTTTGATATAATCGCATGTTGAACACCCATTTTCACCAATCACTAATATGAAATCTTGATCGTGCTTTAATAAATCTATCAATTCATATTCATCAATGTAAATAAAAGAGTCGATATTCTTTATTCGTTTAGAATTTATCTTATTAGTATTTGTACATGAAGATAAAGAAATTAATATTATTGATAAAACAAAAATTAATATAAACGTTTTTTTCTTTTTCATAATTTGCCTCAATGAAATTATAGTAGATATTAATAAAAATACCAAATCAATTTTTTCAATTATCGACAATATATTTTAAAATCGTTTCATATATTTTTATTAGAGGATTAATCTATGAATAATAAAGAATTTGAAGAAATCTCAAAAGCGAGAAATATGTTTAAAATAAATAAAGTAGAAGAAGCTATAGAAGTATTAGAAAATATGGCACAAAAAAAATCAAAATATGCAATTTTTGAATTAGGGAAAATATATAAAGAAGGAGTGTATGTGAAAAAAGATCTTCTTAAAGCGGAGAATCTTCTCCTTTTATCTGGAAATCTTGGATATGAAAAATCATTCTATATCCTTGGTCAATTATATTTAGAAAAGAAAGAATATCGAAATGCAAAGAGAAGTTTTGAAAAGAATAAATCAAATCCATATTCAGAATATGAATTAGGAAAATTATATTATTATGGAAAAGGATGCTCAATATCACATCATAAAGCGTTTGTCCTTTTTCTTGATTCTGCGAAAAATGGATGTGTTCTTGCTTCATATATGATAGGGTATCAATACTATTATGGAGATGGAATTAGAATGAACAAAGAAAAAGGAAAATTATATTTAATAAAAGCGATAAGAAAGAGAGTGCCAGATTATTTTAATATATATAATAGAATACAAACGAATTGTTAACCATAAATAATACTAAAACGTTCATTTTGGTAGAAAAAACCGAATATATTTCAAAACCCGATAATCAATGAGAATAAAATGAGACTTTCATAGGAAAAGTAAAAAAAATTCGATTTTCCTTTTCTTTTTGCTTTTTTTATTGTTTAATTTGTATCGTTTATTTGTAGGAGGATTATTATGGATAGAAACGCTTGTATTGAAAAAGTATTCTACGATTATAAAATCACATGTGCTAGATTAATGCGACTTGGAAAACTAAATAATATCGAAATGCTTTTTCGCGATTCAGAATGTATTGAAAATGATTCATATGTCATGCAATTGATTTCGAAAATGAAAGGGACAGACGACGATGATGTTCTATATATCCAACACGTGAATTTTGCATATTTACTATTGAATCGTGTAGAAAGAAAAATTATTATGAATGATTTCATTTTTCCAATTGAGAAATTTTGGTATATGAAAGAATATTCTCGTTCCACATATTATAGAATTAGAGAAAAAGCAATAAAGAAGTTTTTAGATTTAATGGGAATGATTTAATAATTTTTTTAAAATTAAGTCTATTTGTTTTTTTAAATCATTATATGTTCCATCATTATTAATGAGGAAATCACATTTACATGCATTTTTATCAAATTTATTTGATTGATTGATGATTAAATCTGTTGTAATGGTTTTGCTACCTCTACTTTTTAAGTGTGATAATTGAGTTGAATGAGAACATGTAACTCCAAGAATATAATCGAACATGAGATTAAACTTTGTTTCAAACATTAAAGGAACTTCGACGATTATAAGCTTTTCACTTTTATGTTTATGGATGAAATCAATGATTGATTTCTTAACAAGTGGGTGAATAAATTTTTCGAGTTCTTTTTTCTTTTGAGGATTATTTGCAATGGTATTTTTAATATATCCTTTTGAAATTGTTAGATTGTCATTTAGAACAGATTCACCAAAAATATTTATTAATCCTTTTTTTGTGCTTGTAAGCGTATATAATCTATTTACTTCTTCATCGGAAGAGAATACTTTGAATCCGAGTTCTTTAAAATAATTAAGAACAGTTGATTTACCTGAAGCAATTTTTCCTGTAACTCCTATTCTTAAGGCGACATTTTGACACGATGGACAATATGTTGTACCTCTTCCACCTAATTCGTCTTTTCTAAATATGCTAGAACAATATGGACATTTTTCACCTTTTTTTCCATAGCACATCAATTCGTTTTGAAATCTTCCATCAACACCTTTTTCAGGGTGATATGAAGATATGGTGGATCCACCTAATTCTATAGCATGCTTTAATGTCTTTTTAGAGTTATCAATGATAGTTATGCATTCATCAAGAGATAAAGTATTTGCAAGCCTATATGGATTGATTTTAGATTTATACAATACTTCATCAGCGTAGATATTTCCAAGTCCACACATAATCTCTTGATCTAATAAACATGCTTTAATCTCATTCTTTTTGTTTTTCAATTTATCAAATAAATATTTAGGATCATCAATCTCAAAAGGTTCTTTCCCGAGTTTTGCGATTTCTTTTAATTTTAAAACATCATCGCTTCTTACAAGAATCATTATTCCAAAAGAACGCGAATCATCATAAACCATATCAATATTATCATTTAAATGAAATACGATTCTTGCATGTTTTGGAAGTGGTTCTCCACGAATTATTTTAATGTATTTTCCTTCCATTCTTAAATGTGAAACGATGGTATAACCATTGTCTAGATTGAGTAAAAGATATTTTCCTTTACGCGAAAAAGAAATGAATTTTGTTCCTTGAACTGTTGAAATAAATTCATTTATTGGAGAAAGAATCATTCGTGGTAATAAAATAGATACCGATTCAATCTTTTTATTTAAATATAGTTTCTCTAATGAGAGGCGAACTGTTTCTACTTCTGGTAATTCTGGCATAATAACTCCTATTTACAATCGTACCAAGTTTTTCCATACGAACCTTCAACTTTGAGCTTAACTTTTAATTCGCATGCTTCTTCCATCAATTTTTTTAAGATAGGAAGAATAATTGTTTCTTCTTCATGAGGAACTTTAAAGATCAGTTCATCGTGGATTTGAAGGACGATTTTAGTTTTATATTCATGTTCTTTTAAATATCTTGAAATGCTTATCATCGCCATTTTAATAATATCTGCCCCTGTTCCTTGAATGGTTGCATTCATCGCGGCACGTTTACCAAATTCTCTGACATTATATGAGGATGAAAATATTTCACTGATATATCTTCTTCTACCAAAGAGAGTCTTTGAATAACCATTTTTAATAGTATCATCAATAACTTTATTGAAATATGTTTCGATTTCTGGATAATGTTCATTAAAAGCGGCAATGATTGAATGAGCTTCCTTGACGCTTGAGGATATTTGTTCTGCAAGTCCCCAATCTGAGATTCCATAAACAATACCAAAGTTAACAGCTTTTGCTCTTCGTCTATATTCGCTTGTCAATTCTTCTTTCGATAGATTAAATACCTTCATTGCAGTAGTGGAATGGATATCTTCGTCATTATTAAATGTATTAATCAAATCCTCACATTCAGCCATACTTGCAAGAATTCTTAATTCAATTTGACTATAATCTAAAGATAAAAGAGAATAACCTTCATCATAAAAGAAAGCTTTTTTAATATTTTTTCCTTCTTCTGAACGAGTGGAAATATTTTGTAAATTTGGTTCGCTTGATGATAAACGACCTGTTTGAGTTAATGCTTGATTGAAAATTGTATGAATTTTCCCATCAAGATAAATGTTTGAAATCAATCCTTCTGAATAAACAGAAAGAAGTTTTGAGTATTTTCTATGTTCGATAATAAGAGGAACAATTGGGTGTTTAGAAGCGAGTGAAGATAATACTTCAATGCTTGTTGATTCCTTTTTATTAGAAGGGAGATTTAATTTATGAAATAATAGATCTGCAACTTGTTTTGGAGATGATAAATTGAATTCATATCCTGCAAGTTCATAGATTTTATTTGTGATTTCTTCAATCTTTTTCTTAAAATCATTGCTTAAATCTTCCAAAACCTTTCTAGAAACCGGGAATCCTTCTATCTCCATTTCAGAAAGGATATCTGCAAGAGGTAATTCCATATCTACATATAGATTATAACAATCGATTTCTTTTAGTTTATCGATGATTGTTGGATATAATCTTTCTAGATGATAGACCATATTATAGATTGAATTTTCTTCTTCTAATAGAGAAAGGCTGTCATTTTTAAAAGATATATTCACTTTATAGTACCCATATATTGCAACAGGTGAATTCTCGATGGAAGAATTTAAAAGATAAGAAGCAAGAGTTAAATCAAATTCTAGACCATTCACATCAATATTGTAATGAGAAAGAGCAACTTTAAGGGCTTTATAGTCATAGGTGATTTTCTTAATATTTTCATCCTTCATAAAATTGATGAAATCACGATCTTTAATCGCTTTATCAAAAGGAAGATAGTATACTATTCCATCTTTAGAAAAAGCAAATCCATTTATCGGAGAAGTATTATAGTTACCTCTTTCTTGATCGATTATTATTGTTCTAGATAAAGGAATATCTTTGAATTTATTCACTCTAATCACTTCTATTTTTTCTTCTTCTTCTACTTGATTTTTATCATTGACTTTCCTTTTATCGTTTGGCTTTAATTTCTTGATCAAAGAATAACATTCATAAGTTGTATAGAAAGAAGAAAGAGCATTATAATCATAACCTTCATATTGCAAACTTTCTAAAGTGAATGGAATGTCCATATCTGTAATGATTGTTGCCATTTTCTTACATAGTAAACCTAGGTCTTGATTCTCAATAATTTTTTCAGCAATTTTTGACTTTTGATTTTTCATCTCTTCAATAATATTTTCTAATGAACCATATTCTTGAATGAGTTTAAGCGCGGTTTTTTCTCCAATTCCAGGTATTCCTTTTAAATTATCACTAGGATCACCCATTAATCCTTTGTAATCTTTGATTTGTTCTGGAGTTAATCCCATTTTTTCTTTAAGAGAAACTTCATTCATTGACTCGATATCTGTTAATCCTTTTTTTATCATCTCAATTGTGATATTGTCATCAATTAGCTGTAAATAATCTTTATCTGAAGTGTAGATAAATGTTTTAATTCCTCTTTTCGATGCGAGTTTTGCTACGCTTCCTGCGATATCATCGCCTTCAAAACCTTCTTTTTCATAATATACAATATTCATCGCTTTTAAATATTCTCTAGCGACTGGTAGTTGAACAGCTAAATCTTCTTCAATTGGTTTTCTTTGAGCTTTATATGATTCTAATAATTCTGAACGGAATGTTTTTTTACCTGAATCAAAAGCAACGAAAATCAAATCATCTTCCTTTAAAAATGAAGTGATTTTGGTAATCATGTTTGAAAAACCAAAGATTGCATTTGTTGGAAAGCCATCCTTTCTTCTCATAATGTTTCCAGTGAATGAAGTAGCATAATATGCTCTAAATAGTAATGAGTTTCCATCAATTATATATAATTTCATTTGTTTTCCTCCAGTTTTCTTATTGAATCCACATAGAATGTTAATCCATATAAATCATCTTTTCTAAATGATCCATTTAAGATTAATGGTGTATTTTTCATTAGTTTTATCTTTTCTTTCTCATAGACATCGCTAAACAAAGTTGCAGATAATAACGAAGTATTATCATAGCATTTGATAGTTGCCATGGTTTTATGATTTTTTGTGGTAAATATGTGGATGTCACTGATTATGACGGCAATTGAAGTATTGCTTGTAAAATTCTTTGCTTCTTGTATTGGTTTTAAATCGTATTTTTTGATGGCGTTTGAATAATTTGCAAAGAGTGAACTTGAAATGAGGATTCCAAGTACCTCATATTCATTTCTATTTTTTTCCTCTTCATTCTCATCAACTACTAAAATATTTGGAGAGATTCTTTCTAATTGTTTTTCGCTGAAGATAGAAAAGGAATTATAAGTGTTTTCAACGAATTGCATTATCCGTTTTACGTTGGCTTTTTTAGTTGCTCTATTATATTCAAAAGAATCAAAAGCTCCTGAATCGATTAAAGTGCAGATATCTTTTTCTGAAATGTTATATTCTTTCATTCTTGTAATGAAGGAAATTAAGTCTTTATATGGACCATTTTGATTTCTTTCATAAACAATCGATTTTGAAAGATCGTAAGATAATCCTTTAATCGCAGTAAAAGGAATGACTAGCTCTTTAAACCTTGGTCTATATTCTAATGACGAATAATTAATATCCGGTAGAGCAATTTTAATATCTAGTAGCGATAATTCATCCATATATTTGATGTATTTATTATCTGCAAGAGATTGAGTATCTAATAAGGCACTATAGAATTCACAAGGATAATGAGCTTTTAAATACGCCATCTTATAACTGATTAATGAATAAGCGACAGAGTGCGATTTATTAAAACCATATGAAGCAAAGCGATTAATATTTTCAAATATCTTTTCGCTTGTTTCTTTACTATAACCATTTTTTAGTGCATTCTCAAAGAATTTATCTTTTAATTGAACCATTTGACTTTCATCTTTTTTGGAAATTGCACGTCTAAATATATCAGCTTCACTCATTGTAAAAGAAGCTACTTTTTGAACGATTTGCATGATTTGTTCTTGATAGATGATAATTCCGTATGTTGGAGATAATATATCTTCTAATGATGGATCTATGTATTCGATTTTTGAAACTTTATTCTTATTATCTGCGTATGTTTTTATATAACTAATTGGTCCAGGTCGACATAGAGCAAGAAGAGCAACGATATCATCGAATGTTTCCATTTTTATTTCTTTGATTGCTCTTTTAAATTCGTCAGATTTTTCTATTTGGAAAATACCAAGTGTAAGGCCGGCATTTAACGTTAAGTATGTTTTACTATCATCCAAGGGAATATTTTTTAAATCGATTTTAATCGTTTGAGAATTAATCTTATCTACAATATTTGAAATGGTTGTCAATGTTCTTAAGCTTAATATATCCATTTTTAAAAATCCTTGTTCTTCAAGCGGAGAATATTCATATTGACAAGTCATAATACCTTTTTCATCCTTCGTTGTTGGAACGATGTTTTCTAATGAATCATTATTTAAAATAATACCTGCAGGATGAAGACTAGATTGACGGATATAACCTTCGATTTTTTTTGATAGAGCATATATTTTATGGAAATATGGATCTAAACATAATTTATTAAATTCATCGTTCTTATTTCTTATTTCATCGAGCGATAAGGAGTTCCCTTTAAAAGACATTGCAAGCGTATTGATATCAATTGGGTTAAACGAAAAGATCTTCCCAATATCTCTTATTGCTTGCTTTGCACCTATTGTTTGGTAAGTAATAATATTTGCAGTCTTATCTATTCCATATTTTTGCCTGATGTATTTGATGATATCATCTCGGTATATATCAGCGATATCAATATCGATATCTGGCATAGTAACTCTTCCTGGATTTAAGAATCTCTCAAATAATAAGTTGTATTTTAATGAATCAATTTCAGTAATACCTAAACAATATGAAATTAAAGAACCAACAACAGATCCTCTTCCAGGACCGACAGGAATTTTTCTTTTTTTTGCTTCACTGACATAATCTGCGACGATTAAGAAATAATCGAGAAATCCCATTTGCTCGATTATATTTAATTCGTATTCTAAACGATTCATATATTCTTTAGTGGTTGGGATATTATTCTTTAACATGTTCTCTTTGCATTTAAATAAAATAGCTTTTCTCTTATTTAATAAGCTATCTGGATTAAAGCATAAGAGCTTACCTCTTTTTATATTGAAATCGAATTCTATCATCTCTACTAGGTGATTTGTCTCGTTTAATTCTTCTTTGGTGTAGAGGGTAGACAATGCTAAATCATTTAAAAAATAGTATGGACCTTCTTTAGGTGTATTTGAATTGATGAGCGTATCGTTTTTTATTGCATTTAACATTTCATAGACGATATGATCCTTTTTAGTTTCATATAGATGAAGAGGAAAAGCAATCGCTTTATTTACATAATTATTCGCATAATCTCTTACTTTTTTCATGACTTCTTTATCTTCTTTTTGATATATTTCTATTCCTAGATAAGAATCATCAAAACCTCTTTCAAGGGTATAGAGAATACGATGGATTTCATCGATGTAGTCACCTTTGAACGAATTGTAGACAAGATTATTTGTTTTGCAAGGAATAACGAGAATTAAACCTTTTTTATGTTCAGAAAGTGATTCCATAGTAATAGAATCGTGATTTGATATTAAGTAACAAAGATTACGATATCCTTCTTCATTCCTAACAAAAAGAGAGATAAGAAATTTTTTATTATTAATAAGAATATCAATTGATGAACCAAAAACTGGTTTTACATTATGTTTCTTGCATTCTTTAGAAAATGTAGGGAAAGCATAGGCGTTATTTATATCGCATATTCCAACAGAAGAAAAAGAGTACTTATCACAAATAGAAAGCAGATTATCTATTTTTAGACAAGAACTAAGAAATGTATACTCCGTATGAATATGTAATGGAATGTAATGCATTTTTGTTTCCTCTTTTATAGTATAAAAGAAAAATAAAAAAATATATATAGATTTTTTAGAAATATGGGTTTGTATATGTATAATATGTTAATTGAAGATTAGTAATTGTTATGTTTTATTTGTTTTATTTTTATAAGAAAAACTTTGGTTATATTGTTGCATTTAGTTTTTCATCTAACAAGTACTAAAAAAATGAAAAAATAGAAAAATATTTGTTGATTTTGTCTTTCTATTTACTTATAATTCTAAATGGTAAAGCGAAACAGCTTGTAAAGGGGTGAAGAAAATGCCAAAAACAGTAGTCAGAGACAACGAATCTTTAGATGATGCATTACGCAGATTTAAAAGACAAGTAAATAAAGCTGGTACACTCGCAGAAGCAAGAAAACGCGAATTCTACTTAAAGCCAGGTGTCAAAAGAAAACTTAAGTCAGAAATGGCTCGTAGAAATCATTATTAATGGTTGAAATTAGATCGGATAATCCGATCTTTTTTTTACCTTATTTTTATATAAAAAAAACTAGAATCCATAAAGAATTCTAGTAATTTTATCAGTTTCCTTTTAATATGATTAGAGCATTTTGTTGTAGTATTCAACAATTAATGATTCATCAATATCTTTTGGTAATTCATTACGTTCTGGAAGTCTAACATATTTACCTTCTTTTGCTTCTTTGTTGATTTCAACATAAGGTGCAACGATTGCTAATGATTCTAATGAATCTGCAACAACTTTAAGGTTTTTTGAAGCTTCTTTTAATGTAATGACATCGCCAGGTTTGCATTCGTATGATGGAATATCAACTTTCTTACCATTGACAAGGATGTGACCATGTGCAACTAATTGTCTTGTAGCTCTTCTTGTTGTACCAAAACCAATTCTATAGACAACATTGTCTAATCTTGATTCGAGTAATTGTAGGAATGCAGTGCCAGTAACAACACCTTTCTTACTTTTAGCTTTGATGAATAAGTTTGCAAATTGTTTTTCAGAAACGCCATAAGTGAATCTTACTTTTTGCTTTTCAATTAATTGTTTACCATATTCAGATGGTTTCTTTGGTCTAGCATCTTTTGCTTTACCAGGTGCGTAAGGACGTTTTGCGATATCCTTACCAGTCTCGAGAGTTGAGTAGCCGAGTCTACGACCTAATTTCCATGAAGGTCCTGTGTATCTTGACATATAATGTCTCCTTTCTTTGTATTGCTAGTACAAATCATGGTGTAGATTCCTTTATCCTCTGGGTGAAATACATTCGCCAATATTTAGCTTGGTTACTTCATTTTGCATTCATCAGCAGGGAGTATCTACATGCTAATTGCACACGCTATTTAATGATATTAAATATGATGATTCATGTCAACTATTATTTATAAAAAAATCGATAATTCGGTATTTTATCTTATACAATGAAAAATTAAAAGAACTGTTTTGAAATAGAAATAATGATATCTATTTTTCAGTTCTTTATTTTTTGTAATAGTTAATGAATAGTAAAAATTTTTGAAATTATAGTTCAATCTTACCGGTAGAAATCAATTTTCCTGAAATTCTATCATATAATAGAATTCCCATTCCAGCAAATTCAACCATGATTTCTTCTCCGATAGAATAATCAATTCCTCCATACATTACACTAGTTAAGATATAATCTCCAATACGGATTTTTACCGTTGTTTCAGAACCTGTAGGAAGAGCACTATATACTTCTGCTTTAATTCCTTTTCCTTTTGTTGTTTTAATAAATTCTGGTCTAATTGCAACTAAATATACATCTTCTGGAATATCGTGTTGTTCTTCGGAAGAAATAACACCCGTACTCTTAGTAATATGATAGTTGAAATTTCTATCAGCATTTTCTTTTTCAACATATCCTTTTTCTTTACTTTTTTGTTCTTTTTCTTCGAGTTCTTTTTTAATTAGTTCATCTCTAAGTTTTACTTCATTTGCTAAATTAACTTTATTTGATGGAATAAATGTTGCTTCTACTTCATCTAACATTTTTAATTTGATATTGTCACCATCTTGACTTGCATGCGCTTCAATAAAATTGATACTTGGAGAACCAATAAAGTCCGCGACAAACATATTGTTTGGTTTTTTGTAGACGTTTAATGGTGGTTCGTATTGTTGAATAACTCCATTATTAATTAAACAAATCTTGGAAGCTAATGTCATTGCTTCTTGTTGATCGTGAGTAACATATACAAATGTAGAACCTGTTTCAACGTGTAGACGTTTTAATTCTGATCTCATTTCTAAACGAAGCTTAGCATCGAGATTGGATAAAGGCTCATCCATGAAAATAACTTTTGGTTCTGGAGCAAGAGTTCTTGCGATTGCAACACGTTGTTGTTGACCACCTGATAATTCAGCAGGGTATCTTTCCATAAATTCACCAATATGAACGATTCGTGCAACGTGTCTTACTCTTAAATCAATCTCTTCTTTATCAAGTTTTCTTAATTTTTTAATCACAGCACCATTTTCTACATATTCGCCATTTTCATTTAATTCAATACCTTTTTTAGCAAGATTGTCTTTGATTTCTTTTGCTTTATTAAGGTATTCATTTTTCTTTTGTTCAGCTAAGGCATTTGCTTCATCATCACTCAATGTATCAAAATGAAGATCATATATCTCTTTTGCTGCACTCATGCTGATTTTAAAGCCATCGATAATAAAGATAAGAGCTTTATCTTTAACTACTTTTTTATTCTTATCCAATGAATATGAGATGAATTTCTTAATATCATTGATACGAGTTACTACTTCTGATAAACGAATATATTTCTTATAATTTGAATCGACTAATGGTAATTCTTGCTTTAATTCTAATAAACCAAAAGTAATGTTCTTATATACGGTCATATGTGGCCATAATGCATAGTTTTGAAATAAAAATCCTACATGTCTTTTACTTGCTGGAACATTGATTCCTTCTTCAGAATCAAATATTACTTCATCATCAAACATGATCTTTCCTTCTGTTGGAGTTTCAAGACCAGCAATCATACGAAGAGTAGTTGTTTTTCCACAACCAGAAGGTCCTAGGAGTGTGACGAAACTATTATCTTCAATAACCATATTTAAATGGTCAGCTCCATAGAATCCACCCCATCTTTTTGTTACGTTTTCTAATGTAATCTTTGGCATAATTATTTACCTCCTAATCCTTTATCAATACTTGCTCCGGTTAAAATATTCGTGAGCCAGTTAACTAATAATATAATTGCTATAAGTACAAAGTTTGCAGCATTTTCAAGTGCTGGACATCCATCATTTCTCAATTGGAACATGAATTTAGTTAATGTCAATTGGTCATCACCAATAAAGACGAATAAGTCGTATTCACGCATACTTGAAATGAATGGTAATAAGAAGCCTGAAATAATCGCGGATTTTTGAATTGGGAAGACAATTTTTGTCATTCTCTTCCACCATGGAATATTTTGAATAATTCCAGCTTCTTCGATTTCTCCAGATAATTGCATCATCGCATTTAATGATGATCTTGAAGCCATAGGTATATATTTTAATGAACCTATTACGACTGCGATTAGTAATGCGGATGTAATTTTTAGATTCAATCCTAGTAGATAGAAGCATTGAGATAATGCAAGTGCTGGCATTAAATATGGGAAGAATGCTAAGCCATTAACAAGGTTTGCTCCTTTTGATTTTCTTCTCTTACTTACAGCATAACCGATCAAGAAACCACAAGTACCTGCAAAGAGAGAACATAGTAATGAGATTTTTAATGTTCCTAACAATGAGTTTGCAATTTTTCTTTCAAAGAAGAATCCAACAAAGTCGTTTGTAGAAATAGGAGTTTTTGAAATCCATGCTTTCCATGTAATACCGGAAGAATAGTCACCAGGGTTTGGTAATAACGATTCAAGGAAGAATGAGAACATTGGGAATATACAGAAGAAAATAACAAATAATGATAAAATCGAACCATATACCCATTTTCCAACTTTTCCAAGATTGATTTTTGTAATTTGCCCTGATTTACCAGTGACTGTTGTGAATTGCTTTCTTGAACCAGTTTGAATTTGATTTAAAGTAAGAATGAAAACCCCAATAATGATTAATACGAGAGCCATTACGTTACCCATACCACTATTTCTTGTATTAGATAGACAATTTTGCATTGATGTCGCAAGAACGGAATAAGAGACTGGATTTCCTAAAGTAACTGCAACTGAATATGAACTCATCGCTGCACTGAATACTAATAAAACCGTTGATAATAATGCTGGTTTTAATAATGGAATAGTGACTTTAAAGAAACTTTTCCACTTTGGAATTCCAAGAATTGAAGCGGCTTCTTCGAGGTTAGAATCCATATTTTGTAATACGCCACCGAATAAAATATAAGCAAATGGAGCGTAATGTAGACCTAACATTAATGCGATTGGAAGTGGACCATAAACAAACCATTGAGGTACTTGAATCCCTGTAATTGCTTGAAATTGACCCATGTGTCCAGCAGTACATCCTGTATTTACAAAGAAATTCTCCCAGAAAGATGCTAATGTCCATTGAGGCATAATATAAGGGAAAATAAATACTGCAGAAATAAATTTCTTAAAAGCAATATTAGTTCTTGCGAGTAAATATGCAGCAATGCCGCCAAATAATACGGCAAAGATACATGATAATATAGAAACAACTAACGAATTACCAAATGGTTTCCAGAAGAATCCAACTGAAACACCACTATTATTCCAATCAAATGTTCTAGTAAAATTATTAAAAGAGAATACTCCAAGCGTAACACCATCATCTGAAGGTAGAGTAAACGATTTTATTAATAGAGAAATAATCGGTGAGACATTTAAGATGATTAGAATAACAGCGAATAGAACTAAAATAGTATTCGCAGGTACTCCTAAAAAAGTAATGACCCCATTAGCTTTTCTCTTAAACCATTTACCAAAAGGAATTTTCTCTTTTTCATTTGAAACAACATTCATAAAAATATTTCCTTTCTTCTAAAATAGGATAAATAGTGAAATATAAGTCTAATTATATTTTATATCACCTTTGTGTAATACGAAGTAAACCGGCATTAAGCCGGCTTACCAAACGATTCACAAATTAATTGATTTAATAATTATTTTGCTTTTGCAGCAATAACTACATCAATGAAATCGATAACATCATCATAATGTGCACCGATGAAAGAAGGAGTTTCAACAACAGCTTCACCTTTTCCTAACCACCATGTAGATGTTGGGTCATTTAAGCAAGACATATTTACTTTTGTTCCATCAGCTATTTCTTTGTCAACACCATTTTTTGTTCTGTTAACATTGATTGAAGGAAGTGATGGATAATCACCAACGTCTCCTCCCCAGACAGAGTATGCTGTTGCATTTGTTGAGATTAATTCAAAGAATGCGCATGTAGCATATGGATATTGAGCATCTTTTAATACTTGGAGATAGTGTTTATACATAAATCCACCAAATCCTTTGATGCATGACTTATCCATCTTTGCACCATCAGTATTATTTTCACCTAATGCAGCAACAACAATGTTTTTCTTAGAAATATCATTTGTTTCTTCAACTTTTAATATTTTTGAGTAAACAATCCAACCAATATTTCCTGGAGTTTGTGCTAGGTGAGCCATTGCTTTACCATCATCTGCATAGAATACTGCATTTGATAAGAATCTGTCGATGAATGCATAAGCATATTTCTTATCACCGAATTGTTTGTAATTATCAATATTAACATCTGTTGTAGCTGTTGAATCTTCAAAAGCTGCTTTTAATTTTGCAACTTCTTCATCTGATGTTAATTGAATTAACCAGTCCATGTTAACGTTTTCGTTATTTGGATCCATTGTATCGATTTTTCCTTTGTATTTTGAGTGTGTGACATCCCAAACATTATCGATTACCATATCTTTATTTTTATTGTTGTACATCCATGTTTTGAAGTTGTATTGAAGTGTAAATGGATCTTTTGCACTTAAATCAGCACCTGGAGCTTCTCTCCAAGTTTTTGGAATGTAGTTTTCGAAATAACCTTTATCGATTGCTTTCTTTTGTAATTGATAACCATCTTGTGTAATTGTTCCAGAATAGCCATCTTTTTTACCATTAAGAATTTCACCAATTAATGTTGTGTAAATTGCACCATCAACGAAAGTATCGTATTTAATTGGATCTGTGATTTTGCTATTGTGTTTTTGTAATTCTGCTTTAAATAAATCTTTAACCTTATCTCTACCACCACGAGAAGTAGTAGCTGCAATCTTTAATTGTCCAGTTTCTCCTAATTCTTCTGCAGCTTTTTTGAATAATTCATCATGTGATAATGTTTCTGCATCTGCAATAGCTTTTTGAACTCTTGTTGATGCTTCTTTCTTTCCATCACATGCTGTTAATGCACCCATACCTAAAACAGTTGATGCAACTAACAATAAACCTGTTAATTTCTTTTTCATATTATTATATCCTCCCTATGAATATGAAATTTTGAAGTGTTCTAAACGAATCACTTTTTAACACTACTAATTATAGCACTTGTGTAAGCGTTTACAAGTATTTTTTTTACCTATGTAGGAGAAAATCAATCCACCACCATTATTCTTAAAGTTCCTAATTTTACATTAAATCATTCACAAATAATGCTTATTCCTTAAATATAATATATAAATAAAAAAACAAAAAATTTATTTTTATTTCTATTCTTTAATTCGTTTCATTTAATAGATTTATCAGAGTGAAGCATTTATAAATATATGAAGATTATATTTAATTTATTTTTCAATTTATGTATAATCTAATAGAGGTGCATTCAAGATGTTTTTATTTAATATTTCAAACATAAGTCCATTGATTTTTATATTTGTACCAATTGCTGTGATTATTTTAATTGTCAGCATTATTTTAGTGTATTTCTTAGTGATAAAAAGAAGAAGAGAAAGAAGAACATCAAAAGAATTAGAGAAGAAATATGTTTCTTTACATCAAATTCTTACTGAAGATATTGAACAATATATTGCAAGACTAGATTTTATTTCTAACCAAAATACAGAATATATCCAATATCATGAAAAATACTATCTTGCATATCAAGAAATATTACAAGAAAATGACAGAGGCTCTTACATTGCAGTTAATGGGTTAAGATCAACAGTTAATGAAAAGAAGCATAAGGGATTAAAGAATTTAATTGATTCTACTAGAACTATTGTTAATGAATTTGATCGTAAAGTAACAGAATTGTTTAATGAACTAAATGAATTATTACAAAAAGATGAAGAATTTCATCAAGATGAATTAGCTTTGCAACGTAGATATCGTGCATTAAAGGAAAAATATAACGAGAATCAAACCGAATTATTGATTATGGAAAACTCGTTCAATCGTTTTTTTGAGAAAATTGATAAATTGTTCTTAGAATGCGAGAATTTAACTTCTGGAGCAAGATACGATGAAGCAAATGAAATTCTTCCTAAGATTTCTCAAGTATTAGTTGCACTTGATGAATCGTTCGATAAATTGCCAAATTTTTGCGTGAAAATTACTAAAGTTATTCCAAAGAGGATGGATGAGATTAGAGTTAGATATGAAGAATTAGAAAAGAATGAATACCCATTACATCATTTAAAGGTGATGTCTAAATTGGAATCATTTAAGAATTCATTAGATGAACTAGTAAAACGATTATGCTCGTTTAATTTGAAGAATATTGAAGAAGAATTAGATTCTATCGATAATGAGATTATTGAAATTTTTAAGGCTTTTGAAAAGGAAGAATATGCAAAAGTATTCTTTGATGAGAATTGCGAAAAGATGTATACCGATATATATGATCTTGAGAATAAATTCAAAAAAATCAAAAGAGCTCTTCCAAATTATAAAGAAGTATATTTGATAAAAGAAAAATATTTAGATAAAGTAAATGAATTAGAAGAAGATATTAATAATGTTCAAATCATAAAAAGAGATTTAGATCAATACATTCATTCTTCAACTCGTCAACCATATACAATCATCGTATCTAAAATTAAAGACATGCAAGATGAAATGGGAAGAATCAATGAAATATTAAAAGATTTTAATTCTTATCTTTTATCACTTAAAAAGGATAGTGAAAATGACTATATCACAATTTGCGATTATTATTTGAAACTAAAAGATGCGCAATATCAACTAAGAGAAATGGCTGTTCCTTCTTTCTCTGATCGCTTAGTTCTACCTTTTGAAAGAGCGTATAGCTTTTTAGAACAAATCGGTGAAGTTTTAAAATCTCGTCCAATTGATGTTGCAAAGGCAAATGAGATTTTAGATGGTGCGATTGAATTAATCGATGGAATGTTAAAGGATATTCAAGAACAAGTTGGTCAAAGAAAATATGCAGAAGAATCAATTGTCTATGCAAATCAATATAGACAAAGTTTCGTTGATTGTAAATACACTTTAAAAAGCGCTGATCAATCTTTCTATGAAGGAGATTTCACAAGAACTATTGATCAAACAGTTACTTTGATTAAAAAGATGAGACCGGAGATTAAACAATAATTAGGCTTATATAATAAGCCTTTTCATTTTTTATTCATAATTTAATTTAGGGAGAAAAGCAAATGATTTATTTTGATAATGCTGCGACAACAATTGTAGATAATGAAGTATTAAAAAGTTTTAATGAAATTAATACTCGATTTTTTGCAAACCCTGCATCAAGTCATAAATTAGGACAAGAGACATTTAATCTTGAAAATATCGCAAGAAGGAATATCGCGAAGATTTTTGCTTCAAAAGAAGAAGAAATAATCTTTACTTCAGGGGCTACTGAATCGAATAACCTCGCGATAAAAGGCTGCGCTTTTCGTTATCAAAATCGAGGTAAACATATTATTACCACTAAAGTTGAACACCCTTCTGTTTTGAATGCTTTTCGTCAATTGGAAGATTTTGGATTCAGCGTTACGTATCTTGATGTTGATAAGGATGGAAAAGTTTCCTTTGAAGATTTAAAAGAAGCGATAAGAGATGATACGATTCTTGTTTCAATTATGAGCGTAAATAATGAAGTTGGAACGATAAATGATATAGAGGAAATTGCAAAATATTTAAAAACTTTCCCAAAAATAGTTTTTCACAGCGATGCTACTCAAGCAATCGGAAAGATAGACATTGATTATAAGAATGTGGATCTAGTAAGTTTATCTGCTCATAAACTTCATGGTTTTAAAGGTTCAGGAGCTTTAATTAAAAGAGCTAATATTGATTTATTACCTATTGCTTCTGGAGGAGGACAAGAATTTTCCTATCGTTCAGGAACAAACAATTTTCCTTATGAGATCTGTTTAGCTAAAACTCTTCGTATCGCTTATGAAAAACAAAAAGAAAATTATGAAAAAGTAAAAAAACTTAATGATAGATTAAGAGAAGAATTGAATAAGATGCCCGGAGTTAAAATTAATTCTCCTCTTGATGCTTCGCCATATATATTGAATTTCTCAACTGTAAAGAAAGCAAGCGTCGTTGCAGAAGGGTTGTCGCTAAAAGAAATATATGTTTCGACAAAATCAGCATGCTCTTCTAAAAAAAGCCCAACAAGTTATGTTCTTCAAGCGATGGGAAGAGATGAATTTGATAGTGCTAATGCTATAAGAGTATCTTTCTCAAATGAGAATACGCTAGAGGAAATTGATATTTTTGTTAAAGAGTTAAGTAATATATTGCTAAAATTGAAGTAGTTGCTATTTCAATTTTTTATTATTTTATGTAGAATAGAAATCGAGGCTTATATATGGTAATAATATTAGTAATATTTTAGCCAAAATGGAGGTAAATATGTACGAAGTAGAATTTAAAAATGAGTTTAAGAAAGCATTAAAGAAGATTAAGGAATATGATAATATCGTTGTTTTCCGTCATCAAAGACCAGATGGAGATGCTTTTGGCTCTCAATTAGGATTAGCATTTTGGCTTAAGGATAGTTTCCCATCAAAAACAATTCATTTTGTTGGGAAAAATTCATCGGTATATGGAGAAAATGTTTTTACTAAGATGGAAGAAGTGGATGATGACTTTTTCAATAATAAGTTTTTAGCTATCATCTGCGATACTGGAAATACTGCACGTATCGATGATGAAAGATGGCAAAAAGCAGATTATAAGATTAAATTCGACCATCATCCTAACGATGAACCATATGGTGATTTGAATATTGTTGCAAACGAGATTGCATCTTGTTCTGAACTAATCGCAGATTTTATTTTCTTTACTGGAAAAAAATATCCAATGTCAAAATTAAGCGCAATGTATTTATTTGATGGAATAACAACGGATTCAGGTAGATTCTTATTTTCATCTGTTACTTCTAAAACGCATAGAATTGCGGCAAAATTAATTGATATTGGTATTATCCCTTCATACGATTGCTTTAACAAATTATATGAAAAGGATGTAGATTCTTTAATTTTCCAAAAACATGTCTTAAATAATATGGTATTTACAGGAAATGGTATTGCTTATTACGTATTAACTGAAAAGGATCTTAAGGAGTTGAACATTGATAATGAAAGGGGTAAAGAACATCTTTCATTGATGTCAAATATAAAAGGAATTGAGATTTGGTTCTGTGTAACAGAAATCGTTGAAAAGAACGAATGGAGAGTATCAATTAGAAGTAAGAAGATTGATATTTCAGAAGTGGCTAAGAAATATAATGGTGGAGGACATATGCAAGCAAGTGGAGCAACATTGTATTCACTTGATGAAATGCCATCCTTAATCAAGGATCTTGAGGAATTGATTTGATGAACTATAATAAGTGGTTTAAAAAGAATATTACCTCATTAAAAGGAAAGACTTTCATTGTTACTGGTGCAAACTCGGGTATCGGTTATCAATTATCTTTACATTTAGCTTTTCTTGAGGCAAATATTATTATGGCTTGTCGTAATATTAATAAAGCCACAAAAGCTAAAGAGGAAATATTAAAACTTTATCCTAATAGTAATATCTATCTTGAGGAATATGATCAAGCTTCTTTTGATTCAATCGAAAGATTCGCTTTAAAAATAAAGAAAGATTACACCCATATCGATGGGATTGTTTGTAATGCAGGAGTATATTTTCCTAAAAAAGATTATAAGACGGAAGACGGATATGAATTAACGCTTGGAACTAATTATTTAGGAGTATACAAACTAATTGAAGAATTAAAAGACTATTTAAATGCGAATAAGGCTAGAGTAGTTCTTGTTAATAGTTTAGTTAGTGGATTTGCAAAAAAGATTCCATTAGAGAAAGCTTTTAACTTAAAGAGAAATGCACTTTATAATTATTCAAAATGTTCGATAGCTCGTTTTGGATATGAATTAATGAAAGAGAATAGTGATATAACATATCGTATTGCACATCCTGGGATTTGTTCAACAAATATCATTTCTAGTACACAAACAGGATTTCCTACTTGGTTTGGAGTATTAGGCCATAAGGCTTTAACTTTATTTACTCATTCTTCAAAAAAAGCAAGTTTATCATTGTTGCTTGCTTTAGTTGATGATGGAGAAAAGAAATATATTACACCACGTGGTTTATTTTCTATTAGTGGTTTTCCAAAAAGAAAATTATTGCCAAAATTTATGGATAGACCAATTAAAGAAGAAACGGCTTTGTTTTTATTAAAAAATAAATAGATAGTTACTATAAAAGAATATGGTGATTATCGTTATTGGGAGGATAAGAAAATGTTAAAGATTACGAATTTATCAATGCAATTTGGAGGAAGAATCCTCTTTAAAAATGTTAATTTAAATTTTCAAAAAGGTAATTGTTATGGAATTATAGGTGCAAATGGGGCAGGTAAATCTACTTTACTAAGAATTATTTCAGGTGAACTTGAACCTACTGACGGCCATATTGAATTTACCGAACATGAAAGATTATCAATCCTAAAACAAAATCAAAATGCATACGATGATTTAACCGCGATTCAAACAGTCATCCAAGGTTATCCAAAACTTATTGAAATAGAAAATGCAAGAAATGCATTATATATGAAAGAAGATTTTAGCGAGGAAGATGGAATAAAAGCAGCTGAGTTAGAAGCGGAATATGCTGAAATGGGAGGATACGAAGCGGATTCTGATGCAAGAAGTTTATTATCTAATCTTGGTATTCCTAGCGATAAGCACGATACATTGATGGGAGAATTAGATGCAAAGATTAAAGTTAAAGTATTATTAGCTCAAGCTCTATTTGGTAATCCAGATATTCTTTTATTAGATGAACCTACTAATAATCTTGATGCGCTTGCAGCAAAATGGCTTGAATCATTCTTGTATTCCTTTGAAAATACAGTTATTATCGTTTCTCACGATCGTCACTTCTTGAATCAAGTCTGCACACGGATTTGCGATGTTGATTACGGTAAAATCTCATTATTTGTTGGAAACTATGATTTCTGGTATCAATCGAGTCAATTGATTCAAAAACAATTACGCGATCAAAATGCTAAAAATGAAGATCGTATAAAAGAATTGCAAGAATTTATCGCAAGATTCTCTGCGAATGCTTCTAAATCAAAGCAAGCAACTTCAAGAAAGAAGGAACTTGAAAAGATTTCTCTTAATGAATTAGTGCCTTCAAGTAGAGTTTATCCATATATTGATTTTAAGTTTGAAAGAGAAATTGGAAATGATGTGTTAGAAGTTGAAGGACTTTCTAAAAAAGGACAATTTAAGAATTTATCTTTCGTTGTTAGAAAAGGTGATAAGATTGCGTTTATTGCTAAAAACTCACTTCAAATTACTTCTTTATTCAATGTATTAGCTAAGAAAGATGATCAATTTGAGGGAACATTTAAGTTTGGTATTACCATTACTCCTTCATACATTCCTAGCGATAATTCAGAATATTTTAAAGAAGGAGATCTTAATCTAGTTGATTGGCTTAGACCATATTCCAAGGACCAAAATGAATCGACGATTCGTGGATGGCTTGGAAGAATGCTTTTCTCAAATGAGGAAGCATTAAAGAAGGTATCTGTTCTTTCTGGAGGAGAAAAAGTACGTTGCATGATGGCAATGTCTATGTTAACTGCAGGAAATTTAATCATGATGGATGATCCAACAAATCATTTAGATTTGGAATCCATTACTGCATTAAATAACGGTATGAAGAATTATAAGGGCGTATTATTATTCTCATCTCATGATCATGAACTCATTAATACAGTTGCAAATAGAATCATTTATATTGGTGAAGATAAGATTATTGATCGAGTATGCACTTATGATGAATTCTTAGAAAAATTTGGAAATGAAATATAATTACTCCATTCTTCATATAATGGAGGATGAATGTTAATAAATTATATAATCAAGATAAGCAAATAGATTTAATATTCTTATTTCTATTATGCATTATGATATATGTAGTATTTAAGATTTCTTCCTTAATGAAAAATCCTTATTTTGGATATAATCAGGAAGAACTAAAAAGAAAGATGAGGATATTGGCATTACTTTCCATTATTCTACTGTTATTCTTTATATTTAAATATTTTAAGAAATATAGAGTTTATCCGACACAGAATGAAATTCTCATTTTCCTTCTTATACTATTTATTATTGGATTTGGATTAGTGAAAATGTATTTAGCGATAAATAACGAAGCATAGAGGAAAAAAATGAAAGCGATAGTAGTTGATTGTGAAATAAGTGGAGAAAGAGCAAATTTAAAAGAGATGGAAAACCTTCTACATACACTCGATGTAGATATGGATTTTGTTTGCTCACAAAAATTAGATAAACCACATACTGCTACTTATATTGGTAAGGGATTATTAAATGAACTTGCTTCATATATTATGCAAAATGATGTTGATATTGTCGTATTTAATAATGACTTATCTCCACTTCAAATTAAGAATATCACTGAAGCATGTGGTGTAGATGTTTTTGATCGTTCGATGATTATTTTAAAAATCTTCGAAATGCGTGCTTCTTCTAAAGAAGCAAAATTGCAAGTGGAAATCGCATATTTAAAATATATGGCTTCTAGATTAATTGAGAAAGATAAAAATTATGAACAAGTAACTTCTGGAGGTGCAGGAGGAGTCACTAATCGTGGTGCAGGAGAAAAAGCGATTGCAATAAAGAGGTATTTGTTTAGAAAAAGGATAAAGCAAAAGGAAGAGGAACTTGAAGAAATTGCTTCTAGAAGAATAGAAAAGAGAAATAGTAGTAGAAAAATGTATCCTCGAGTAGCTATTGTTGGATATACAAACGCTGGTAAATCGACTCTAATGAATAATTTTATTAGAATGACTGATACAAATAAACGCGTTGAGGTTTTAGAAGAGAATCGACTCTTTGCAACTTTATCAACTAATACAAGGCTTATTAAAATTGATAAACACTATCCATTTTTATTGACTGATACAGTTGGTTTTATTTCTAGTTTGCCTACTCCATTAATCAAAGCATTTAGATCCACTTTAGAGGAAATAAATGATGCAGATTTATTAATTCATGTGATAGATATTTCAGATCCTAATTTTATTGATCAGATAAAAGTGACTAATGAAACGTTAAGAGAAATAGGAATTAATGAAGATATTCCAATGATTTTCTTACTGAATAAGATTGATAAAATATCAATGACTAATGTTCCTTTTGTTGATGATAAAGCACTCTTAGTTTCATTGAAAGAAGAAGATTATATGGATTCAATTCTATCTTTAATTGATGAAAATATTTCAAAGTTTTATGTTGAATTATCATTATTTATTCCATATGAAAATGCAAATGTATTTTTCGAGATTAAGAATAATGAAGCAATTGTTGAATACGAGGAAAATGATGAGGGATATAAATGTGTTGCGAAAATTTCTTATAATAATGTAAGTAAGTATCGTGACTATCTTGCTTTACTTAATAATAAAAGTAAAATTTCAAATAAAATGAATTAACAATAAGAATAGATAAATGTTGCTAAATTGAAGGAAGTAGACAAGAAAAATAAAGTATCCTCAAATTGCAAAATAAAAAATATCAAAGATGAGGATTATAAAAGATTTTTGATGATAAAAAAATCTAAATAAAATATAAAAAGAATATTATTTAAACACAATTGTTTTATAGTTAATAAAACTCTTTTTAACTATTTTACCTAATTCTGAAAGTCCGTATTTTTCTACAATAAAAGAAGCTAACTCATCAACTTTGGTTGATGCTCCTTTTAATATTTCAATGCCATATTTAATAGACATTTCATCAAACCATTTAAGAAATTCATATCGAGCAATCATAGATGCTACTGCAACGCTAGGATAGTGCGATTCTCCTTTTGTTTCAAAGATAATATTTGTATTTAGGCTTTCGTAGTTGTACTTTCTTAAATAGGAATAATAATTTGATGGTGAACAAAATTGATCAACATAGCAGATTGTATTTGCATTTACTTGCTTTCTTACTTTAATGAGTGCATCGTTATGAAGAATTGCTTTTATTTCATTCATTGAATATCCTTTATCACTCATCTCATTGAATTTTAAAGGGCTGCATGCATGGACTTTATATACGATTTTATCTATTATTTTTGGTACGATTTCTCGAATTTTTTGATCAGTAATCTTTTTTGAATCATCTACACCTACTTCCTTTAAATAGGGAATAAAGGAAGAATCAACATATGCTGCACATACGATGATAGGACCAAAGAAATCGCCAGTTCCTACTTCATCTGAACCAATTTGTGATGACAAATCTTTCCAAATAGAAGGAACTTTCTCTTTAGGAATGTTAACTAAAGCATTATCATCCCATTTTTTAGCTTCTTCTAAAGCATTTTTACCCGAAAATACGGCCTTATATCCATTTTTAGAATGATAGATTGTCAATTGTAAATCGTTAGTAATATGCGAAAAAAATGATACGTATTCTCCAGCGTTTTCTTCTTTTAAAGCATGGTAATAATCTTGCATTTTAATATTTGTTTGTTCGTCTAGTTTTATTGTTACTGTTTCTTTATTCATGTTATGTCCTCAATGTGAGTATAGCACATTTAATGATAGATTTTATATTTTTAAGAATAATTAGTTAACTAATTATATTTGATTTTTGTATAATGAAGAAGGTGAATTTATGAAAGATATATACAAAGTATTTGAATTTGATTTGATTACGAAACAAATTGAACCTTATTGTAGAACTGAAATCGGACTAAATAAGATTCGTTCTTTAGTGATGTTTGATAACGAAGATGATTTGAAAGATGAATTATCTCATTTGAAGGAAATGATGGGATATATCGTAAAATATCGCAATTTAAAGATTACTCCTCATAAAGATTTGACTAATATGTTTTCTTTAATCGAAAAAGGAGGATGTGGGAATATTGATTTTTTCTATCAAGTAAGCCTCTATTTAGAAAACGCAAAAGATATTAGAAATGAGTCTTCTAAAGATGATTCTTTTCCATTTATTATGGAACTTATTAGAAAACTTGAAGAATGTGATTCGCTTAGAAATGAAATTGAAAGAATCATTACTAAAGATCTTCAAATTGCAGATAATGCTTCTCCTTTATTAAGAGATATTAGAAAATCCTTGCATCAAGAAAAAAGTGGACAACAAAAGATTATTAATCAATTACTTTTGAAATATAAAGATTATTTGAATAATGAAAGAGTTGCACTTCGTAATGGCGCATTTGCTTTACCTATTAAAGCGCATTATAAATCTCGAGTAGATGGAATTGTAATCGATGAATCGGATACAGGATTAACACTTTTTATTGAGCCTTCTGAGATTATTGCATCCAATAATAAAATAATGAGATTAAAAGAAAAAGAGAAAGAAGAGATTAATCGTATTATTGATGAATTGACCTTACATGTTTTAAATCACCTAGAAGAAATTAGAATCGATCAAGAAATTCTATGTTATATGGATTTCCTTCTTGCAAAAGCAAATTATGCATTAGATGAAGATGATATTGTCGGTGAATTAGTTGATGAAAGAATAATATCTTTAAAAGGTGCAAGACATCCACTTATTGATAAAAAGAAAGTAGTTCGTAATTCATACATTTTAGATAAACAAAAAATTATGTTGATCACTGGACCTAATGCAGGTGGAAAAACAGTATCCATTAAGTTAATTGGTCTTTGTATTATTATGCATCAATGCGCACTTGCTCTTCCTACCATTGAAGAAGCAAAATTGTGTTTCTTTGAAAATCTTTATGTTGATATGGGAGATAATCAATCTTTACTTGATAATCTATCTACTTTTTCTGGCCATATTTCATCATTAAAAGAAATAGTGAAAGGAACGAATAATAGATCAATGGTAATTCTTGACGAGATTGGTACTGGCACTTCACCATTAGAAGGAGAAGCACTTGCGATAGGTTTTATCGAATATCTTCACAAAAAGGATTCATTTGGTGTTTTGACTTCACATTTTGATGGTTTAAAGAACTACGCTTTGGAAAATGATTATATTTTAAATGCTTCTATGGCTTTTTCTGAAGAAAGAATTGAACCTACATATCATCTTCGTTTAGGAGTTGCAGGAAAATCTTATGGACTTGAAATGGCATCGCGTTTAGGGTTGAGTAACGATATACTTAATACTGCAAATCAATATATTGAATCAAAAAAAGAAACCGATAAAGAGATTACATTATCCTTACTTCAACATAAATTAGAAGAAAATGAATCTCTTACTTTAGAACTTGAAGAAAAAATGAATGAAGCGAATAAAAAACTTTTAGAAATTGAAAAGGAAAAGAAAAATCTCCTAGCTTTACAAGAAGAAATCAGAATGAATGCTGAGGAGGAAAAAGAAAAAATCATTGAAGAAACTAAAGGAAAAATTGATGCGATTTATGAAGAATTTAAGAGATCTGAATCGTATAAATTACATGAGATTATTACTGCAAAAAGAAATTTGGATTTGTTACATTTAGAAGAAGAGGAAGAAGAGGAAGAAAGTATATCATTAAAAATCAATGATTATGTAAGTGTTTCTTCTTTTGGAGCAAGAGGAAAAGTAATTCGTCTTAATGGTGATAAAGTAACGATACTAACAGATACAGGAATGAACTTGAATTGTAAGACGAATCAATGCAAGAAAGTAGAAAAAGTAAAGAAAACTACAAATAAGACTTATGTTCCCTCATACAAGGTTGATAAGAAGGTTCCCCTTGAATGTAATGTTATTGGTTATTTCGTGAATGATGCGCTTCCTGTTATTGATAAATATTTGGATGATGCACTTACTGCAAGATATTCTGAAGTAAGAATCATCCATGGTGCAGGAACTGGAAAATTAAGGAGCGCAGTTCATGATTATTTAAGAGGAAGAAAAGATATTGTTTCTTTTAGATTAGGAGGATTAGGCGAAGGTGGTGTGGGAGCGACCGTAGTCACTTTAAAAAAATGAATGAATTAGTTAAAGCAAAAATTGATCTACTAACTAGTAAACCTGGTGTTTATTTAATGAAGGATAAAAATGAGAAAATTATCTACGTTGGTAAAGCTAAATCACTTATTAAAAGGGTAAAACAATATTTTACTCGACCTCAAAGTGGTAAGGTTTTTCGTATGGTTAGAGAAGTATACGATTTTGATACGATAGAAACACCTTCAGAAAAAGAAGCTTTATTATTAGAGATTAATCTAATTCAAAAACATTATCCAAAATACAATATTTTATTAAAAGATGGTAAATCGTATCCTTATATTGCGTTATATAAAAAAGGTGATCCTTATTTAAAGATTTCATATAAGGATAACAATCCAAATTATAAATATTTTGGACCATATCCTAATTCTAGTGCTTGTTATCATACAATAGATTTATTAAACCGAATTTTTCCATTAAGGAAATGTCAAAATCTTAAAACGGATGCATGTTTAGAATACCATTTAGGAAGATGTCTAGGACCGTGTATAAAAAAGATTAGCAAAGAAGAATATGAACCATTAATTGAAGGAATAAATCATTTTTTGAACGGAGATACATCAAAGATTGAAGAAAAACTTCGTAAAGATATGATGGAAGCAAGTGAGAATCTTCAATTTGAAAAAGCACAAAATATTAAAGAAACTTTAGAAGGAATAAAAAACGTTTGTTCAAAACAAAATATTCAACTTCAAGATCATATCGACCGTGATGTCATCGCTTATTCTATAAGAGAAGGATATTTCTCTTTAGCGATTATGACATATCGAAACGGTAATTTGCTTGGAAAGAATATCTTTGTTTTAGAAGCTTTTGAAGATGTCGAAGATGAAGTTGTTGAAAATCTATTCTCCTATTATTTAACGCATAATAAGCCTAAGGAAATCATTGTTCCTACTGAGAATTTAAAGAAAAATATAGAGTATTTATTAGAAGTAAATTCGATTTGCCCAACTAAAGGAACTAAGAAAGATTTGATATTAATTGCTTTAAATAACGCTAAAAATGGATTGGATGAACACTTTTTAACCGCAAGATTAGAGGATGATACTTTATCCCTTTTAGAGGAATTAGGAAGTTTACTTCATATCGAAACTCCTTTAAGAATTGAACTATTTGATAATTCACATCTTCAAGGTAGTTATCCTATCGGTGCGATGGTAGTTTTTATAAATGGACAAAAAGCCCCTTCAGAATATCGTAAGTTTAATATTCAAGATAGTGAAGGTAAGGATGATCTAAAATCAATGGAAGAAGTTATTACTAGACGTTATTCACGTTTATTAATCGAAAATAAGCCTCTTCCTGATTTAATAATTGTCGATGGAGGACAAAATCAAATTAATGTTGCAGAGGAAGTGATATATAATCTTGGTTTATCTATTCCTATCGCGGGTCTTGCTAAAAATGATAAGCACCATACGAATGGTTTAATATATCATAATGAATTCTTCGAAATCGATAAGAAGTCTCGATTGTTTCTAATGCTTGTTAGAATGCAAGATGAAGTTCATAGATATGCAATTACTTTCCATAAAGATAAAAGAAATAAAGGAGTTACTCATACTTTATTTGATGATATTAAAGGCATAGGAAAAAAGAGAAAGGAAATGCTTTTAAAAGCTTATCCTTCTTTAGATAGTTTAAAAAAAGCGACGAAAGAAGAATTGATGCAATTAGTTCCTGAAGATATTGCATCTAAAATTAGAGAATATATAGAGAAGGAGAAGAACAAATGAGAAATAACGACAAGATTATTGAACTAAAAAAAATGTTAAAAGAACGCGAATTCTATAATCGCATTGGAAGTAAATTATATTTTGATATTGAATGTTTATGTCCAAGAAATGGATATAATCAAGCTAGTGAAGATATGACGCGTATTGAAATGGAAAAATTCAAGATATCTCATTCTAAGAAATTCATTAGATTAGTCTTAGAACTACATGATGATAATGAAGGATTAAGTGACTATGATAAGATTCTAATTAAACATCTTTATAAAGAATATGCGAATGAGAAAAATGTATCTAGTAAACTAATGGAAAGTTTTTCAAAAGCATCAAATGATGCATATATTCATTGGTTGGAAGCAAAGGAAAATAAAGAATACAATCTTTTTAAACCATATTTAAAAAGAGTTATTGATTTAACTAAAAAGATGTATTTAAAAAGAGATGAACAAAAAGAAACATTATATGATACAATCCTTGCAGATTACGAAGAAAATTGGTCGATAAAAAGATATGATGAATTCTTCAATAGATTAAAAGAAGCATTGATTCCTTTAATCAAAAAGATAGTTGCTTCTAAAAAGAAGATTAGAAACGATTTTCTTACTCGTAACGTTCCAATTTACAAGCAAGAAGAGTTTTCTAAATTTTTATTGCTAAAAGAAGGACATGATTTTGATAATCTAGTTTTATTAACTACCGAACATCCTTTTACCATCAATATGAATGAAGGAGACGAAAGAGTAACGACGCATTATTTTGAAAATAATTTCCTTTCTAATGTTTTTTCGATAATGCATGAAGGAGGTCATGCTCTATTTGATTTAGGAGAGCCTAAGGAATTTAAAGATTATTTCATCTCTCAAAAAATGACTTGCGCAATGCATGAATGTATGTCTAGATTATATGAGAATATGATTGCAAGAAGCGAAGCGTTCATTAATCTAATCTATCCTAAATTCCAAGAATTATTCAAAGATGAGTTTAACGATGTGTCGGAAAAAGAATTATTCGAAGCTTGTAATATTTCAACTCCTTCTTTAAATAGATGTGATTCGGATGAACTTACTTATGTTTTGCATATTATCATTAGATATGAATTAGAAAAAGAATTTATTAATAATAGAACAAATGTCAATGGTTTAAACAAAAAATGGAATAAACTATATAAAGAATATCTTGGAATCGAAGTACCTAATGATAAAGAAGGAATCTTACAAGATGTTCATTGGACTGGATCTTATGGGTATTTTCCTACATATGCATTAGGTTCTGCATATGCTGCGCAAATATATCATTGCATGCAAAAAGAAATTGATATCGACAATGCTATTAAAAATGATAATATTAAGTTAATAAATGATTGGTTGAAGGAACATGCTTGGAATATTGCATCGATTAAAAATCCAGATGAGTGGATTAAAGAAGTAACAAAAGAAGAATTTAATCCTCAATACTTCATTGATTATTTAGTAAAAAAATACACAAAGTTATATGAATTAAAGTAGGTGACATTATGGACGCAAAAGAAAGAATAAAAACTTTGACTGAATTGCTTAGTAAGTATGCGTATGAATATTATACAAATGATAATTCATTAGTATCGGATTACGAATATGATAATCTATATCGTGAGTTATTAGATTTGGAAAAGCAATATCCTCAATATGCACTTGCAGAATCTCCAACAAAAAGAGTAGCTGCAGAAGTTTTAGACCGCTTTGAAAAGATTACTCACGAAGTAAAAATGATGTCAATTGATGATGTTTTTAATATGGGCGAAGTAGAAAAATTCGTTGAGGATGTCCATAAGATTAATGATAAAATCACCTTCAATTGCGAACTAAAAATCGATGGATTATCGGTATCTTGCGTATATGAAAATGGCCTTCTTAAAGTTGCTTCTACTAGAGGAAATGGAACGATAGGTGAAATCATTACAAATAACGCTAAGGCAATTAATTCTATTCCATTAAAATTACGTGAACCAGTTTCTATTGAAGTAAGAGGCGAAATCTTTATGCCGAAGAAATCTCTAGAAAAGATTAATGAAGAGAGAAAAATGAATAATCTTCCATTATTCCAAAACTGTCGTAATGCAGCTTCGGGTACAATTAAATCGCTTGATTCAAAAGTCGTTTTAGAAAGAGGACTTGATTCTTTTATGTATCAAGTGATTGGACACGATGATAAGAAACAAGATGAAGTATTATCTTATCTTACCGATTTAGGGTTTAAAGTAAATAAAAATGGAAAGAAATGCTCAACCTTAAAAGAAATTGAAGAATACATTGAATATTGGAAAGAACATAAAGATGAGTTACTATATCCAATCGATGGTATCGTTATAAAAGTTAATGAAAGAGAAGAATACGATAAAATCGGATATACGGTAAAATGTCCAAAGTGGTGTATAGCATATAAGTATCCAGCAGAAGTTGGAACAACGGTTCTAAGAAATATTTCATTTCAAGTTGGAAGAACTGGAACTATTACTCCGGTTGCAGAATTTGATAAAGTTTTCATTTCTGGAACCGATGTATCGCGAGCTACTCTCCATAATGAGGATTACATTCGTTTTAGAGATATAAGAATTGGTGATACGATAAAGGTTAGAAAATCAGGAGAGATTATTCCAGAAGTATTCGAAGTGGATTTATCTAAAAGAAAAGAAGATTCTGAGCCATTTAAGATGATTGAGAATTGTCCAATTTGTGGAAGCAAATTAGTAAGAAAAAAAGATGAAGCTGATTATTATTGCCTAAATGAAGAGTGCACGGCAAGAAAAGTCAATGCTCTTATCCATTTTGCTTCAAAAGGGGCGATGAACATTGAATCTCTTGGTGAGTCTTTGATTCAAAGATTTTACGATCTTAAGCTCATTCAATCAATTCCAGATATTTACCGTTTAGTATCTTATCGTCAAGAACTAGTATCTCTTAGTAAATTAGGTGAAAAATCGGTGGAAAATATTTACTCATCCATCGATGTATCAAAGAGTATGAACCTAGATAAACTCCTTTTTGGCTTAGGAATAAAAAATGTCGGAGCAAAGGTGGCAACATTACTATGTGAAAACTTTCCTTCCATTGAAGCATTAAAACAAGCTAGTTTTGAAGAGCTTGTTTCGATTCCTGAAATTGGGGAAATTATCGCAAGAAGCGTAAGAGACTATTTCGATAATGAAAAGAACATCATTATGCTTAAAGAGCTGGAAGAATTAGGCGTAAATATGGTTTATAAGAAAAGAGATATCGTAAGTGGAATATTCGCGCATAAGGTTGTTGTATTAACAGGAACATTAGAAAGTATGACACGCGATGAAGCTAAGAATATCATTGAGTCACTCGGAGGCGTTACGACTAATTCAGTTTCTAAAAAGACCGATTTAGTAATAGCAGGACCAGGCGCAGGTAGTAAGTTAGCAAAAGCAGAAGCTTTAAATATCAAGGTAATTGATGAAAAAGAGTTTTTATCAATGATTCAAAAATAATATTTTTCTAATTATCTTTTAATTAAGATAATTATTGATTTTATCTCCTATTAGTGATAAAACATAATATGTTGTTAAAAAAGGAGAGCATATGAAGATTTTTATTGATACAGCTATCACTGAAGAAATCAAAGAAGGAGCAAAATTAGGAATTTTAAAAGGCGTTACAACAAATCCTTCCTTATTAGCAAAATCGGGAAGAACATTAGATGATGTAATTACAGAAATCCTTTCTCTTGTCGATGGTCCTATCTCTGCAGAAGTAACAGAAGCTGATGAAGAAACAATGTACAAACAAGCACATGATATTGTCAAAATGGCTAAAAACGACAATATCACGATTAAATTACCAATGACTGAAGATGGTATTGCAGTTTGTTCAAGACTTTCAAAAGAAGGTATTAAAACAAATGTAACACTCATTTTCTCAGTATCTCAAGCCCTATTAGCTATGGAAGCAGGGGCAACATTTATTTCCCCATTTATGGGTAGAGTAGATGATTATTATCACGATGATGACTCTGGATTTGAACTCATTAGAAAGATTATGGAAGTAAAGAAAAACTTCGGTTATGAATCTGAGATCATTGCAGCATCAATCCGTAATGTAAAACATGTTGAACAAGCTGCACTTGCAGGTGCGGATATTGCAACAATTCCTTATAAGGTCATTAAGGAAATGTATAAAAATGAGTTGACGACTAGAGGTTTACAAATCTTTAGAGACGCAGCAAAATAAAAGATTAAATTAAAACTAAATATTTTAACTTCAGGGTATGGTGAAAGTCCAAACTGGCGGTAAACCCCGCGAGCTTATAGCACGAACTTGTGAGATTCAAGTGGCAATAGTAAAGTCTAGATGAAAGAAGTTGATAGATTACTTTTTTGTAATATGTTAATAGCCCTGATTATTGGGGCTATTTTTTTAGGAGATTTTTATGAAAAAGAAGATTAGTTATGAAATTATTATAGGTATTTTATTAGTTATTTTAGGTATAGGATCTGCAATAACTGCTTATATTTTAAATTTTGGAAAAAATGCATTTTCTAAAGGAGAATGGTATATTTATTTACTATATATATTAGGAGCAGTATTCATTTTTATTGGTGCTTGTTTACTTTATCGAGATTATGAGATAAGAAAGGATGTATCAAATAAAATCAATGTTCGTCAAATGACACTTATTGCTTTTCAAGCAAGTATTACGATCATTCTATATTATTATGCGAAATTCAATCTACCATTCTTTCCTGGATGGCTTGATATTCAAGTTAGTGAGATTCCTGCATTAATCACTTCTTTTATCTATGGACCAGGCGCAGGAGCAATGGTAATATTCATTCGTTTTTTAGTTAAGCTTCCAGGCACTATGACGGTAGGAGTAGGGGAATTTGCTGATTTAGTTTTAGGATTATCTTTAGTTTTGATTTCAGGAATTATCTATAAAAAGAAGCATACATTTAAAGGAGCATTATTAGGTCTTGGAATAGGAGTATTTGTTTCTACCTTCTTAGCTTGTATTCTTAACTGGTTAGTTCTTATTCCGGCATATATCAACATTGCTGGATTTAAAATTGAACAATTAATTGGAATGATGTCTTATATTCCTTCAGTTACTAAAGATAATTTCATGTTGATTTATATTTTTGTTGGAGTACTTCCTTTCAATTTATTTAGATATGTTATCGTTCTTGCATTAACTATTATCTTATACAAAAAGACTCATGTTGTATTCGATAAGATTGCAAGACGCTAAAATATTCATAAAAAGACGGAATGTTTTAATATTTTACGTTCTTTTAAGGTATATTTAAGTGAACTAGTGTATACTAAATATACGTAATGAAAAGGAGGATGCTATGAGTGTAAAAATATTTACCGATGCAGGTTCAAACTTATTTAAGAAATTATTAGATGAGAAAAATGCTGACATTACAGTTTTACCGATGTCACTTGATATAGATAATGTAACATATCATTGTTACTCAGATGATATTAATGTTGAAGAGATGTCAGAAGAATTCTATAAGAAAATGGAAAACGGAATGAAACCTAAAACTTCACTTGTTAGTCCTGGACTTTTTTATGAAATGGTAGAAGAGGAAGTAAAAAAGGGAAATGATGTTTTATACATTTCCTTAGCTGAAAGCATTTCAGGATGTTATCAAAGTGGTGTATTGATGGCTTCTCAAATTAACGATGAATATAAAAGAGACGCTGTTAAAGTTTTGAATTCTAGAACTGCGAGTTTTGGTGAAGGAATGATGGCTCTTTACGCTTACGAACTAGCAAAAAAAGGGCTTGATTTACAAAAGGTTTACGATTTGACTTTAGAATACTCCGATCGAGTAAGAAGTGAATTTACTGTTGATACAATTAAGTATTTAGCGCAAAGTGGTAGAGCTTCAAAAATCACGGCAGTTATTTCTAATGTTCTATCAATTAAACCTTTACTATATGGTTCAGAAGAAGGACGTATCGAAGTGACAGGTAAATGCCATGGAAGAATGAATGCTTTAAGGACGCTTGCAAACCAAGTTATCCAATATATCAAAGATAAGGATCAACTTGTTTATATTGCACATTGTAATGCAATTGAAGATGCAAATAAGATTAAAACTTTCTTAAATGAGGCAGGTATTAATAATATTGAAATTTATTTCTATGACCTTATTACAGGAGCTCATGTAGGACCAGGAACAATCGCGGTTTTCTACGAAGGAACAAAGAGATCTTTTGATAAAAAAGGTGTTATCGATACGGTTTTAAGTAAATTTAGAAAGAAAGACGAAAACGCAGAGTAATGTGAAATATTAAGCATGATTTCATATATGAAGTTATGCTTTTTTTATTCATTTATTTATTTCAGGACTTTCTTTATTTTTATTTTGTTTTATAATTATTATGTAAACGGTTACAGGAGGTAACATATGAAATATGATGTTTTGATTATTGGTGCTGGAATAGTTGGCTCTAGCATCGCTTTTGAACTTTCAAAATACAATTTGAAAGTCGCGGTAGTAGAAAAAGAAAATGATGTATCTTTAGGAACGACAAAAGCAAATTCTGGTATAGTTCATGCCGGATACGATCCTCGACCTGGAACTATTATGACAAGACTCAATGTTTTAGGAAATAAAATGTATGAGGAACTTGCTCCTAAACTTAATGTTCATTATAAGAAAATCGGTTCGCTTGTTATTGGAAGAAATGATAAGGATAAAGCCCTTATTGAAGAATTATATAGAAGAGGAATAGAAAATGGTGTTCCTGAACTAAGCATTATTGATAAGGACGAAATTAAGAAAATAGAGCCTAATTTAAATGAGGATATTACTGTTGCACTTCTAGCAAAGTCGGCGGCTGTAGTTTCACCTTGGGAAATGTGTTTGGCTCTTATGGAGAACGCAGTTAGAAATGGAGTGAAACTTCATTTGAATAATGAAGTAAAAGAGATTAAGAAAGAGAATGATTGTTTTATTATTAAAACTGATAAAAACACATTTGAATCTCAATATGTTATTAATGCTGCAGGATTATATTCTGATAAAATCAATTCACTAGTTACAGGAAGAGATGATTTTTCAATCGTTCCTATTAAAGGAGAATATTATCTTTTAGATAAAGGACAAGGAAAAACTGTCAATCATGTTATTTTTCAAACTCCAAATGAATTAGGTAAAGGAGTACTTGTTTCTCAAACAGTTCATGGAAATCTAATCGTTGGACCAAATGCATCTTTTGATTTAAAGGATAAGAATGATGTTTCAGTTACTCAAGAGGCATTAGATTACATTCGTAAAGCGAGTGCATTATCTTGTTCTAATATTAATTTTAGAGATAATATTCGAAACTTTTCAGGTGTAAGAGCAACTATTTCTAAATTCGATGATTTTATTATTGGAGAAAGTGATAGCGTTAAGGGATTCATTAATTTTGCAGGTATTAAATCGCCAGGATTAACTTGTGGACCGGCATTTGGTATCGAAGCGAAAGAGATATTAGAAAAAAGTGGTTTAGTTTTTACAAAGAAAGATGATTTTATACTTGTACCTCTTCCTAAATTCTTTAATGAAATGAGTAAAGAAGAAATTGATATGAAAATCAAAGAGAATCCTCTATATGGAAGGATTATCTGCCGTTGTGAAACTGTTTCTGAAGGTCAAATTGTTGATGCATTACATCGTCCTATCGTCGTTCCTTCTATTGATGCGATTAAAAGAAGAACAAATGCAGGAATGGGAAGATGTCAAGGCGGATTCTGTGGGCCTAAGGTTCTTGAAATCATTAAAAGAGAATTGAATTTAGAACCAACAGAAATTATGCAAGATAAAGAAGGAAGTAATATTGTTTTAAATTATACTAAAGGTGGTGTTAAAGATGAGTAAGCATGATTTAGTGATTGTTGGTGGAGGTCCTGCAGGATTATCTGCAGCTTATGAAGCGTATAAGGAAGGTATTAGAGATATCGTAATAATTGAAAGAGATAGTTTTCTAGGTGGAATATTGAATCAATGCATTCATAATGGATTTGGTCTCCATCGTTTTAAAGAGGAATTAACAGGTCCTGAATACGCAAGCAGATATATTGATATGGTAAAAACGACCAGTGCGATAATAAAATCAGATTCAATGGTTTTGCATGTTACTGATAATAAGGAAGTTCATTATGTAAATAAGGATGAAGGTTATCAAATTATTGAAGCAAAAGCAGTTATTCTTGCAATGGGTTGTCGAGAAAGAACTAGAGGCGCAATATCAATTCCAGGAACGCGTGCAAGTGGTGTTTTTACTGCAGGTGCTTGTCAAAAATACGTCAATATGGACGGATATTTAGTCGGAAAAAGGATTGTGATTCTCGGATCTGGTGATATTGGACTAATTATGGCAAGAAGAATGACTCTAGAAGGATGTAAAGTTCTTGCGGTTGTTGAATTAATGCCTTATTCAAACGGCTTAAATCGAAATGTCGTTCAATGCTTAAATGATTTTAATATCCCTTTATATCTATCACATACTGTTACGGATTTAATCGGTAAAAATAGAGTTGAAAAAGTAATTGTTTCAAAAGTTGATGAAAATCGTAAACCAATAAAAGGAACAGAGATGGAATTTGAATGTGATACTTTACTTCTTTCTGTTGGTTTAATTCCTGAAAATGAGTTATCAAAAGAAGCTGGAGTGGAACTTGATAGAAGAACGAATGGTCCAGTGGTTTATGAGAATATGGAAACATCGATTCCTGGAATTTTTGCTTGTGGTAATGTTCTTCACGTTCATGATTTAGTTGATAATGTATCTCTTGAAGCTTCAAAAGCAGGTAAAAGTGCAGCTAAATACATTCTTTCTAAAAAAGAATTATCAAACGATTACATTAATCTAGTAAATGGTAATGAAGTGTCATATACTTGTCCACAAAAGATTAGAAAAGATAATGTCGATGACGTTATTGAAGTATTCTTTAGAGTAAGAAGCGTAATGAAAAATAAAAGAATTCTTGTAAAATCTAATGGTGAAGTGATTTCAAAAGTTATGAGATTACATCTTGCTCCTGGAGAGATGGAAAGCGTAAAAATCACTAAAGAGCAATTATCTACTTGTAGCGATACAATTGAGATTAGTGTGGAGGAAGATTAGTTATGAAAAAATTGATTTGTATTACATGTCCTAGAGGTTGTCATTTAGAAATCGATGAAGAAACTTTGGATGTAAAAGGAAATGCTTGCCCAAGAGGTAAAGAATATGGAATTAATGAAATAACCAATCCTAAAAGAACGATTACTTCTACGGTGAAGATTGTAGGAGCAGAAATAAATAGATTACCTGTTAAAACAGATAAACCAATTGCTAAAAGTTTGATGTTTGATGTGATGAAGGAACTAGATAAGATTTGCGTATCTCATCCTATTACTAGGGGAACAGTCATCATCAGCAATGTATTAGGCAGCGATGTTAATATTATCGCTTGTAGAGATTTGTAGGAGTTAATATATGGGTAAAAGAAGTTATATTATCGCTTTAGATCAAGGTACTACTTCTTCGCGTTGCGTTATTTTTGATAACGAGTCAAATGTGATTGAAGAAGTGCAAAAGGAATTTAGGCAATTCTATCCTCATCCTGGATGGGTTGAACACGATGCAATGGAAATCTATGCTTCTCAATACGCAGTTATGACTGAAGCTATTGCAAAATCTGGTATTAGACCATATCATATTTCGGCAATTGGAATTACAAATCAACGTGAAACGACAATCGTTTGGGATAAAAATACTGGTAAACCTATATATAATGCTATTGTTTGGCAATGCCGTAGAACTTCTTCTTTAGTTGAACAAGTAAGAAAAGACGGACTTGAAGATTATATAAAAGAGAATACAGGATTAGTTCTTGATGCTTATTTCTCCGCGACAAAGATCAAATGGATTTTAGATAATGTTGAAGGAGCAAGAGAAAAAGCAAATAAAGGCGATTTATTATTTGGTACAGTTGATACTTGGCTCATTTGGAAATTAACGAATGGAAAAGTTTTTGCAACAGATTATACTAATGCATCTAGAACGATGCTATTTAATATTAAGGAATTAAAATGGGATGAGAAACTATGTAAATATTTTGATATTCCTCTTTCGATGCTTCCAGAAGTCAAACATTCAAGTGATGATTATGGTAGCGTATCAATTTTTGGCTATGATATTCCTATTGCAGGAGTAGCTGGAGACCAACAAGCTGCGTTATTTGGTCAAGCTTGTTTTGAAAAAGGTGATGCAAAAAATACTTATGGAACCGGTTGTTTCTTATTAATGAATACAGGAGAAAAGTTGATTCAATCTAAACATGGATTAGTTACGACAATTGCTGCAACTAGTGGAGAAAAGATTCAATATGCTTTAGAAGGTTCGGTGTTTGTTGGAGGAGCTTTGATTCAATGGCTTCGTGATGAATTGCGTTTCATCGTTGATTCAAGCGATTCAGAATATTTTGCAAATAAGGTTAAAGATAATGCTGGAGTATATATTGTACCTGCGTTTACTGGACTTGGCGCACCACATTGGGATATGTACGCTCGAGGAACAATCTTTGGTTTAACTAGAGGCTCGAATCGTAATCACATCATAAGAGCGTCTTTAGAAGCGATTGCTTATCAAACAATGGATGTATTAGATGCGATGGTAAAGGATACTAATATTCCAATTAATAAATTAAAGGTGGATGGAGGAGCATCGAGAAATAATTTCCTTATGCAATTTCAAGCAGATATTTGTTCAGTTTCTGTTGAAAGAGCAAAAATAATGGAAACAACAGCACTTGGAGTTGCTTATCTTGCAGGCTTAAAAGTAGGTATTTGGAATTCACCAAATGATATAAAAGCAATATGGGCTTGTGATCAAGAATACACTCCTTCTCTTGATGAAGATAAGAAAAATAAATATCAACGCAAATGGCATAAAGCGGTTGAGATGTGCAAGGGATGGATTGAAAATGATTAATGAAAGTATTCATAGTTATCTATGAATATTTTTTTTGGATTTTGGACATATAAAATATTATGAGAATTTGTCTTTTAGATTCAGGTATTGGGGTAGTTCCTTTTATTAAAGAAATCATTAAAAATGATAAAAGAAACGATTATATCATTTTTATGGATTCTTCTTTTTTTCCATATGGTGACAAATCTCCAAACGAAATGAAAGAGCATATCTTAGATCTAACTAGTAGTTTAGAAAGATTGAATATCGATATATTACTTGTTTGCTGTAACACGTTATCATATTATTTTTTAAATATTAATCTTTCTGCTTCTTTTATTATTAGAACAATCTTAGAGATTAATATGAAATCAGAATATCATCTATTAACTACATCATTGTTAAGTAAGGAAATCGGGTCTATTAATGGAGAAAATCTTGCATATTTAATTGAGAACAACAAAATTAAGGAGATCATTTCATTAATTAAAAGAAGAGGGGAAAATAATCTAGTTATGGGATGCACACATTATTCATTGATAAAAAAGATTTTTGAGGTGTATTTTTCTAATATTGAATCTAATGAATATGAATTAATTAAGAATCTTCCTTCGACAACTTTAGCAATAAATTTCTATGCTAATATCGATACAATAAAGAAAATTAATGTTTTCTTTCCTAATTTAGTAATTAAAGAAATGGATCATTAATATATTTAGATAGGAGAACGTGCATATGAAAAAATGTATTGAGAAGATTAAAAGTATATTTTCAGGAAAATTATTCATTTCACTTAATAAGAAACATAAAGAGATTAAGGTAAAGAAAAATCGAAAAAACATATGGGGAATTGTTTCAGTTATTATTCTTTCACTTGTTTCTATAGGAACTGGAACTACACTTGGAATCATTGAATCAAGAAAAGAAAAAAAGGAAGTTGAAGTTGAGAAAGTTGTTATTGATAATACAAGTAAAGTGAATAGAAGATTATTTCTTATTAGTAATGATCAATATACAATTCCTGTAACTGTATCATTAAGAAAAAAGAATTCTTTACACGAGGAATTAAAAGATTTATTTGATCTATTAAAAGAATCTACACCATATAAAACTAATTATGTGAAAGGGTATATAAATGATGAAGTAGTCGTTAATAAGATGATATTAGAGAATAAGAGTCTTACTATAGACGTAAATGAGAAGATTCTTGATTGTTCATTTGATGTTGTTAAGTCTTTTGAAGCACTCAATCAATCATTTTTACAATATGAGGAGATTGAGAATGTCAATATAAAAATTAATGGTAAAGAATTAAAGGAATTCGATAAAACTAAAAATGTTAGTTCGATATTAAGTAATAAATCGATTAATGATAATGCACTTTACTTGAGTCAGAGAATTGGTCAAAAAGAAGTAGTGTTCTTTGAAAGAACTTATAGTGAGAATGATAAATACTTAGTACCAGTTACTGTATATATAAAAGATGGAATGAATGATGCAAAAACATTTGTAGAAGCGACAAAAGTAAGTATGCCTATTTCTTCTAGATTGAAAAGAGTATCAGCCTACGATGCTTTTGAAGATGAACAACTTAGTAATGAATATAAGTTTAAGATAAACAATTTCGCGCTTGATGTTAATGGATTAGTAAATAAGAGTTTATATGATTTAGTATCATTATCATTCGATTTTATGGATATTGATGAAAAGGTTTCATTCCTTTTAGAAGAAAATGAAATTGCTGTATCTGGAATTGTGAATGAAGAAGAATATCCTGTATCGAACATTATATATAATGAGGTTAAGTTATAGATGGTTGAAAAACCATCTTTTCTTTACTTTTATTATGAAAATGATACAATAAATATAGAAAGTGAGTAGCATGAATAACATTAAATTTTTAAATCTATACAAGACATTTGAAGCATTAGTTAAGGATTCTTATTCTGGTGATTCTTCAAGAGCAATCAGATCCTATATTTCCAAATTAGAGCATTCGGTTTCTTTATCCGAACAAATAAGAGGGAGAAAATTAAATGTTGCAAGAGAACTAAGAAATGGGCTTGCACATTTAGAAGATGTCGAGGTTGATGGATTATATAATAGTTCTTTTTCCATCAGCGATTCTTTAATTGAGATATTGGAAAAAGAGATTGAAATCATCCGTAACCCAAGAATTGTTGAAAATGAAATGGTTAAGATAAGTAATGTTTTCTATACTTCAAATGATGAATTATTATCTAATGTATTTGAAAGGATGAGTAGTCATACATATTCTAATGTTCCTATTCTTGAAGATGGTAGGGTGGTTGGAGTTTTTGGCGAGCATTCTATCTTTGCCTTTGTTACAGATAATAAGAATATAAGCATTAGTAATGAACTTAAAATAAAGGATTTAGCTGAATATACTTCTTTGGATAAGCAAAAGAATGAATATTACACTTTCGTTGCAAGAAACGCAAAAGTGGTTGAATTATATGATGAATTTACAAAATATCGTGATGGTAAGAGATTAGGAATGGCTTTTGTTACTCAAAATGGTCTTCCAAAAGAAAAAATTATTGGTATAGTTACTATCTATGATTTGATTGATAAAGAGTGAGAGGTATTTGATTCTTAAAAAAAGAATATGTAAAACCTATAATTATCTTGAAGAATTATTATTTGGTTGCAAGTTATTAGTAAAAGAAAAGTGTGTTTCATCACTGTTTCTAATGTTCATAATTCTTTATTGAAAAAAATTAACAAAATAGAAAAATAGTGTTGATTTTGCAATATAATTATTATATTATAAATAAGCACTTGGCCTTGTAGCTCAGCTGGATAGAGCAACTGCCTTCTAAGCAGTAGGTCTGGCGTTCGAATCGCCACAAGGTCACCATTTATAAGATTAGAAGCGATAGTAAAAGATCGCTTTTTTTCATTATTTTGGACATAAAATGATTGATAATGAACAATATATAATTATTTGGAATATAATTTGTTCGTTGTCTTGAAGTAATAAATAATGGATTTTTTTGTGGATGAGGAATAAAAGAATTGAAATATAATACATTTTTGGAAATAATTGTAAATGGATGGTAATGAGTGACTGCGTTTATATTTTCACTAAATCATAGAAAAACAGTATTAAATACCAGTTATTGATTACTTTCATTTTATTTGAAGGAATTTTTTTTAGGGTTGGTGTATGAGTAAAATTAATATTATAAAAAAGGGAATCACTCATCTTGATGTTGATTGTATCGTAAATGCAGCGAATAGCTCCTTGTCTTTTGGAGGAGGAGTTTGTGGAGCGATTTTTCAAGCTGCTGGAATAGATGAATTATCTAAAGCATGTGGTAAAATCGGTCATTGTAATACGGGTGATGCTGTGATTACTCCGTCTTTTAGAATTACAAACGCAAAATATATAATTCACGCAGTTGGTCCTGTTTACTCTTACTCGAATAAACAACAATGTCGTGATCTACTTTATAGCGCTTATAAAAGAGCTTTAGAAGTTATGCTAGAGAATGATTGTCTATCCATTGCATTTCCTTTGATTTCAAGTGGTATCTATGGTTATCCTATAGAAGAAGCGTGGAGAGTAGCTTTAAAGGCTTGTAATTCATTTATTTCTCAACATTCAGATATCGATATAACAATATATTTTGCAGTTATTGATGATGAAAGATATGATATCGGTAAAAAGATAATAAATGAATGTTAATAGTAAGAAAAATATATAATTATGGAATAATAATTTGAAAATATTTTTAAACATCATAGAGGTGGAAAGATGAAGATTCAATGTTTAGTTGAAAATGTTAAATATAATAATTTAGTTCCAAAACATGGAGTGTGTTTCTATATAGAAACAAGCAAACATAAAATATTATTTGACTTAGGACCAGATGATTTATTCTTTAGGAATGCAAATTTACTAAATATTGACATTTCTAAAGTTGATACTGTAATCATTTCGCATGGCCATGTTGATCATGGAGGTGGATTAAGAACTTTTTTGAGTGTCAATAATACTGCTAAAATATATGTACAAAGAAATGCATTTGATGATTATTATACAAAAGTACTATTTATAAAAGCTTATATTGGTTTAGATCAGGATTTGAAGAATAATAATCAAATTGTATATGTGGATAATGATTTTGTAATCGATGATGAATTATCTTTATGGACAGCTAAAAAGAATATATTGCCTTCACCTTTTAATAGAGCACTATATAAAGGGAATAATCTTTTAGATGATTTTTCTCATGAACAAAGTTTGCTAGTTAAAGAGAATAAGAACGTCTTGTTTACAGGATGTTCGCATCATGGTGTATTCAATATATTAGATGCCGTAAAAGAAAGAGTTGATATACAAATAGGTGGATTTCATTTGTGTAATCCTGTCTTAAAAAAATACGCAAAATGTCAATACTTAGAAGAATTCAAAAATAAACTTAAAGAATACGATAATGTTTTTTATACTTGTCATTGCACTGGGATAAAGCCATTTACATATTTGAGCAAGGATAATTCAAATATTAAATATTTTTATTGTGGAATGAGTTTAGAGGTGTAATTCTGTTAAGTTGGTTTGAATTAAAAAAATTGATTCTATATATCATAGTTTAACCTTTTTGTTTATTTCATTAATGATAGAAGAATTCTCAACACTATTTAGGAATTTTTTAAATAAAATTGAGAAATCTTTGAGATTGAGATAGAATGATTAAAAGGTGAGATTATGATTATTTATAATAAGACAAAAGGGGAATTTATCGACGATATTAGGAATGGTTATATCGTTGATCAAATTGAAGAGGGATTTAAGAAGCATCATATAAATCATTCGAGTGAAGCAGAACGCCGTTCATGGGCATATTCTTTGATGTTTATGCGAAATGTATTAGATGATGAAGATATTGCAAATGATTGTCCATTAGCTATCGAATATCAAATCCCATTAACTTCAAAAAGAGTTGATTTCCTTATTACAGGGAAAGATAAAAAAGATAGTAACAACGTGGTAATAATCGAATTAAAACAATGGGAGAATTGTTCGACTACTGAAAAACCAGATGTAGTAAAAGCTTTTACAGGAGGAGCAGAAAGAAATGTTGCTCATCCTTCTTATCAAGCTTATTCTTATGCTAAGATAATCGAAAACTTTAATGAAGAGGTATATAAAGAGAAAATTGGATTAAAGCCATGCGCTTTCTTACATAATTTTAAGGAAGAAAATCGTCATAACATCGATAATGATTTTTATTCTGAAGCAATAGAACTTGCACCTATTTTTTTAGCAAAAGATGTTGTAAAATTACGTAATTTTATAAAATCATTCATAATAAAGGCATCAGATTGTGATCTATTAATGAAAATAGAACATGGTAAACTTAAACCAGCAAAAGCACTTCAAGATAGTGTAGCATCAATGCTTAAAGGGAATAAGGAATTTTATTTGATTGATGAACAAAAGGTAGCTTATGAAACTGTAAAAAAGACTGTAATCAGTTCATTACGAGAGATTAATAAGTTAACAGGAACTAATCAAAAATATACAATAATTGTTGAAGGTGGTCCTGGAACTGGAAAAAGTGTTGTAGCAATTCAATTATTATGTGATTTGATACAAAAAGGCTATTCCGCAAATTACGTAACAAAAAATGCTGCGCCAAGAAATGTTTATTTTGAAAAACTTAAACAAGATAAATACAAATTGAATTATATAAAGAGCTTATTTAAAGGTTCTAGCTCATATATCGATGTACCTAATAATTTTTTTGATTGTCTTATTGTTGATGAAGCACATCGATTAAATGCTAAATCGGGTATGTTTCAAAATCTAGGTGAGAATCAGATTAAAGAAATAATTCATGCATCAAAAGTATCAGTTTTTTTCATCGATGAAGATCAAGTTGTTACAACTTCAGATGTTGGTTCTGTAGATTTAATTAAACATTATGCTAAAGAAGAAAATTCAATTGTATGTTCTGGAGATGAGATGAAACTTGTTTCTCAATTCCGTTGTAATGGATCAGATGGGTATTTAGCTTTTTTAGATAATTTATTAGGAATTAGAGAAACTGCGAATTATGATCTTGATATTGATTACGATATAAAACTTTTTGATGATCCAAATAAAATGAGAGATGCTTTAAAAGAAAAAAATGAAATCAACAATAAATCGAGGATGCTTGCAGGATATTGTTATAATTGGATTACCAAGAATAATCCATCTTCTGATGAATACGATATTGTTTTAGAAAATGGATTTAAGGCAAAATGGAATTTTAGTAATACCTCTACTTGGGCAATTGATGAATCTTCTTTTTCTCAAGTTGGCTGTATTCACACTGCTCAAGGTTTAGAGTTTGATTGGTGTGGAGTAATTATTGGTAAGGATTTACGATTTGATGGTAATAAAGTGATTACCGATTATCAAAGTAGAGCAAAAACGGATACTTCATTAAAAGGAATAAAAACAACAAAAAACTTTGATTTAGCCGATCGAATTATTAGAAATACATACCGAACTCTTTTATCAAGAGGTCAAAAAGGATGTTATATCTATTGTGAAGATAAAGAATTGATGAAATACATTTCAAAAATGCTTAATAAGGAGATTATCAAATAGATGGATAGATTAGAATCATTATTAAAAAGAATTGATAAATTCAATAAAGATAGAGATTGGGATAAATTTCATACTCCTTCTAATCTAGCAAAATCGATTTCAATTGAAGCAAACGAATTATTAGAGTGCTTTCAATGGAACGATGATGGATATAATATAAATGAAGTTAGAGAAGAACTTGCCGATGTAATGAATTATTGTTTGCAAATGGCTATGGTGTTGAATTTGGATATCATAGATATTATGAACGATAAGATGGATAAAACAGAAATGAAATATCCTGTAGAAAAAGCAAAAGGAAGATCTACAAAATATACTAAATTATAGATTAAATTATTGATAATATGAGTAATTTGAGAATATGAGAAAATAAAATACTGCTTTTTAATAGCACTATTTTTCTTATATTTTTTTAGTTACGTTATGCAATAAGCATATTCATAACTGGATGAAAATGGATAAAGAAAATTTAACTTGTGTAAAGGATGGATAAATTACTTACTCATACAGTGAGTGTGGTGAAACTAAAATTGAAATCATTCATCATGTATGACATATGGGTATAAAGCATTTGTATAAAAGAAGAATGATGATTTGCATAATTGTTGCAAATAACGTATAAATATAATAATATTTATAAAGCAAAGGAGAGTATTTTGCTTCGATTAAAGAATATTTTTAAAAACTATACAAGTAGCGATAAAGCGGTAGTGGCTTTAAAAAACATTAGCGTTTCTTTTAGGTGTGCCGAGTTCGTTTCCATTTTAGGCCCTTCTGGATGTGGTAAGACGACTCTACTTAATATTATCGGCGGACTTGATAAATATACCAAAGGAGATATGTATATTGAAGGCGTATCTACTAAAGATTTTAAGGATTCTGACTGGGATGATTATCGTAATAATAGAATTGGATTTGTCTTTCAGTCATATAATCTTATTCCGCATCTTAGCGTACTTGCAAATGTTGATTTAGCTTTAACTTTGTCTGGCGTTTCAAAACAAGAACGTAAAAGAAGAGCAACTGAAGCTCTTGAAAGAGTTGGACTAAAAGAAGTGCTAAATAAACTTCCTAATCAACTTTCTGGTGGACAAATGCAACGTGTTGCGATTGCAAGAGCTTTAGTCAATAACCCGGAAATTATTTTAGCTGATGAACCTACAGGTGCATTAGATTCGAAAAATAGTGTACAAGTAATGAAGATATTGAAGGAGATTTCAAAAGATCGCCTTGTAATAATGGTTACTCATAACCCTGATTTAGCTATTCAATATGCGACTAGAATCATTAGGTTCAATGATGGAAAAATTATCGACGATAGCGATCCTTATATTGATGAAACGCCACTTCAAGAACCTGTTTCAAAAAAGATTAGGAAACTACCACTAAGACAAAGACTATTCCATCATCGAGAACGCAATAAGAATAAGATGTCTTTTAAAACTTCTTTGATGTTATCAATGCGAAACTTTTTTACTAAGAAAGCAAGAACTACATTAACTTCTATTGCTGCTTCTATTGGTATCTTTGGGATTGCTATTATTCTTTCTTTATCTAGTGGATTCCAAAGTTATATCAATCAAGTGCAACAAGATACTCTTGTGATATATCCTTTGACCGTATCTAAAGATAATGCCGATTTTACGAATGTTTTGAATTTTGCTGCTTCTAGCGATAATGACGGGAAGGAAGGAGATTATGTTGGATTAAATGATACGATATCAAAATTAGTCGCTTCACTTGCGTCAACTAGCAAATCCAACGATTTAATTGATTTTAAAAAGAATCTTGAAGAATCGATGAAAAATGATCCTAGATTAAATAGCGCGATTACTTCTGTCATCTACGATTATGGTGCATATATCAATATTTTTGATGAGAATAATAAAGCGATTAATCCTTCAACGTTCATCTCTAATTTGATTAGTGAGGTATTTAAAATCTATACCGATTCAGAAAATGCTTCTAAAGATGTTATCAATACTTTATCAAAAGGTATTTCTACTTTAGAAGGCGGACTATTTTCTGAGATGATTGATAATCAAAAATTATTAGAATCACAATATGAATTAGTTGATGGAGAATGGCCTTGGAATAAAAGGCTATATCCAAATTTAGATGAATCGCAAAAGATCATGCTGATCGTTGATAGCTCTTATTGTATGCCTGATTATCGTATGTATGAATTAGGACTTATTGATGATGTATCGATTCACGATGTTGCTTTATCAGTTATTGATCCTAATAAATACCCATTAAAAACAACCAAGGTTGATGTTGATGATATATTAGGTAAGAAGTATAAAGCTCTATATAAATACGAATATTATATCGAAAATGATGATGGTACTTTTAGAGAAAAAACTCCTGAAGAACTTAATGCAACTTTGTCAAATGTAAATGAAGGGTATGAAGTCTATATTTGTGGAATAATAAAAGAGAAGGCTACGAATGATTTTATTTCAACTAAAACTGGATCATTAGGGTATGCACCAAGTTTGAAGAAAAAATATATTGAAAAGTGTAATAATTCTAAAATTGCCTTAAAACAAATTGAAAATCCGGAGATAAATGTTTTTACAGGGAAATCTTATGCTTCGGAAGAAAGAGAATATTCAAAAGATGATTTAGTTGTTTATTTGAATAATTTAATGAAGGAATCCTTTAAGGATGATAAGACTTTTGAAGCTGGTGAATCGCTTGTTTCTCATATGAAGTCTACGATATTAAGTGATAAACAATATTTTATCGATATGATTAAGGATAAGGTTGTCATGAATCTATTACTGAAGAAATATAATGTTTCTTCTTTATTAGAACTAACTGATGAGCAATTTGAGTACGAAATCTTTTGGCTCATGTGTAATACGGAAAAATATGGAATTTCCTTTAAGAGGGTATTAGATGATCATTTCGCTTCATCTTCCTTTGAATCGAATAAAAAGAAGATTGGTATTTTTGATGAAAGTACTTTATCGATGGTTTATATCTATTGTTCGACTTTCATTGAAAAGGATTATTTGATTAATTATATCAACAATTACAACGATGACCCTTCTCATAATTCGATTTCTTATTCTGATTTTATCGGAATGATTATGAGTTCTGTTTCTACTATTGTTTCTGGTATTAGCTATGTTCTTATCGGATTCGTTTCTGTTTCATTAATCGTTTCTAGCATTATGATTGGAATTGTAACTTATATATCTGTTCTTGAAAGGAAAAAAGAAATAGGTATATTGCGCGCAATGGGTGCATCTAAAAGAGATATATATCGTGTGTTTAACTCGGAGACTTTGATTATTGGCCTAATTTCAGGCTTAATTGGAGTATGCTTAACGTGGATATTTGATGTTCCAGTTAACGCTATTATCAATTCGTATGTTGATATTGGACAAATTGCAAGTTTACCTTGGTGGGGAGCTTTAGGACTTATCTTGATGAGTATTATATTAACTTCCCTTTCGGGAATGATTCCTTCTCAAATTGCTTCGAATAAAGATCCGGTAGAATGCTTAAGAGGAGAATAGTCTATATGAGTGAAAAATTATTTGAACAAATGGATTTGCTTTCTAATGGAAGCGATGAAGAAGGATTCTTGTTTTTCATTGATTTACATAAGGATTTACTTAAGGAGAATCCTATTAGATTTATTGGAAATCATATCTCTTTTTATGCGAATAAAGAAGATGTAATTAAATCGCTTCAAGTCGTAGAATTTTATAAGAGTGCTCCTTATATTTCGATGGAAGTTGAGGATTTCTTAAATGAAATGAAGGAGGAATTACTTAAACTTCATTCTCATAAGAAGAATGAATATTCTCTAGTAGAAATTGAGAAATTTCTATTTTCAGATGACGAAAATAAGATTGTGAATGCCCTTCATTTTTTATCTAAAAAGAATATTAGGACTTGTCTTAATTTAGTTAAGAAATTTCTAGTTTCCAAGCAATTATCAAAATACAAGTCTCTGGCTTTATTTATTTTAGTTGAACAAAGCGTTGATGAAGAGATAAAAATAATTAAAGATGGAAGTTCATATTCTATTAATCCTTCTAAACTTATATTGCCGTTTGATAATCCTAAGTATAAGAAGGTTATTGAGGTATTAGAAAGGAAAAATGATAATGCTGAAATAGTGGAGATTGCAAAGGAGATACTAAATACTATACAAATAAAAATGTATCCTCAATCGATGATTGATAGATATAATGAATATGTATATGGTGAAATATTTATTGAAGTTGCAAAAAAGTTTATGATTTTAGATTATTCTATTTCGCATATTGCTTCATCTTATGAATTAGATATTAATGAAATTAATAATGAAATTAATAAAATAATTGAAGTTTTTAATTCATAGCACATATAAACGCTCAAAAAGTGCGAAATAATATATTTATATTATTGTAATCAAAAAATAAATTAGATATAATTTCAATGTTGACAATTAGGAGGAATACCAAATTTATATGGAAAAATTAGTCGAAAAGAAAGAAAACCAAGACGTTGTTATCACTGTAAAATGCGAAGGCGAATCTTGGACAAAACAATTAAAAAAAGAATTCAATAAAAAAGCAAGTAACGTAGTTGTTCCTGGCTTCCGTAAGGGAAAAGCACCAGAAGCAATGGTTAAAAGTAGAATTAACCAAGCTGAAGTAATTAACAATGCTATTATGCATTTTGCAAATGTTGCTTACAAAGAAGCAGTTACAGAAAATCAATTCTACGTTTATACAGAACCACAAATTAACGTTACTAAGGTTGAAGATAATTTAGCTGAATTTACAATTGTATTTGGCTTACCACCAGTAGTTGAATTAGGTCAATATAAGAATCTTGGCGTAGCATTAAAGGAAGTTAAAGTTTCTGCAAAAGATGTAACAGAATATATCGATAATTTAAAGAAACAAAATGCTGTAATGCAAGTTAAAGATGGCGAAGCTAAAATGGGCGATACTGTAATTATTGATTTTACAGGTTACATTGATAATGCACCATTTGATGGTGGTAGCGCAAAAGGCTATGAATTAGAATTAGGTTCTGGTTCATTCATTCCAGGATTTGAAGATCAATTAGTTGGAATTAAAGCAGAAGAATCAAGAACAATCAATGTTAAATTCCCAGATAATTACGTTGAATCATTAAAGGGTAAAGCTGCAACATTCGAAGTAAAATGTAATGATGTTAAAGAAAAAGTATTACCTGAATTAGATGAAGAATTCTTCAAGGAATTAAACATAAATGATGTAAAAGATGAAGCAAGCTTAAAGAAATATGCTAAAGCTCAAGTTACATCAAGAAAAGAAAATGAAGCTAAACAAGAACAATTAAATGAAATTGTTAATACTGCAGTTGCAAATGCAAAAGTTGGCATCCCTTCTGCACTTGTAGAAAAAGAAGCAAATGCTCAATTTGAACAAATCAAGAAACAAATTGAAAGTGCAGGTTTAACATATGCTGATTACGTTGCAATTAACGGCTTAAAAGAAGAAGAATTAGCTGCAAAACGTAGAGAAGAAGCTGAAAAGAATATTAAATCAATGATCGTTATTGAAAAGATTATTCTTGAAGAAAAACTCGATGTAACAGAAGATGATCTTAAAAATGAATATGCACGTATCGCAGGTATGTACAATATGAAAGTTGAAGACGTAGAAAAAGCTTTATCATCAAATAAGGATCAATTCTTAAATCAATTAAGAAATGCTAAATTCACAGAGTTTATGTCATCAAATAATGCAGTTAAAGTAGAAAATGAAGCTCCTTCTAAAGTAGAAGAAGAAAAAACTGTAAAGAAGGCTCCTGCAAAGAAAGCTGCTTCTACAACTGCAAAAAAGACAACAACTTCTACTAAAAAAGCATCTTCAACAACAAAAACAACAAAAAAAGCTGCACCTAAAGCAGAATAATTTATAGGTAAATAGAAATTTGCCTAATAAGGAGGTAAATTATGATAAAAGACAAAGATGAATTAATTCCACTTCTTATTACTAGGGGCACAATCATTTATCCAGGATGCTCGACCACTATTGATGTTGGTCGAGTTTTTTCCATCAATGCGATAAATGATGCATTAGCTCATAATGAAGGAAAAATTGTCGTTGTTTCTCAAATTAACGCAAATCTTGATGAGATTACGCAAGATAATATCTATACAGTAGGTACTCTTTGTAATATCGTTAATTGCCGTGAAACTAAAAAAATTCTTAAGGTTAGATTAGAAGGAATATGTAGAGTTTCTATTTCTGATGTTAATTTTGGAAAAGATGATGAAGAAGCTGGATTCCTAACATCATTTTCTGTTTTACAAACTACTTCTTCGGCAAATGCTCAAGAACAAAATAAGATTGTTGAACAAATCGTTGAAACTCTTCAAAAATTTGGACCACAATTACTACCTGTTTCTTTAGTGAACCGTTTACGTAAAGGAGTTAATGCAGAAGATTTAGTTAATCAAATCGCACTCAATTTCCCTTTATCAATGGAAATAAGACAAGGACTTTTAGAAGAGAATGATATCATGGTTCGTTTAAATACGATTCATTCATTCTTATTAGAACTAAGACAATACGATGAAGTTGAAAATACTTTAAATAACAAGATTCGTGAACAAACGGAAAAACAACAAAAGGAATATATTCTTCGTGAGAAGATGAAAGCGATTCAAGATGAATTGAATTCACTTAATGGAGACGAAGATAGTGAAGAAGATGAACTTCAAAAGAAATTAGATAGTGATTCTTTCCCAGAAAAGGTAAAAAAAGCAATTAAAAAGTCGCTTCAAAAATTCAAGCAACTTCCTGCAGCTTCTTTAGAATCTAGTATGGAAAAATCATATCTTGATTGGTTATCTACTTTACCTTGGTCAGAGAAAACTGAAGATAATGATGATTTAAATAACGTTATGAAAGTACTTGATGAAGATCATTATGGACTTGAAAATGTTAAAGAAAGAATCGTTGAATATATTGCGGTTAAGAAGGTAACTAATTCCTTAAAAGCTCCAATTATTTGTTTATATGGTCCTCCTGGAGTTGGTAAAACTTCTCTTGCTAGATCAGTAGCTAGAGCATTAGGAAGAAAATTTGTTAAAGCATCACTTGGTGGACTTTATGATGAAGCAGAATTAAGAGGACACCGTAGAACATATGTTGGTGCAATGCCAGGTAAGATTATTAAGGGTATTAAGAATGCTGGAGTATGTAACCCTGTATTCTTGTTAGATGAGATTGATAAGATGGCTTCTTCTAATAAAGGAGACCCTTCCAGTGCTTTACTTGAAATCTTAGATCCTGAACAAAATACTGTTTTCCAAGATAATTACATCGAAGAAACTTATGATTTAAGCAATGTTTTATTTATTTGTACTGCAAACTACTTACAAAATATTCCTGCACCTTTAAGAGATCGTTTGGAATTAATTGAACTTAATTCGTATACGGATTATGAAAAAATCAATATTGCTTTCTCTCACTTAATCGATAAGCAAAGTAAAGCTAATGGATTAAAAGAAGGTCAAATAACATTTGATAAAGAAGCAGTACAATTTATCATTGATTACTATACTCGTGAGGCTGGAGTTCGTGAACTTGAAAGACAAATTTCAAGAGTATGTCGTAAGGCAGTTGTTGAGTTATTGAAAAACCCTTCTAGAGAAAAGATTCTTGTCAATGTCGATAAAGTTAAAGAATATTTAGGTACAATTAAATTTGAGTATTCTAAGAAAGAGAAAGAGAATCAAGTTGGTGTTGTAACTGGATTAGCTTACACTGAATTCGGGGGAGATATTCTTCCTATCGAAGTTAATGCTTTCGAAGGAAAGGATAACCTTATCTTAACTGGTAATTTAGGTCAAGTTATGAAGGAATCAGCAACGATTGGCTTAGATTATGTTAAATCTAATGCTAGAAAATATGGAATTGATCCCGCATTCTTTGAAAATCATGCAATTCATATTCACGTTCCAGAAGGAGCGGTTCCTAAAGATGGACCAAGTGCTGGTATTGCTTTAACTACTTGTATCATTTCTTGCCTTACAAATCAAAAGGTTAAATCTTCCGTTGCAATGACTGGAGAAGTTAATCTTCGTGGGCAAGCATTGCCAATTGGTGGATTAAAAGAAAAATCACTCGCCGCATGTAGAAGTGGAATTAAGACAATCATCATTCCAAAAGGAAATGAAAAAGATATCGAAGATATCGCGGATGAAGTAAAGAAGAATGTAGAAATTGTCATTATGGAAAATGTCGATGATGCATTAAGAGTTGCATTGGAGAATAGTAATGGTTAATTTCAAGAATGTCAGATTTGTTAAATCTGCAACTTCAGATAAGGATTCATTATATGATTTACCTCATGTTATTATGGTTGGTAGATCAAATGTTGGGAAATCTACTTTGATTAATTCGCTATGTAACAATAAGAATCTAGCATTTGTTTCTAAACGTCCTGGTCATACGAAATTATTGAATTATTTCAATGTTTCTGATTCATTATATTTAGTTGATGCACCAGGTTATGGGTATCGTGTATCGGTTAAAAAAGATGCTTTTGATTCGATGATGGATTCATATTTTAAAACGAATTCTCGTTTGAAATTAGTATTATGGCTTCTTGATTCTAGAAGAGAATTATCAAAAGAAGATTTAGATTTTTATTCATTTTTAAAGGAAAATGATATTCATACTCTTATCGTTTTTACAAAATCTGATAAATTGAACCAATCTGAAAAATCTAAGATTCTTTCTCTAGCAAAAAGAGATTTAGAAGGATTTGATTACGTTTTATCTTCGATGAACGATAAAAAATCGATCGATCAGATTAGAAGTATTATTTCTACATCAATTGAATAATCATATGGGGCTGTAAAGAAATAAAATTTTAGAAGTTGACTTCTAAGGAATTATTTCAA
>CAMCEE010000014.1 GCA_945873815.1 uncultured Caryophanales bacterium
AAATTGTATCAAAAGATGCATTTTTGTAGAAAAAAGAGCTGTTAGAAACTTTTTAGTTTCTTAACAGCCCCTATTTTTTTTATTCGTCGTATTTAACAATTCTTCTATATACTTGGAGAACTAATCCAGTGATAGAAAGGATAGTACCAAGAATCATAAATACTAATACTACGATTGAAAGACCACTTAGTGAAACTGGACCTACTAGAAGATAGATAATATTTCCAATCCCTAAGACGATTCCTACGCTAATAAATATTAATCCTTTAGTTTTTACATCGAACGTGTTGAATGTTGATCCTACAAAGATAAGAACTCCACCGACTACTGCAGTTAATAATCCTATGAATAATAGTGAACTGGTAGAATTATGCTTGATATCAGCGTTTAGGTTCCAGATTAATCCGAATAATGCGAATAATGTAGCTCCTCCAGATAATGCTAATTTTTCAAGTGTTTTTAATGTGAAGTTTTCTTTAATGTTTTTAAAGAATTCTATGATTTTGTTCATTTATTTTCTCCTTATTATTTTGAATTACATCTTATATTCTATCATAATTTATAAGACTTGCAATTTATATTTTTCTTTCGAGCTCAATTATATGATAATATAATCATTTTATGAATAATTGAGATATAGAATGCATAAGGTAAATAGAAGGAAAGAATAATATGAAACTAAAAAAAATCATTAAAAGTTTTTTACCACCTCTTATAGCTGGAGTTATAGGTGGATTATTTGTTGTGTTTGGAAAAATTGATTATAATTCCATTAATAAACCACCTTTTTCACCATCTAAAAATGTTTTTATGATCGTTTGGCCAATTTTATATCTTTTAATAGGTATTTCTACATATTTGTATCTAAATAGTAAAAATGGATTAGATGAAACTAAATCAAAGGGACTAGTCATCTATTATCTTGATATGTTTTTCAATTCAATGTGGACGTTTTTCTATTTTTATTTAGGTTATTTCTTATTTTCTTCCATATGGTTGGCGGTTTTAATAATCATTGTTGCCTCAAGAATATATTTATATTTTAAGATTAATAAATTAAGTGGGATAATCAATGTCATCTATTTTATATGGTTAAGTTTTGCTTTATATCTTAATTTTTCAACATTTTTATTAAATTAATTGATATTAAGTAGATTTTTACCTCTATTATGTTATAATAATAATCGACTTTAAGGAGAAGAAAAATTATGGAAAAGATCTATGTTACAAAAGAAGGTTTTGATAAATTAAATGCTCGATTGAGAGAATTATTAGATGTAATTCAACCAAAAGTTATTGAAGAATTAAAAGAAGCTAGAGCACAAGGTGACTTATCTGAAAATGCTGACTATGATGCAGCTAGAAAAAGACAAGCTGAAGTTGATGCTGAAATTAAAGATTTACAATTAAAAATTGAAAACGCAGAAATTATCAATGATAAAGGTAGTACATCGACTGTAAATTTAGGTAATTACGTATTATTAAAATTCTCATTTAATGGAAAAGAAGAGGAGTACCAAATCGTTGGTTCTACTGAATCAAATCCTAATGAATTTAAAATTTCCAATGAATGCGCATTAGCAAAAGCAATAATTGGTCATAAGATTGGTGATGTAGTTGCAGTTAAGGCAAATACTCCATATGAAGTAACAATCTTAAGTTGTTCTGCAAAATCAAAAAAGAATTAATAAGAAAAAATATTTAAACTTCCGTACTTAATAAGTAAGGAGGTTTTTTTATGGTTAAATGGATTATAGGAGCAATTATTGGAGTTATAGTAGTTATCAGTACATTCTTAGTATTAGATCCTAACGTATCAATCACGAATCAAAACAATGTTTCTAATTCTTCTGAAGTAGTAGAGGGAGAAAAAATTAGTGTTTCCATCCAAGGTGCAGTTATTAGCCCTGGAACTTATACTCTTCCAAAAGATGCTACACTTAAGGATTTAATTGAAAAAGCAGGTGGAATAGTATCTTCTGCAGATGTGGATTGTTACGATGAATCGGTTGCAATAATGGGACATGACTCATTTTATATCCCATACATATCTGGCTTTTCCCAAGAATGCGTGCAATCTACTATCGAGAAAGTATGTATAAATACTGCAACCAAGGATGAACTTGCAACAGTTAATGGGATATCTGCAACTATCGCTCAGAATATTGTGGCGTATAGAGAGGAAAATGGTCAATTTACTTGTTTAGAGGATTTAATCAACGTTTCTGGTATTGGAATCAAAACGTTTGAAAGAATTAGAGATTATATCTCTCTAAAATGATGTTTATTCCTTATATTTTTCTTTCATTTTTTCTAGGATTAATATGCTTAGAATATCCTTTTCTATCTATATTAGTCCTTTTCATCGTTTTATTTATCGGTTTTAGGAAACGTGAAAAAAAGTTTCTCATTCTTTTAATACCATTTATTGCTGGAATTATTATTGTTTTACTAAGTAGAATCAATATTTCTTCATCTTCATTTTTTGGCATTGTAACTGATTCTAAAAAAAATTATATTATCTTAAGATCATATTTTTCCTCTTACTATGTTTATATTGAGAATAATCCATATGAAGTGGGTGACATATTAAGAATTAACGGAAGCTTAGAGGATATTTGGCTTACTAATTATGAATCGCAATTTGATTTTGGAGAATATTTAAGAAAGAATTTTGTTTATAAGGAAATAAAATTCAAAGAAATAAATATCATCTTCTCTTCTTTTATTCGAATAAGAACGATACTTGAACATAATCTTTTAAATTATAATGATTATTCAAAAATGATTATTGGAAAACTTGTATATAACGTTAATCTTGATGCTCAATACAATTCCTTAATCAATGAAAATCAACTCTTCTATCTATTATCGATATCATCTATTCATGTTTATCTTTTAAATTCAATAATAAAAAAAATATGTGAAATAAAACTTAATGAAAAAACTTCTATGGTGATTGTAATAATCATTAATTCTATGATGTATGTGTTATCTTCTTACAAGTTTTCAATATTAAAGGTTTTAATTTTTTCTATTATCAATTTCATAAATGAATATTTTCTAAAAAAGAGAAGAAATCGAGTAGAAGTAATATCTCTTTCGGGAATTATTATCCTTTTATTAAAACCATCATATGCTTTGAATATATCGTTTATTTATGGATTTTCAATTCCTTATTATCTCGTATTTATTCAAAATGCATTATCTTCATTTAAAGAGAAACATCGTAAATATATAACATTATTTTTTTTGTTTCTTTTTATTATCCCAATAAATCTTATAAACAATGGAAGTTTTTCTTTGACTTCTATGATTTTATCGCAAATGATGATTCCTTTTATTTTTCCTTTTTTTGTTTTATCGATTCTTGGAATTCTCATTCCTTTACATTTTTTCATCAATCCATTAGGAAAATTGATTTATCGATTAATATACGTAATCAGTAAATTATCAATAGAAATCAATATTGGTGAAATATCTATATTTTTTATCATTATTTATTATTTGTTATTGATTATTTTAATCTATTTCACAGAAAATAAATCTAAAAGGAAAGGAATAGAAGTTATTTCAATTATTTCAATTCTTTTATATTTTTATTCCTTGCCGATAAAAAATAGATTTTCAACTACGATATCATTCATTAATGTTGGACAAGGATCATCTACTTTAATAATGCATCGAGGAATCAATGTGTTAATAGATACTGGTGGAATTATTGGAATTGATATTGCAAAAGAAACATTAATCCCATATTTTAAGAAAAAAAGAGTTAGAAGAATAGATTATGTTTTCATCACCCATCAAGATTACGATCACACTGGAGCCCTGAGTTCACTTATCAATAATTTCAATGTAATTGATTATAATCACAATAATAATTTTTCATATCTAAAGGTAGGTGATATTGAATTTTATAATTTAAATCCATCATTTAGTAATGAATCCAATGATGATTCTTTAGTTTTATCTTTTTCCATTAATGAAAAAAGATTTCTTATTATGGGAGATGCATCAAAAGAGGTGGAGAAAAAATTGATTACAAAATATGATATCGACTGTGATTATTTGCTTGTTGGACATCATGGATCAGATACTTCTTCAAATGAGGAATTTATAAAAAAAGCTTCTCCAACAGTAGCAATTATTTCATGTGGACGAAATAATTATTATAATCACCCGAGCGATGAAGTTATTGATATATTATGTAGAAATAAAGTTGAAATAAGAAGAACAGATAAAGAGGGGACCATCGAATATAAGATATGAAAAAAACCAACAGAATTTTTTTAAAATAATGCGATTTTTCCTTGCTTTTTTACTTAACAACACATATACTTTAAGAGTAATAAGTCCGATGAGGTTTTGTTACAGGCTCAATTAGATAGTATGTAAAGAGTGGTTGAGCCACTCTTTATTTTTTGAAGGAGGAACCAATGAGCGAATTAGAATTAAAGTTAAAGGAGATTCTAGACCCAATTGCAGATTCGAATGGATTATTTATTGAGAAACTGCAATATGCAAAAAAAGGGAAAGAATACTATCTCACTATCTATGTAGAAAAAGAAGATGACACAACTACACTAGAAGAAGTTTGTCATATTAGTGAATTGTTTTCTACTCGATTAGACGAAATCGACATGATTCAAGAAAACTACATACTCGATGTTTCTACTTCAGGAGCAGAAAAGGAAATTACAGATTTTAGCAAATTTTCAAAGTATATTGGAAAATATATGTATGTTAAATTCAAAAATCCTTTCTCAGGACTAAATGACGTAACGGGAACTTTAGAGGAAGTTAAAGATGATATGCTTGTTATTTCATATCGAATCAAAACAAGAACGAAAACTATTTCGTTCGAAATTTCAAATATTGCAAAAGCAAATCTAGCTATTAAGTTTTAGGGAGGTAAATATGTTAGATACGAAACAATTCTTAAGTGCATTCGAAGATATTGAAAAAGATAGTGGCATTCCACAAGCTGTTACTATTAATGCACTAAAGGAAGCATTTGAATCAATTTTTAAGAAAAAGAATTATGAAGATACAAGAGTTGATGTAAACATTGATATCGAAAAAGGTGATATTTCAATTTATGTCATTAAAAAAGTAGTATCTGAAGTTATTGATGATGCAATTGAAATCGATCTTGAGGATGCAAGAGAGATTGATCCAAATATCAATATTGGAGATGATTGCAGAATTAAAAATGAAATCGAGGATTTTACAAAAGCAGATGCGATTAAATTCAAATCAATCTTCAAACAAAAAATCAAGGAAGCAGAAAAAGCTGCAATCTACGCTGCATATTCTGATAAAGCAGGTGAACTTATTTCTGGTACTGTTGAAAAGGTTGAGCCAAGATATACAATTATCAATATTGGTAAAACTTCAGTAAATTTATCAAATCAACATAAAATTGGTGATGAAACATTTACAGTTGGTCAAACTGTTAAAGTCTACTTATCACAAGTTAACTCATCAACTGGTGGACCATTAATTCAAGTATCAAGAGCAGATGTCGGTTTCTTAAAGAGATTATTTGAAGAAGAGATTTCTGAGATATATGATGGAACAGTCACAATTAAAAGCGTCTCTAGAAAAGCTGGTGAAAGAAGTAAAATTTCTGTATATTCTTCTGATCCAAATGTTGATCCAATCGGTGCTTGCATTGGTACAGGTGGAGCAAAAATTCAAAAGATTTGTTCTCAATTAGGAAAAGAAAAAATTGATGTTGTTCAATATTATGATTATCCAGGAGCTTTCATTGCAGAAGCATTAAAACCTGCTCAAGTAATTGGTGTTAAAGTTAATGAAGAAGAAAAAACAGCAATAGCAGTTGTTAGAAATGATGATTTAAGAGTTGCAATTGGTAAACGCGGAATTAACGCATCACTTGCAGTTGAATTAACAAAATATAAGATCGACATTAAAGAAGAAGATGATGCACTTGCTGCAGGCATCGAATTCGAACCTCTCGATTTATTGATTAGTAAAGCTCAAGCTCGTAGATATGCAATTAAGAACGATGAATTGAAGAAGGCACGTGCTGTTCAAGAAGAAATTAAAGCAAAACAAGCAGCTGAAGAAACATATGATGAAGAATACTTCGATGAAGAAGAAATTGAAACTGTAGAAGATACTCCAGTTACTGTTACTGATGAAACTCCAGTTGAAGATGTAGTTGAAGATGTTCCAGAAGTTGAAGAAGTTGAAGAAGAAGTTAAAGTTGAATATAACCCAGTTCGTATGCAACCTTCATTCTCATTATCTGATTTTGAAAAACAAATCGAAGAAGAGAAGAAAAAGAAATCACAACCTGCAAGAAAGAAAGCAGTCAAGGTTGAAGAAACTAAAGAAGAGAAAGTTGTTGAACCTAAAAAGGATATTAGAGAAGGATATATGCCTATTTATACTCCTGAGGAAGAGGAAGAATTTGAGGATGAAGAAGACGATCTAAGCAAATACGATGACGATAGATTTGACGATTACGACGACGATAGCTTATACGAATAAGTAGGAGAAATATGAAGATGAAAAAGATTCCGATGAGAAAATGCTTGGCAACAAATGAACTATGTCCAAAAATGGATTTATTACGCGTTGTTAAAGATCCATCAGGTAAAGTATTTTTCGATCGTTCGACTAGAGCAAATGGACGTGGAGCTTATATTAAAGCAAGTCTAGAAGCAATCGAAATTGCTGAAAAGAAAAAAGTTCTCGATCGTGCTTTGGAAACGGAAGTTCCAATTTCGATATACGATGAATTACGTAGAGAAGTAAATGCAAGATAAGATTAAAACAATGCTTAATTTTGCGCTTAGAAGCAGGAAGTATGCTCTTGGAGAAAGTGCTATTAGCTTAGCTAGAAGCAAAAAAATCCATGTAGCATTGCTTGCTTCTGATGCATCTATGGCTACAAGAAAAAAGTATATTGATAAAATGTCTTACTATCAAATTCCAATCTACACATATTTAACAAAAAAAGAATTGGGTAACTTACTAAATAAAGATGAAATATCTTTAATTGCTATAAAAGATATTAATATGGCTAAGCAAGTCATAAAATTAATAAAGGAGGGCGATGATTATGGCAAAAGACTACAAGAAGAATAAAAATCAAGGTTCTTCCCGTGTTTCAAACGGACCTAAATATGATCCAAATCATAAGAAGCAAACTCAAGTAAACAAGGTTAATGGAGGAGTATTCGAATATACAGGCTCTATTACTGTTACTGAACTTTCTAAACAATTAAATGTTCCAGTATCTGATATTATTAAATACTTATTTATGAACAAAAAGATGATGGTAACATTAAATTCGACTTTAGACGATGAAGTAATCGGTGAATTATGTTTAAATTACGGATACGATTTTAAAAAAGAGAAAATCGTTGATGTTGAAAATTTTGAAGAAATCGAAATTCACGATGATGAAAAAGATTTGGTCGAAAGACCACCGGTAGTTGTTGTTATGGGACATGTTGACCATGGTAAAACAACATTAATCGATACTATTAGAAGCTCTAATATTGCTGGAGGAGAAGCAGGAGCAATCACTCAAGCAATTGGTGCTTATCAAAAAGAGATTAAAGGTAAAAAGATTACTTTCTTAGATACTCCAGGTCATGAAGCATTTACTGCAATGCGTGCAAGAGGTGCAAAAATGACTGATATTGCAATCATTGTCTGTGCAGCAGATGATGGTGTTATGCCTCAAACAATTGAAGCGATTGACCATGCAAAAGCTGCTGGAGTTACAATCATTGTTGCAATCAATAAAATTGATAAACCTACTGCAAATGTCGAAAGAGTAAAAGAAGAAATGATGCAACATGGATTAATCCCAGAAGAGTATGGTGGAGATACTATCTTTAAAGAAATCTCTGCAAAAAAGAATATTGGGATTGATGACTTATTAGAAACGATTCTTATCGTTGCTGAATTAAAAGAATTAAAAGCAAACCCAAAACGTTATGCACTTGGTTGTGTTATTGAAGCATCATTAGATAAAAATGAAGGAGCAAAAGCTACTTTACTAGTTCAAAATGGTTCTTTGAATTGTGGAGACTCTGTTGTCATCGGTACAGCATATTGTAAAGTTAGAAAAATGGTTAACGAACATAAAAAAGTTATTAAGACTGCACTTCCATCTACTCCAGTAGTAGTAACTGGTCTTGATGAAGTCCCTCATGCAGGCGACTATTTTATGGCTTATTCTGATGAAAAATTAGCAAAACAAGTTGCAGATAAACGTAAACTTGATGCTAAAACAAAAGCACAAAAAGCAACTAGTGCAATGACTTTGAATGATTTGTATAATCAAGCTCAAACTGGTGAAGTTAAATCGATTAATGTCATCCTAAGAGCTGATGTTCAAGGATCGGTAGAAGCTATTAAATCATCATTAGAAAAGATTCAAAATGATGAGGTTAAAGTTAATGTCATTAGAGCAACCGCAGGTGCTATTACTCAATCTGATGTATTATTAGCTAGTGCAAGTAATGCAATTATTTATGGATTCAATGTTAGACCTGATGCAGCAGTTCGAGCAAAAGCAGCTGAAGAAAAGATTGAGATTCGTCTCCATAACATTATTTATGCATTGATTGAAGAAATCGAAGGTGCAATGAAGGGTTTATTAAAACCAATTGAAAAAGAAGTTGTTATGGGTCAAGCAGAGGTTAGACAACTCTTTAGAGCTAGTAAGATTGGTACTATTGCTGGTTCATTTGTTACAGATGGTACAATTAAAAGAGATACACAAATCCGTCTTATTAGAGAAGGTGTTGTCATTTACACTGGAAAACTTGGTTCATTAAAGAGATTTAAGGATGATGTTGCAAAAGTTGAAACGAATTTTGAATGTGCATTTACAATTGATGGATACAATGATATTAAAGAGGGCGACATTATCGAAGCATTTGAAATTCAACAAATAGCAAGAGGTTAATGGATTATGAAACAAAATAATAGCCATAATAGACAAAGAATTGCAAGTGTGATTACAAGAAATATATCTGATATCATTCTATTTGAATTAAAAAAGCCAATTTTCAAATTAGTATCTGTTAATCAAGTAGATGTAACTCCAGATTATCAATTTGCTAAAGTTTATGTTTCACATCTTGATTTAAAAAAGATTAATGAAGCTGTAGAAGAACTTAATGCAAATAAGGGGCTAATTAGAAGTTTTTTAGCAAAGAAAATGACGATTTATAAAGTTCCTGATTTAGTTTTCATTCGTGATAATACGTATGAAAAAGGAGAACGTATTGAAGAAATCTTGAAAGAAATCAAAGAAAAAGAAAACAAATAAAATCTTTATCGCTTATTAATCATACATAAAAGTAGACTATATTTATATGGGTACATTATTGTACCCATTTTTCATATTTAACCTGTTTATGTCTATAAAAGTTAATCATTTTTTTTTACATTTTTGATACAATACTAAAAAATGATTAAAATCGATATTTTTTTATCAAAATCGATTTACTTTTGAATTCTTATGTGATAAAAATTTATTCAGGAGAAGTAAACAGGAGGAAAAATAAAATGCAAAGATTTACTTTACCAAGAGATTTATATCACGGAGCAGGTGCCCTTGAAGCTCTAAAAACATTTAAGGGAAGAAAAGCTGTAATTTGTGTTGGCGGGGGCAGCATGAAAAAATTCGGTTTCTTAGATAAAGCTATTGGCTATTTGAAAGAAGCTGGTATGGAAGTAATGGTTATTGATGGTATTGAACCAGATCCATCAGTTGAAACTGTTATGAATGGTGCAGCTAAAATGTTAGAATTTGGACCAGATTGGATTGTTGCAATGGGTGGTGGATCACCAATCGATGCTGCAAAAGCAATGTGGATTAAATATGAATACCCTGAAACTACTTTTGAAGATATGTGCAAAGTCTTTGGCCTTCCACATCTAAGAACAAAAGCAAAATTCTGTGCTGTATCATCAACATCAGGAACAGCAACTGAAGTTACTGCATTCTCAATTATTACTGATTATAATAAGGGAATTAAATATCCTATCGCAGACTTTGAGATTACTCCAGATGTTGCAATCGTTGATCCAGAATTAGCATTCACTATGCCAAAAAAACTCGTTGCTCATACAGGTATGGATGCAATGACTCACGCAGTAGAAGCATATGTTTCAACAGCTAATTGTGATTATACAGATCCTCTTGCAATTCATGCAATCGAAATGATTATGGTTGATTTAGTAAAATCATATAATGGAGATATGGAAGCAAGAGCAAGAATGCATAATGCTCAATGTTTAGCTGGACAATCATTCTCAAATGCTTTATTAGGTATCGTTCACTCTATGGCACATAAAACTGGTGCAGCATTTGCAGATTATGGCGCACATATTATTCATGGTGCAGCTAATGCAATGTACTTACCAAAAGTAATCGCATTTAATGCAAAAGATCCAGTTGCTAAAAAACGTTATGGTGTAATTGCTGATTATATGCATTTAGGCGGAAAGAATGATGACGAGAAAGTAGCATTATTAATCGCATTCTTACGTAAGATGAACGATGATTTAAATATTCCTCACTGTATCAAGAATTATGGTGCAGATTCATATCCATGTGAACAAGGATTTGTACCTGAAAAAGTATTCTTAGAAAGATTACCTGAAATTGCTAAAAACGCTATCGGCGATGCTTGCACAGGTTCTAACCCAAGAATTCCAACACAACATGAAATGGAAGAACTCCTCAAATGTTGTTACTATGATTTAGATGTTAATTTCTAGATAATATCATTAACTGCATTTCATATTTCAATTATGAGATGCAGTTTTTTTTATATGAATTTCAAAAAAAAACCATAAGATATCGTATCTTATGGTATCAAGAATTAACTTATTAGTTAAGTGCATTAACTTTAGCTTGTAATCTTGCTTTTTGTCTTGCAGCTGTATTCTTATGTGAGAAACCTTTAGTTACAGATGCATCAATTTTTGAAAATGCTAATGGAAGGAGTTTTAATGCTTCTTCTTTATTGTTAGCTTCACAAGCAACAACAACTTTTTTAATTGCAGTTCTCATTGATGATTTGAAGCTTGAATTTCTTTCATTTGCTTTTGCATTTGTTTTAATTCTCTTAACTTGTGATTTAATATTTGCCATAGTTTTCACCTCTCAATTTCTTAACCTCTATGATATTATCATAAAATATTTATTCTTTCAATAATTTTTCTTTTTTTAACCATACTAAATATAGGAGTTTTTTGATTTTATGATTAGATTATTTGATATTGCAGAAGAAGGTCTTATCAATATTTCTTCTTCTAATGATTTTAGAAAGGAAGAATATAAGAAAAAGAATTATAAAGTTTGTAAAATAGAGATGATTAATGGAAATAAATATAGAATATCTAAAGGAAAATATTATTCTTTGTATTTTGATGATATAAAAGACGAAAAAACGTTTAATTCAATCTCTAAAGAACTTGTATCTTTAGTCGGTGAAATGATTGATGATAAATATAATAAGATTCTAATAGTCGGTATTGGAAATGATGATTTTGCTCCTGATTCATTAGGACCTAGAGTAGTTAAAAATATTAAAGCTACGTATCATCTAAGTGGAGAAAAGGAAACAAAAGTTGCTTGTATTATTCCAGGAGTAATGGGGGTGACGGGTTTAGAATCGGCTAGTATTGTTAAAGGGATAATAAACGAGAATAAAATCGATTGTGTGATAGTTATTGATTCTCTTGCAACAACTTCACTTGAACGTCTTAATCATGTTATTCAGATTACTGATACGGGAATTAAACCAGGATCAGGAGTTTCTAATTATCGAAAAGGTATCAATAAAGAATATCTCGGATGTAAAGTGGTATCTCTAGGTGTAGGTACTGTAATATCGCTTGAAGCATTGATTAATAATTTTGCATCTATAAAAATTAATAATAAATTCAAAGATTTAGTTTTTACTACGAAAGAGATTGAACTGAAAATTGACTTGATTACTGATTTATTATCTTCATCTTTGAATCATTTGTTACATCAATCCCAAAAGTTGACAAAATAGAAAAGATATATAATGTAGATTATTTATGGTGATTATATGAAACATTTCATTAGAGATATATTAATCGTTCTTTGCTTTTTAGTATTGGTGACTAGTCTATTTCAAGGTATTACTTCAAAAAAAGAAGAAACGATTGAATCTTCCTTATCTCAATTTGAGGAAAATATTAATAAAGGAGAAATCATTGAAAATAATACTTATATTGAATCGAAGAAAGGAATTGAAGAGACTAGTAATATCTTTGGAAAAATCGGATATGTTCTAACAAATTTTGTAATAACTATCATTAATGGAATAATAAAAATAGTACTCTTTATCATACAAAAAATAGTTTAATATCTTGATATGTGATAGAATGTTCTTAGGCGGTGACTCAGTATGAATGCAAGAATAGTATTTATGGGAACTCCTGAAATAGGAGCAAAGATTTTAAAAGGATTAATTGATAATAATTATAATGTAGTTGGAGTAGTTACTCAACCAGATAAACCAGTTGGAAGAAAAGGAATCATTACACCATGTCCTACAAAAAATGTTGCAATAAATCATAATATTCCTGTATATCAACCTTCAAAAATAAAAGATGATTTTGATTTTTTATATGATATTAAGCCTGATGTAATCATTACATGCGCATATGGACAAATTGTTCCTCAAGCATTACTAGATATTCCATCTATTGGTTCTATTAATGTTCATGGTTCGTTACTTCCTAAATATCGTGGCGCATCCCCAATTCAACAAGCTTTAATTCATGGTGATAAGATTACTGGTGCAACTATAATGGAAATGATTGATAAAATGGATGCAGGTGAGATGTATGATAAAGAAGAAGTAGTGATAAATGATAATGACAATTATACATCACTTTATGAAAAAGTTGGTGACGCTGGCTTAGTCGCACTTTTAAGAATGCTTCCTAAATATATTAATAAAATGATAATAGGAGAAAAACAAGACGAGAATCAAGTTACTTTCTGTAAGAAAATATCAAAAGAAGAAGAGCATTTATCATTAGATTATACTAAAGAAGAATTTATTAATATGGTTAAAGGTCTTTCCGAGGTACCAGGCGGGTATTTATTATATAATGATTTGGTTTTTAAGATTTTTGATGCGAGAATAGAAAATGATATAGTATCTCATCAAATTGGAGAAATTGTTGAAGCTAATAAGAAAAGATTATTACTTCAATTAAAAAATGGACAAATCGCATTATTAAAAGTTCAAAAGCAAGGTAAGTCAAAAATGGATTATAAATCATTTATTAATGGAGAAAATAAAATATTAGGTTCCATATTAAAATAATGGGCTAAATAATAATATTATGCTTAATTATATTTTTTAGGCTTTTATCGCCTACACATTATTTAAAATAACATATTATATATTGTAAGTGGATAAATCGTAAGTACCTTCTTGTGTAGCATCTTATGCTGTTGCTACACTTTTTTTATCTAATTTATTTGGTAATTATGCCTTCGAAAATGAATTTGATTCTATGAACTTAGTAATTCCATTTCAAAACAAAAGGAAAAATCATTATCTCTTTCCTCATTTTTGGAATAATTGTAGAAATAAAAGTCCGAATTCTATATAATAATTCTCGGTAAAGGAGAATATTATGTATAAAAATAAAAGATTAAAGAGATCATATGTATTTGCATATGTTATGTCTATATTTGGTTTAGGAGTAGGTGCATTATTAAGCATTAAAATACATGCTTCTTTAGCTATTATTGTTCTAATATTAACCTTATTATCTGTTGCAGCACTTATTACTAGTCATGTTTACTATAAAAAAGATAAAAGATTATATTTCATCATTGGAGGAATTGCAATTTGTTCATATAATGTTATTGCTTTATATGGTTTTATCCTAGAAATCGTATATACAGCATTAGGAAAGGGTGCAACATATGCTTGGATAATGAATATATTCAATTTATTATCAGGAATTATACTTGCCATTTTCTTCCTATTAGATCATTATAAGAAAGAAGATTAATTACTTCCAAAAACTGCCAGTATACTGGCTTTTTTTATTTGCTATACTTCATCCTAGGAGGTGCAAAATGAAAAAAATACCATTTGCTTTATTATTCGCATTTATTTTTATTGGAAGTGAAACTACAATAAAACCATTAATTGAAGTTAGAAATGATAACTCATCTTCAGTATCGATTCCTGAAGAAATATACGATTCAGTCATTACCGATGGAACGATTATAGAAAAACCTGATTTAAGTTCTAATATTGAATCTAGTATTCATTTACTCCCATCCCTAAATCAAAACTCTTCAAATACTAATAATATAAGTGAAGAATTTACAAAAAAGGTAAAGGTATATATCAATCCATCAGTTCAAAAATCAAATATGTATTCTTGTTCATTGGGGAGTGAAGCTCAAAATATGCAAGATATAGCAAATTTGATGAAAGGATACTTATCTACATATAAGTATATTGATTTATTGGTGAATGATGGAACAAAATCATTGTCATCATCTTGTATCGATTCTAATAAATTTAATAGCGATATTCATCTTGCACTTCATTCTAATGCAGGAGGTGGTAGAGGCTCAGAAATATATTACTATAATGATAAATCATTCAGTAAATATATTTATAATAATTATGTTACATTAAACAGTTTTCCTCAAAGAGGAATAAAATATGGAGGTAGTCTTTACGAATTAAAAACAGTTAAAGCAAAATATACAAGCCTTATTGAACTACAATTTCATGATAACGAAGAAGAGGCGCAATGGATTGTTAATAATAAGAAATTAATTGCAAAAAATCTTTCAAAATCAATAAATGAATGCTCGAAAAAATTATTAAATTTATAAATTATTAGTAAAAATTCATTTTCCTTCGAATTAATAAAGTAGGAGGAAAAAATATGAGAGTATTAAATGAAAAAGAAATGAATGAAATTATTGGAGGTGAAGCTATTACTTTAACTGCAGTTCTTGCGGTTTTAGCTGCTGCAGTTGTTGCAGTTATCGTCTATAAGTTATTCATCTCAAATAAAGGAGGAGCAACTCTTCCAGGTGGATGGAAATTTAGTTGGAATTAGTATGGGTAGAATAAAAGATATTCCTAAAACAGACCAACCTCGAGAAAAAGCTTTATTTTATGGAATAAATTCATTATCTAACGCGGAATTATTAGCCTTACTAGTTAGTAGTGGAACAAAAAATCATTCAGCGTTAGAAGTGAGTTATGAGATGTTATCACATTTTAATGGATTAGATGGAATTGTAAATGCATCGATTAATGAATTAACTAAGATAAATGGTATAAATAAAATTAAAGCATTAAAACTAAAGGCTTCATTCATTTTATATGAAAGAGCAAAGGAAGAAACACATATCGGGAATTTTTCGTTAAAAGGAAGGGAAGAAATCGCTTTATATTTTCATGATAAATTATATAAGCAAGTTCAAGAAAAAGCTTTTGTTGTGATAGTTGATGGGAAGAATAACGTTAAATCGATTAAAGAAATCTTTAAAGGTAGTACGCATAAAATGACCATATCACCAAAACTAATTATTAGAGAGGTGATTGAGAAAGGAATAAGATTTTTTCTAATTCATAATCATCCATCTAATATCTGCGAACCAAGCAATGAAGATATGATTACTACCTCTCAAATTGAAATGATGTCGTATACTTTTGGTTTACAATTGGTGGATCATCTTATCATTACTAAAGATAATTATTATTCAATAAGCGATAATAAAAGATTCGAATATAAAAATAAGTCCAAAATATAGGACTTATTTTGCTTTTATTGTATCGTTTTCTTTCGTTTCATAATTACGTATTATCGCGTCTATATCTTCGTCTGCATCTTGGTCGATAAATGCTTGTTTTGAATAGACATTATACGTTTCTTGACCAATTTGTTGAATTAGTTTTAAAATAATTTGTTTTGTAATTAAATTTATGCTTGGGTTGATAATTAATTTTTTGACCCAAACTACGGGATTAATTGCATTTAACACCGTATATGCGCCTGATACAATTTTACTTACTCCTGATTTTTGAATTCCTTTAACCACTTTATTGTTTTCTACAGTATTTTTTGCATTTATTAACTTGATGATAGTAGAAATTTTAACTTTTTGTAATGGTTTGAAACCTCTATTATCGAGAAGTTCTTCAATTTTATTGACTATATAACGATCGAGAATAATGATTTCTTCAAGTGTTAATTCTGCGATTGGTTCGATAGAATCAGGATAGAATTTCTTAGCGATTGATTTGATTAATTTTATTATTATGTCTCTAATAAAGTCAAACTTAATTGCTTTTTCTTCTGCTTTTTTTTCTAAGAATTCTTTTTGTGCTTTTTGTATTTCAAATTTGATTTCATCATAAGGAACAGTAGAGTTAACATCTTTTAATGTAAATCTCTTATCACTCATTTTATTTATTGTGATTAATGTGTAAATTAAAACAAACAATATGATGCCAAGAACCATACCGACTATAAGACTAACTAGAGTCGCCCAATTTATCGAAAATTCACTTTTTAATAATACTTGCATATTTTCCTCGAATCAATTATAACATCAATATCATTTTCTTGTTATAAAAATGAAAATAATAGAACAAGAAATAATTGGAAAATAGCATATATTATTAAAATAATATACCATTTCAAATGAAATTGATTATAATTAATAAGTTAGGAGATTTTGTATGAAAGCAAGTAGAATGTTAATCGCAACCCTCAAAGAAACACCAAATGAGGCAGTAATATCATCACATGTTCTTCTTCTAAGAGCAGGTATGATTAGAAAATTAGTCGCAGGAGTTTACAATTATCTCCCGCTTGGGTTACGTGTATTAAATAAAGTAGAAAAGATTGTTAGAGAAGAAATGGATAATAGTGGCGCCCTTGAAATCCTTTCTAGTGCGGTTCAACCTAAAGAATTATGGGAAGAATCCGGCAGATGGTATAAATATGGACCAGAACTAATGAGATTCAAGGATCGTCATGATCGTGAATTCTGCTTAGGACCTACACACGAAGAAATTTTTACTGATTTAGTTAGAAGTGAAGTTAAATCAAAAAAATCATTTCCAATTAATATTTATCAAATTCAAACTAAATATCGTGATGAATTTAGACCAAGATTTGGCCTTATGAGATCTCGTGAATTCATTATGAAAGATGCATATTCGTTCGATTTAAGTAAAAAGGGATTAGATGAATCATACAAAAATATGTATGATACATATTGTAGGATTTTTGATCGTTTCCATTTAAATTATAAGATTGTTCTTGCAGATACAGGAGCAATTGGAGGAACAGGTTCTCATCAATTTATGGCACTTTCTGAAGTCGGTGAATCCGATATTATCTATTGTGATTGTGGATATGCTGCAGATCAAGAAAAAGCTGAATCAAAATGCGATGCTTATAAATCAAATGAAGAAATGAAAGAAATTGAAGAGATTTCAACTCCAAATCAAAAAACGATTGAAGAAGTAAGCTCGTTTTTAGGAGTCGATCCAAAAGATGTTGTCAAATCTATTGTATATCGTGATTTAGCTCATAATACATTAGTTTTAGTAATGGTTAGAGGCGATAGAGAAGTTAATGAAATTAAAGTAGTTAATGAATTAAATATCGCTGAGCATGAATTAGTTCTATCGAGTAACGAAGATATCATTTCACTTGGAACAATTGAAGGTTTTGTTGGACCTTGTAATATAAATAATGCAGTTATCCTAGTTGATGAAGAAGTTTCGTTAATGAAGAATATCGTCGTAGGAGCAAACAAGAAGGATTTCCATTTGAAAAATGTCAACTTTGGACGTGATTTTACAGGCAAGGTTGCTCAATTTAGAAAAACTGAAAGTGGAGATATATGCCCAGTTTGTGGTAAGTTATTAAAGAAAGAAAGAGGAATTGAAGTAGGTCAAATCTTCAAACTTGGAACTAAATATTCTGAACCAATGAAATGCACTTATCAAGATGATAATGGACAAATTAAACCATTAGTTATGGGATGTTATGGAATTGGAATTACAAGAACTATGTCTTCTATTATCGAACAATATCATGATGAATTTGGAATTAAGTGGCCATTGAATGTTGCACCATATCATGCAGTAATTGTTCCTATAGCATATCACGATGAAGCACAAAAACTTCTTGCTGAAACAATCTATGATAAATTAATAAAAAATGGTGTTGAAGTTGTTTTAGATGATCGAGATGAAAGACCAGGCTTTAAATTTAAAGATTGGGAACTAATCGGAATTCCATATATCGTTACAGTAAATAAAAAAGCAAACGAAAATGTTGTTGAATTTAAAACTCGTTCAACGATGGTAAAAGAAGAAATCAGCGTAGATGAAGCAATTGAAAGAATCATCTCTGCAGTGAAAGCTTTATAATATTAATATTAAATTCTCTAGAAATAAGTAAATTTCCTTATCTTCTAGAGATTTTTTTTCTCTGTTTATTATGAAAATTATATATTTTTTATTTTTCTAACTAGATTATTATATAATCTTGAGATATTATAAGTGTATAGGGTTAAGGGGGAAAATTCTATTAATATTTCAAAATACATTGAGGAAGCAAAGAATATTCCGGGAAATGTAGTACTTTTTAAAGTAAACAATAACGCTCAGGATAGTGCAATTTTATATACCTCTAATGGATTAAACGATATATTTGATTATTCAAATCAGGAATTCAAGAAATTGATTAATGAGAATAATGCTGTTAAAGCATTTTTTGATAGATTAAGGATGAGTACTGATAGATTTTTTAGACATGTCTATTTCGCAAATGAAGAAAAGCATTCATATCATATTAAAACAAATAATGGATATGTATGGATTAGTACGATTTCTAAAACAATTGATTATATAGACGGGTATGATATTGTCTTAAGCTGTATTTTTGAAACCTCACATGAAACTTTAGGCTATGAAGCTCTCATTGAAGATAAAGAAACAATGTATATCGTATATGCTTTAGATACGAAAAACATTCTATATTTTGCTGATACAATTTCTATTGTTGAGGATTCCTTGCATATTGATTTTAATAAATATAAGATTCATGAACTATTTAAATGTAATTCATATGATGATTTTGTTGAACAATATATCAAGAATGATCGATTAATCGAATATAAGAATCATTTTTACAAATTAAAAATAAAGAGCATATTTTGGAGAGAAATTCCTTCGGAAGTTATTGTTGTTGACGATATAACTGATGTTGTTTTACAAACTAGAGAAATTGAAGAATCATATAAAAAAAGAATAAAAAGTATTATGTCAAATTCAAAAAAAGGATCGTATGTATCTACTATTGATTTAACATCAAATACAATAATCGATTATAATACTGAACTCCTTAATACATTTATTAAAACTGCAGATGATGTAATTGGAGAAGTAGTACTTCATATTGGTCATATCGATTTAAAAAAGAATGTACCACTAGATAGAGAAACGTTAATTAAAATGTTTTCATATGGTAAAACATATTTTACTTATCCGATAAAGAATCGAATGGATGGGCTTATCAAGGTTGAAAACATAATTATTCAATTAGTTGAAAACCCGACTAGTAGTCACATAGAAGCATATATCTACATCAATGATGCGACAGATGAATCAATTGATTCTGCATTAAATCACATTATTATTAATGATAGACATAGTGTTTTAGGAATTATATCTCCTGATTTAAATAGAATGTACATCCATCGCATGAATAAAAAATATGGAGTATATTTAGGACAAAAGGAATACGATTATCTAGAAGGAATGAATATTATTTCTAGCGCTTTCTTTGATTCTCATCAAGACGAATTGATGATGTCTTCTCTTTCCTTATCTTCTATTGTAAATAAACTATCAATCATTGGAAATAAATTTTCCTTTGTTGTTAAGATAAAAAAAGAACATTCAAAAACTGGTAATGATACCTTCTTGAAATTCTCATATTATTATATTGGAGAAGATAAAGATGCTATTCTTTTTACAATTGAAGACTTGACTTCTGATTTTGAGAAAGATCCTATTACGAATTCATTGAATCGTAATGGATTTGAAAAAGAATTGAATCGTTTATTATCTAACGAACGTTTTATTAGAACCAATTATGCTTTATTGTATTTCAATATTTCTGGATTTAAAGCTTTCAATGAACAATATGGTCATTCACTAGGTGATGAATTATTAAGAGATGTTCTTATCCTTTTATCAAGTTCTGAATTAGAACCGGTTTTATCTAGTAGATTTGATTCAGATAATTTTGTTCTATTGCTTCATAAACAACATGTAAATATGGAATATATAAAATCTTTATCAAAAAGAATCGATAATAAGAAATATGGAGAAATCAATTTGAGATGTGGAATTTATTATCTATCCGAGGATAAATCAATCGATATATCTTCAATGTATGATCGAGCAAAGCTTGCTTCTGAGTTGATATATTTAGATAAAGTAAATAACGTTATTGAATTTAACGAGGATATGGCTGATCGATATATTGATAATAATGCAGTTATCTCGAATTTTAATGAAGCTTTAAAAAATAATGAGTTCGTCGTATATTATCAACCAATAGTTGATGCTAAGACTAAGGAAATCAACTCTGCCGAAGCATTAATAAGATGGAAGAAAAATGATGGAACGATTATTCCACCTGGACATTTCATTCCTTTACTTGAAGAATCTGGTTATATTGCAAAACTTGATCAATATGTAATCGATTCTACTACAAATTTTATCAAACGTCGACTAAATGAAAATAAACATATTATTCCAATTTCTATTAATTTATCAAGGAAAGATTTTTCTTCATCACATAATATTGATTTACTCATTAATAAATTTACTGTTAATAATCCTTGTAAATATTTACGAATTGAATTAACTGAATCCGATTATACAAATATCGAGAATAATGCAAAAGGCTTCTTTAGTACTATTAGAGAACATGGTGGAGTGATACTACTTGACGATTTTGGTTCTGGATTATCAACTTTTTCAACTTTAAGAGATTACGAATTTGATATCATTAAACTTGATAGAGGATTTGTTTGTCGAATTGGTGACTCGGAAAAGAACGAAAAGATTATTACTTCCTTATTAGATATGGCGAAAAAGATGGGTTTAAAAGTCATCGCGGAAGGAGTAGAAACAAAAGAACAAGTGGAATTACTAAAGGAGAATAATTGCGATTATTTTCAAGGCTTTTATTTTTATAAACCTATTCCAGAAGAGGAATTCATTAAATTATTAGATAAATAGTTCTATGGCGTTAGGTGTTAATATGATAGATTTGGATTTAGTAGAAAAGTATTTAAAATGTAAAGACTTTGATGGCTTATCCTCTTTCTTAGATGAAATAGAGGAGAGTAATCTTTCTAATGGAAGTCTATATTTTTATCGAACATTTATTGATTTAAAAATATCTTCTTTTAATGAATTGATTGATAAGGAATTAGAGGCCTTCACATCTTTAAATTTTCATAAAGCATTGAAATATATGAATGAAGATGCTTTAAAAGCCTATAATATTATTCAAAATCACGCGATTGCAAAGGATTATTTTTTAAAAGGAAATGATAAAGAGGGCTTTCGAATCTTATCCTTATCTCTATTATATAAATACCCACGTGATTTATATGAAATAGGTATTTGTTATAAAGAAGGTAAAGGAACAGAAATAAATGAACAAAAAGCATTTGAACTTTTTTTAGATTCTAGTGAAAGTGGTTACCGCTTATCCATTTATGAAGTGGCATTTTCTTATCTTCTTGGAAAAGGTACAACAAAAGATTATGGAAAAGCTTTAGAATATTTGAATAAGTTGCCTCATAAAACCGATCAACTAGTTGAATTTAATCTTGGGGAAATCTATTATTATGGACTTAACGGAGAAAAGGATTATTTGAAGGCAATTGAGCATTATTCTTTTGTTTGTTCTAATGATTATCCTCTTGCTTATAATCATTTAGGTCATATTTATAAAGAAGGTTTAGCTTTAAATAAGGACATAAATAAAGCGATTGAAATGTTTGAAAAATCAAAAAGTGAGGTTGATTCTTTATTTAACCTAGGAGAAATTTATTTTGAACTTAAGGATTATGGAAAAGCACTTAAATTCTATCTTCTTGCAAGTGAAATGAATCATTCTATTGCTTCATATCAAGCAGGTGAAATGTATTTAAATGGACAAGGAGACAAGGTAAACTATGATAAATCATTTTTCTATTTTAACCTTTCTTCTTCCTTAGGTAATTCTAATGCAACGTTTCGTTTAGGAGAATCTTATTTTTTAGGTAGGGGATGTCAACTAAATTACGAGCTCGCTTTTAGTTTACTATCTAAATGTGATGATAAAAACTACATGATTAAATATTATTTAGGTGAAATGTATCTAAATGGAACAGGAACTAAAAAGGATGAGAATAGAGCTTTTGAATGTTTCATGCATTCAGCAAATTTAGGATGTATAGAAGCAATTAACAAAGTAGGGGAATGTTACTATTACGGTAAAGGAATAGAAATAGATTTTAAAAAAGCAGTAGAATATTATGAAAAAGTTGCTTCTTTAGGGTATTTAGATGCAAAGATTAATTTAGGAGATTGTTTCTTCTATGGTAAAGGAGTGGCAAAAGATTATGAAAAAGCGATAGAATATTATCTTTTTGCTGCAGAACATGGAAATGTACGTGCACAACATAATCTTGCGTATTGTTATGAGACGGGTGACGGAGCAATATCTTCCTTAAATGAAGCGATTAAATGGTATAGTAAAGCAGCTGAAAACAATCATGTTGACTCCATTTATCGTCTTGGTTTAGTCTATAGTAAACTCGATAAAAGAAAAGAAGCATTTAATGCATTTATTAAAGCCTCTTCTTTCAATCACATTGATGCTAGTTATTATGTTGGTTTATATTATGAGGAAGATAAGGATTATAAGAATGCTTTTAAATATTATACGATTGCTTCAAATAACAATCATAAGGAAGCTTTGTATCGTTTAGGTCTTTTATATCATGAAGGAAAAGGAATTGAGGTTAATAATGAAGAAGCATTTAAGTTAATTTTGAATGCTGCTACTTTAGGTCATATGAAGGCGGAACGATTAGTAGGAGATTTTTATTATCATGGCATTGGAGTAGAAAAAGATTTAGCTAAATCATTTATTTGGTATTCTAAGGTCGCAGAAGATGGAGATAGTGAAGTACAATGTCATCTTGGTGAATGCTATTATTACGGTAAGGGAGTTACGAAAGATTATAACATTGCAATTGATTGGTATACAAAGGCGGCAAAACAAGGAAACCTATCTGCACAAGCGTTTTTAGCTGAATGTTATTTCTATGGAAGAGGAGTGGAAAAAGATTATACAAAGGCAATCGAAATGTATAAGAAAATCGCTTCTTTAGGAGATCCGATTGCACAATATAATCTAGGTGTTTCTTTCGAATTAGGTGAAGGAAATGAAAATAACTTTGAAGAAGCTTTCAAATGGTATATGAAAGCGGCAGAACAAGGATATGCAAACGCTCAAAATAGTGTAGGTGAATGCTACTTCTATGGAACAGGAGTTGAAGAGAATTTCATTGAAGCCTTCAAATGGTATATGAAAGCTGGTTTGCAAAACCATCCTAAAGCACAGAATAATATCGGATATTGTTATGAAAATGGTCAAGGAGTCGATATGGATGACAAAAAAGCATTTGAATGGTATTTAAAATCTGCGATGCTTGATTTCCCTGAAGCACAATTTAATGTAGGAGAATGTTATCGTAATGGAACTGGAGTCGATGTAGATATCGATAAGGCAATAGAATGGTATACAAAATCGGCAGATCAAGGGTATTCCTGGGCTCAAGGTCAATTAAGAGCGTTAAATAAAATGAAATAATGCTTTTAAATGTTATTGATTTTATATAAACTATTTTTGTTGAGGTGAGATGATGAAAACATTAATTATTGGTGCAGGTCCTGCAGGCCTTTCTGCAGCATATCATTCCGCTTGTGAAGGTAATGAAGTAATATTAATAGAAAGAAATGAAAAAGCAGGTAGAAAACTATATATTACAGGTAAAGGACGTTGCAATGTAACGAACAATTGTAATAATGAAGATATAATAAAAAACGTGATTTCGAATCCAAAGTTTTTATATTCATCATTGTCTTCATTTTCAAGTAAAGATACAATTGAATATTTTGAAACACATAATGTTAAATTAGTAACAGAAAGAGGAAATAGAGTATTTCCTGCTTCTTATCATGCTTCTGATATAACAAAAGCCCTTGTTGAAGGATGTTTAGAAAAAGGAGTAAAAATCATTTATCGAGAAAAAGCAAATAAAATTACTCTTGTAAATGGATTATTTGAAGTTATTGCAAGTGAAAATAGATATTTAGTAGATAATTTAGTTATTGCAACGGGAGGCTTATCATATCCTACAACTGGTTCAACAGGAGATGGATATAAATTTGCAAAAGAATTCGGACATACAATATGCGAACTAGTTCCAGGGTTATCTGCGATTAAATTAAAGGAAAACATCCCTTATAAATTGAATAAGATGTTGTTTAAAAATGTAAAAATAATTGTAAATGATGAAAAATGGAAACATGAGGAATTTGGCGATATAATGTTTGATTCCAATACGTTAGATGGTCCAATTAGTCTTACTGTTTCTAGTTTGATCAATCGCAGAAAAAAAGAAAATATTCATCTTGAATTAGATTTAAAACCAGCGCTAGATGAAGAAAAACTCGATGATAGATTACTTCGTGAGATTAGTAAAAATGCATCACATAACATATTTTATTTATTAAAACAGATCATGCCAATTGATTTTATTCCTTGGTTTTTGGAAAAATGTCCACTTGATTCTTATAAGAAATGCGGAGATATGAGTGTAAGTGAGAGAAAGACTCTTATTAGAACAATAAAACATTTTCCACTTACATACGATGGTTTAGTTGATATTAAAAGAGCAATCGTTACTAGTGGTGGAATTAATGTTAAGGAAATAAACGCAAAAACTATGGAATCAAAGATTGTTCCTAATCTATATTTTGCTGGTGAAGTAATTGATGTTGATGCATTAACTGGTGGATTCAATATTCAAATAGCATTATCAACTGGAGCCTTAGTTGGAAAGACAATAAAGAGTAAGATATAGGATTATTCATCATATATTAATATGGTGACATATGAATATTTATTTAGATTCAAGAAAAATTTGTAAAGGAGATATTTATATCTCGATAAATGGAAAAAATAATGGAGATAAATATATTAAGGATGCTTTAAGACGAGGAGCATCTTTTATTCTATCTGAAAATAAGGGAAAATATTATGTTCCTAATCTTAAAAATAATCTGAATAAGATCATTATTGAGAAATATAATTTGAAGAAATATCCAAGGCTGATTGGGATAAGTGGAACGAATGGTAAGACGACATTATCTTATAATTTAAATCGCAAACTAAATGAGATTGGGGTAAAATCCGCTTGCATAACTACCATAAAAAATGTTAAAAATTCATATTATTCTTTATTAACAACACCTCGTAATGATGATCTCATAAGGATATTAGTAGATGCATATAAAAAGGGAATCGAATATCTAATTATGGAAGTTAGTTCTATTGGCTATAAAGAAGGAAGAGTAAATGATATGATTTTTGATTTAGGAATTCTTCTTGAAATAGATAGTGATCATTTAGATTATCATAAAACGTTATATTCCTATCATGAAGCAAAGATTGATTTCATTTTATCTTGTAACAATTTTGTTTATGGAAGAAAGAATATATATTCTAAGATTGAAGAATCATTACATGTTAAATTCGAAGATTATGAGACGATAAATCCACCAGGAAGAGACGAGATAGTTCATAGTTCACCACTTGTTGTCATTGATTATGCACATACTACATCAAGTTATGAATATATATTATCAAAATACCGTATGAAATATGATTCTAGACTTATTTGTCTTTTTGGATTTGGAGGAAACAGAGATAAATCTAAAAGAAGAGAGATAATTGATGTGATTAAAAGATATTGTGATCTAATGATCTATACAAATGATAATCCAAGATTTGAAAATCCTAAAAAGATAATTTACCCATATATAAAAAAGGGTGAGAATATTAAAATCATCCTAGATAGAGAAAAGGCAATAAATTATGCATTAAGTATATTAAAAGATAATGATGTCCTATTGATTATAGGTAAAGGGCATGAGGATTATCAAATAATAAAAGATAAACGTATTTTTTTTAATGATAAAACGGTGGTAAATGAATATTTTATGAATGATAAATCATAGTTTAGGGTATGAAAAGATTCATTCTATTAATATTAACTCTATTATCTAGTTTTATTATTTCATCGATGATTACTAGGTTTTTAATTGTAATTCAAAGAAAACATAATAAAGGACAAGAGATAAACGAATATCTTTCATATTCGCATAAGAAAAAGAAAAATACTCCTACCTGTGGAGGAGTAGCAATCATTATTTCAGTTATTTTTACTAGTTTTATGAATCTTGAATTATATAATGATTTTCGCTTTTATACATCAATCATCATTTTAATAACCTTTATGATAATAGGTTTAATTGATGATATACTAAAAATTAAAACAACATATAAAGGACTTAGTGCATCGATTAGATTTTTAATTGAAATGCTTATCTCAATTTTAATTTTCATTTACCTAAACAATAATTATTTAATAGATAATTCATTCTATTTAATAGGAAATATCGGGATGGATTTTGGAATATTAAGTATAATAGTATTCGCTTTATTTATCGTTGGAAGTTCAAATGCGATGAATTTAACAGATGGACTTGATTCTCTTGCTGGAGGAATGTCACTTATTATGATTTTCCCATTTGTGGTCTTATCAATATTTTATAAAGATGATGCTATATTGTTTCTCCTATTATCTCTTTTTGGAGGAATATTAGGATTTTTAGTGCATAATATTAATCCCGCGAAGATCTTTATGGGAGATTCAGGAAGCTTACCAATAGGTGCAATTTTTGGTTATAGTGCTTATTTACTTAAATGTGAGTTTCTTCTTGCACTTGTTGGTGGTTTATTAATTATTGAAACCTTAAGCGTAATAATGCAAGTAACGAGTTATCAATTATTTCATAAAAGAATCTTTTTAATGACACCTTTTCATCACCATTTGGAATTGAAAGGGAAAAATGAAAGTTCAATCGTAATCTTATATTATGTTATTGGAATAACGTTATCTCTTATTAGTATTTGTTTAGAATTATTTATGTTAGGAAGGTAATATGAAAATACTTATACTTGGTTATGGAAAAACAGGAAAGGAATTAGAGAGTCTTTTATCTAAGGAAAATGATGTATATGTATATGATGATGTAATTCTTGATAAAGAGAATTATCTTTCATTAAAAAAGATTAATAAAGAATTACCATTCTTCGATTACGTGATTAGAAGCCCTGGTATCTCTTCAAAAAGTAAAATCTATAGATTATCAAGTCAATTAACGAATCATCTTGTTTCTGAAATTGAGTTTTATAACAATTACTTTAAAGACAAAGTGATTATTGGTGTTACTGGAACAAATGGGAAAACTACTTTAGTAACAATTTTAAACCATATTCTTTCTTTTAGATACAAAGTGGCTGTATTAGGTAATATAGGAGAGACGATATCTAGTAATCTTGAAAGAATAAAAAAGAGTGAAATCTTAATTTTTGAATTGTCATCATTTATGCTTGAAGATACTTATTCACTTAGATTAGATTATGGAATAATCACAAATCTAAGTAAGAATCATCTTGATAAAGTTCCATTTCTCTCATTTTATTATGCGAGTAAACTAAAACTAAGAAGTATATCAAAGAATCTATATATAGATAGAAAATTGAAGAAATATTGTTATAATCGTTCTTATTTTGTGATTGATGAGATTGATGCTCCAATGATATTTTTTGACAATAAATTTAATCAAAATCATTTTAAAATAGCATACGATATTGCAGTTAGATTAGGAATTAGAAAAGAAGATATCATTTTAACAATGCAATCATATAAAGTACCGTCATTTAGAAATGAATTAACAAAACTAAATAATCTTTATATTGTAAATGATTCAAAATCTACTAGTGTAGAATCAACAAATGCTTGTTTATCTATATTTAAAGGTAAAAGAAGAATAATAATTCTTGGAGGAATTGCAAAATCTGGCAGTTTTAAAAAGCTTAAATTGAATAAGGATGATATTATTCTTTCTTTTGGTAGAGATAGATATAAGATTGTTAAGGAAATAGGGGGAATCTACTTCAACACCTTAAAAGATGTTATTTCATATATTAAAAGGATTAAAGATGAAGTCTATATATTGTTTTCTCCTGGATGTTCTTCGTTAGATGAATATTCTTCATACGTTGAAAGAGGGGAAATTTTCGACAAATTAATCCAAGAAAAATAATAATCATTGCGTAATATTCTCCATTTATCTACAATATAAGAAATGGAGGTAATAAATATGCTTCAAAATATAGTTACATTAACGGAAGTATTAAGTGAGGGGGAAACTTCTTCTTCTCTTACTTGGGACGCTGTTTTCAAATCGGTTATCGAATGGTGCAAGACAAAAGGCTTACAATTTCTTATCGCTTTAATTATTTTAATTGTATGTTTTGTTCTTATTAATCTTCTTGCAAGAGCTGTCCGTAACAGATTAAGAAAAACAAAAAAGACCGAAATGGTCGCAGATGTTATCTATAAAACGATTAGAATCATTTTGAAAGTACTAGTTTTATTTATTTTCTTAGGTTTTATTGGTGTAGATATGGCAGGAGTTTCTTCCATCATTGCTTCTGGCGCGGTTGCGATAGGTTTAGCAATTCAAGGCTCTTTATCAAATATTGCTGGTTGGATTATTTTAATCGTCACTCGCCCATTTAGAATTGGAGATTATATTATCGCTCAAGGAGAATCTGGTACTGTTGAAGAAATCAACCTATTTTATACACATTTAAAAACACCTGATAACAAAGTTGTTTTCATTCCTAATGGTTCATTGAGCAATGGGGTAATCACAAACGTTTCTTCTAAGGATCTACGTCGTCTTGATGAGGTATTTTCAATTTCATATAATGATGATTCGGAAAAAGCGATTAAACTTATTAAAGAATACGTTATGGCTCATGAATTAGTTTTGAAAGATCCAGAACCATTTGTGAAGGTTTCTAATTTTGCTGATAGTTCTGTTGACATCACTTTAAGAGTATGGCTTAAAAAGGAAAACTATTGGGATGTACATTTTGAAATTCTTGATAATATAAAGAAAATCTTTGATGAAAATAACATTACAATTCCTTATAACCAATTAGATGTAAACATTGTAAATACAAAAGATAATAAAGAAAAATAGTTTAGAATATTAAGACTTCGCTTCATCGCGAAGTTTTTTTATCATAGTATATATTAATATTTCATATAGTTTATTATGATTATCAATATAAAAAAATATAAAGTAATCCTTCTTTTATCGACTATTATTCTAACTATTTTTGGTTTGTTTATGATCAAGGAATCATCTGATATATGGGCAAAATATTTATATGATGATGAGATGTATTTTTTTAAAAGACAAGCTATATTTATCATATTAGGAATCGTTTCTTTTTTTGCTGCTTCAAGAATAAGAATTGAATATTTAAAGAAAGTATCTACGCTTTTTCTTATAATAACTATTGTTCTTTTATTATTAGTATTAATTCCGGGACTCGGAATAACTAAAAATGGTTCGACTAGTTGGCTAGGAACAAAAGAATTTTCTATTCAGCCTAGTGAATTATTAAAAATCAGCCTTATATTATATTTTGCTTATTATCTCGAAAAGCATTTTGATGCTTCGGATAAACTTAGAACACTATTATTTCCAATATTCATTCTTTTAATTTCTTTTGGCCTAATCATGCTTCAACCTGATTTTGGTACGGCATTTATCATAATCCTTGGAATTATATCAATGTTATTTTGTAGTCGAGTTAGGTATAAATGGTTCATTTTTCTTATCGTATGCGGATTACTTGGAGTTACTATATTAATTATCAAAGAAGGGTATAGAATGAAAAGGATAACTGCCTTTATTGATCCTTTTTCAGATAGCCTTGGAAGTGGATTTCAAATCATTCAATCATTATTTGCACTTGGCCCAGGTGGAATAGTTGGAAAAGGGTTTAATGGAAGCGTGCAAAAACATTATTATCTACCGGAACCTCAAACGGATTTTATCTTTGCAATAATTGGAGAAGAGTTCGGATTAATTGGTTCATTTATTGTAATAATCTTATATGTTCTTATATTCTATTCTGCATACAAAATAATACTCAATAGTAATTCAATATTTAAATCGATGCTTTATTTAGGAATAATAAGCATATTTGCCTTCCAAGTTTTAATTAATCTAGGAGTTGTAGTCGGATTACTTCCAGTAACTGGAATTACATTGCCGCTTATTTCTTATGGAGGATCTTCTTTGATTATTGAATTATTCTCACTTGGAATAATATATGGAGATAAACAATGAAAATCGTACTTGCAGCTTCCTCTTCTGGAGGACATGTCTTTCCTTGTTTAATCTTGGGTAATTATTTAATTAATAAAGGTCATGAAGTGACTTTTATCGGGTTTAAGGATAATTATGAAGAAAAAGTCTTTCCTAAAGATAATAGCATTTTTATAAGTTATCCGAATTCTTTTAATAAAGCACTAGTCTCAAAAAATAAGAATCTAAAAAATGCATATTATTCAGTTAAAAATACGATTAAAGAGAGTGATGCGATTATAGTTTTTGGAGGGTTCATTTCACTTCTTGTTTCTTTTTTCTCTATATTAAATCATAGAAGGTACTACATTCATGAACAAAACGTTACTATTGGTGATTCAAATATGATATGTTATTTAGGGTGTAAAAGAATGTTTCGTGCTTTTAGAAAGAATCATTTAAGAAAAGAGGTTATCGTTGGTAATCCATCATGTGATATGATTGAAAGTAGAGAAGTTGTTTTTCATCATCCTATACGTGTTTTATTCGTGTATGGCTCATTAGGAAGTGAAACATTGATAAAAAAAACAATTGAATTTCTAAATGCTTATGATGTTTCTAAATATGATATTACTATAGTAAATAAACTAAATAACAACTTAAAAACTACTAATTATTTACAAAATAGTCCATCTTGGAAGAAAATTCAACGAAATAATATACATTATAAACCTTTTATTGATTTAAGAAAGGAACTATCTCTTTATGATGTTATCTTTACTCGTGGAGGAGCGACTACTTTAATGGAACTAGTTAATAGTGGAGCATATGTTATTGCTATCCCTTCACCATTTGTTAAACATAATCATCAATTGAAGAATGTTCTTTATCTTTCTAAGAAAGGACTTATTGAATTCATCGAAGAAAAAGATTATTCTTCCTTCTCGATTAATAAGATTCTTAATTATTATTCATCACATGAAGAAATAAGATTTGATTATTATTTGAAACGAAAGGAATATATGTGTAAAGATGTTTCCAAAAAAATAGAAGAATACATAATTTATGACCACAAAAATTAAATATAATTTCTTCACAAATAAAATATCGTATATCCAAGTTGGTGGAAGAACAAAAGGTTACATTGTTACTAGTTCTATTGAGCTAATATCTTTTCTCATGCGTTATCATTTCCATATTAAATATGTGGGTGCAACATCAAACCTTTTATTTGCATTTAATTATTACGATGGATATATAGTGAGATATATCAATGTAAATATTGAAATAAGTAATAAAAATCTACTAGTTGGCTCAAGTGTTTCATTAAAGCACCTTTCTTCTTTTTGTTTAGATAATGGAATTGATGGATTTAATAGAATTAAAGGAATTCCAGGTTTAGTAGGAGGAAGTATAGTTAATAATTCCTCTTGTTTTAATGAGTCGATAAGCGATAATCTTATATCCATAAAATGCATCGATAAGAAAGGTGAAATCATTTCTCTAAAAAAAGAATCAATCAACTTTTCATATCACAAATCATCATTAAAGGATATATGCATTTTAGAGGCAATATTTGAAATAAAATATAAAAATATAGAAGATTCGTTAATTGAACAAAATTATTATGAAAAACTTAGAAAAAAACTTCAACCACCTTCCAAAAATACATTGGGCTCAACTTTTAGAAGAATAGAGAATATCAAGCTTCCATTTATCATGGAAAAATTAAAAATTAAGACTTTAGGTAATGATGATGTGCACGTTTCTCCTATTCATTCTAATTTTTTAGTAATCAAACGCAAAATAAGCTACGAAAAAGTCTTATCTTTAATTGAAGAAATAAGAGAAATATTATATTATAATATTAGCTATGAAATTGAATTGGAGATTGAGGTAGTTAATTAGGGGGATTTATATGGCTAGATTGAATTCTGAGCTAACATTTGAGGAACGTATAAAAAGTCAAAAGATAAAGCGTAAGAAAACTCTTATTGTTAAATTATCTATTATATTTTCTGTCTTTGCTTTACTTGCGATTTACTTCCTTTCACCTATATCCCGTGTTTCTAATTCTCATATTGAAGGAACAAGGTATTACTCCAAAAACCAAATTCTAAGAATAGCTGGCTTGAATGAAAGAGAATCTCTTTATACTATTTCAGATCGAGAAATAAAAGCGAAACTTGATAATTCTCCATTACTTGGTGGTAATTCAAATGTGGTCATTACTCCATTTGGAATGAAGATTACTGTCGATGAAAGATATCCAGTTTTACATTCGATAGTGAATGACAAATATTATTTTGATGATGGATCTGAAATATCTGATGAACTCCTATCAAGTAGTGATGTTGACGTAGGGACTTTTTTAAATGAGAATATTCATCAAGTAGTTGATATCAATCTTATTCCTAATTCAACTAATATTCCAAAGAAAGCTTATAAAACTATCGGTTATATTCTTTCGTCCTTATCTAAGGATAATAGGGCATTAATCAGTTATATTGGCTATGAAAAATCCTCGAATTCTTTATTGGTATATTACAAATCAAACAACCTTAATGGATTCATCAAATACGTATGTTGCTTGAATTCATCAATTTATAAGGATGCACTTAAAAATATTTTAAATGAAGAATACATTCAAGAAAGAGAACAATATGTGACAAAAAACAATATGCAACCGATTATAGAAGGTGAAACAAAATTTTATACATGGGATGTAGTTATTGAAGAAAATAGCAATAAATACATCATTAGATTTATTGATAAAAAGGAGATGCCAAATGGGTAATGAATCAAATAGAAGATATGCCGCGATGGAAATTTCTTCTAAAACAGTTAAATTAATTTATGGATATGTACAAGATGATTTAGTCTATGTTTTGCATGCTCTTGAAACAAATGTCAATGCAGTTGAAAGTGGAGTTGTAGTTGAAAGTGAAGCTTTAACTTCTGCGATTAAAGGACTTATTAATACTGCAAATGACAATCTAAATATACAAATTAAGGAAGTTCTTCTTGCTCTTCCTCCAATGGGACTCAATTTTACTAATGAAAGAGCGATGAGTAATACAATTTCTAGTGATTCTATTGTTGCTCAACTCGATATAAATAACTGCATTTCAATATTAATGAAAACTAAAGTAAAAGATATGACTGAGATTATTGATGTAATACCATATCAATATATTTTAGAAACAAATGAGACTTTGACCGATTCACCTATTGGTAAAAGATCAAGGAATATAAATGTTCTAGGAACGGTATATTCGATGGATAAACTCTTTGTAGAAGGGTATGTTAAAGCGGTGACGAATGCTGGATTAATTGTTAAGAAAGTAGTTCCTGCGCCTCTTGCTTCTGCTTTATATCTTTCCAATTGTGATCAAATTGCGAATTCATGTTCGTCATATTATTTATTAAATATCGGAAGTAATATCACAACATTATCGCAAATTAACCAAAAAATAATGATTACGAAAAATAAATGTTTTAGATTTGGTGGAGATGTACTCACTGAAAAACTTCAACAAAAATTTAATTTATCGATGAAAGATGCAAAAATGCTTAAAGAAAAATATGGTATCGATAAAAGTCCTTCATTTAAAGTAAAAGTATTTAATGATTTAACAATGAGCGATATTGGTGATTGTATTAAAGAAAACATTCTACCAGTTATCGAATCATTGAAACAACAAATATCAAATTGGTCCGGAACAGAGAATAAATATCTTCCTATTGTTCTAGTTGGAGGAGGAACTTCGCTTTACGGATTAAGAGAATTATTAGAAAAAAATTTACAACTTACTGTTATTGATGTAATCCCATATTCATTTGGCGCGAGAAATAAATCATATGAGAATTGCTTAGGACTAATTAAATATGCGGATAAATATATTCAAACAGAAGAGGATGATCCCTTTATTTCTACCTCTATTTCGAGAGTTCCACAAAAAGAAGTATTACGATCATCAGGTCAACATTATGACATTAATGAAGAATTATAGGAGGATTATATATGCAAGAATTCAATTTTGATGCTTTTGAAAGCTATGCAAAAATCGTTGTTATTGGTGTTGGTGGCGCAGGTAATAATGCCGTTAATCAAATGATTGAAGATCGTATTCAATCAATCGATTTCTGGGTTGTTAATACTGATGCGCAAGCACTTGCGACTTCTCAAGCTTCTCATAAATACGTTCTTGGTGCAGATTACACTCGTGGATTAGGTGCAGGAGGAAATCCGGAGGTAGGTAGAAATGCTGCAGAAGCATCCGCGGATGATATTAGAGAAATCGTTCGTGGTGCGAATATGGTATTCATTGCTGCTGGAATGGGTGGTGGAACTGGTACTGGTGCTGCGCCTGTTGTTGCAAGAATTGCTAAAGAAGAAGGTGCTTTAACAATTGCAATTGTTACTAGACCATTTACTTTTGAAGGGAATAACCGTAAAGCAAAAGCAGTTGAAGGATTAAATGAATTAAAGAGTCAAGTAGATTCAATTATCGTTGTTTCTAATGATCAATTGATGTTGATGAATGGTAATAAATCTATTGCCGAAGCTTTTGCTGAATCTGATCGAGTTCTTGCTCAATCTGTAAAAACAATAACAGATTTAATTTTACTTCCTGGACTTATTAACCTTGATTTTGCAGATATTAAGGCAACTCTTCAAGGAAAAGGATTAGCTCTTATTGGTTTTGGCTCAGGTTCTGGACCAAATAAGGCAATGGATGCAGCTACTTCAGCAATCGCCTCTCCTTTACTTGAAGCATCGATTAAAGGAGCTCATAGTGCAATTATTAATGTTACTGGAGGAAGTGGAGTTACTCTTGATGAAACGCAAGATGCGATTTCATATATTACAGAAGCTGCAGGAGCAAATATCAATATCTGTTTTGGAATACAACAAAATCCAGAATTAAATGATGAGATGTTGATTAGCGTTATCGCAACTGATTTCGATGAAGAATATGTTCCTCAAGATCCTCAACCAATTGTTAAAAGGCCAACAAGAGTTCAAACGGAAGTTGAAAATGAACAAAAAGAAGAGAATAATTCCTCAAATGATGATGGATCTATTCTCCCTGATTTCTTCTCATCATTAGATTAACATTCAAGGTACGACAATATTCGTACCTTTTTTTTAGTATTGTTTTCTTGGTGAATGATATGAATGTTTATCTAGATTTAACGCTTATTCTAGAAATCCTAATGTGTTTAAGTAGTATATATTTTACGTTTAATATTTCCCAAAAAAAATGTAAGAAGAGATTCATTCCTCTTCCATTAATGCTTTTATCTCTACTTGTATATTCTTATAAAATTAATCTGATTTTCATTGTGATTATAAGAATTGTAGTAGTATCATTTTTCTTCTTTTTAGAGGATAAAACGTACATTTTTCCACATGTATTCTTATATTTTGTAAGTGACATTTTTTATCGTATTGTCACTTCTTTTTTTATTAAAGAAACTGTATTTATTAATGGTTTCATTATGATTAATGAACCGATTGGAACTCTATCATATCTTGTAATTTTTATATTAGTTATTTCGCTTTATCTTTCTACAAAGTTTGTTGATTATACCTATCGTCTATCATCTTATAAGACTTCTTGTTTTATTGAATATCTTAATAAGAAGGTCTATGCTTCGGCATATTTCGATACTGGAAATACATTAAAGTATTTAGGTGTACCTGTCGTTTTTGCTTCATTATCGAATTTTCCTTTTGAGATTAAAGAATATGAAGATATCGAAGTATCGACGATAAATGGTAATAAGACTTATAAAGCAATCCCATGTTTATTATCTCTTGAATCAAAAAAAGAATCCATTTATATATATCTTGCTTTAATGGAAGAAAAGAGAATGTTTCATGGATGCGAAGTCTTATTAAATGCATATTTATATTGAAAGGAAAAGAAAATGTTAAAAAGAATTTGGAGTTTTATTAGTAGAGTATTTCACCTAGATAAAGAAACGAATTATATAGCAGGAAGTGAAAACCTAAAAGCGCCATTGCCTAAGGAAGAAGAGGATATTTTGGTTCTTGATTACAATAATACTGGAAATCTAAAATCGCGAAACGACTTAATTGAACATAATCTTCGTTTAGTCGTTTACGTTGCGAAAAAATATGAAACAAATTTATTTAATCTTGAAGATCTTATTTCAATTGGTACGCTTGGATTAATTAAGGCAATCAATACGTATAAACTAGATAAAAACATCAAACTTGCGACCTATGCTTCAAGATGTATTGAAAATGAGATATTAATGTATTTAAGAAAAAATCAAAGAAATCGATTAGAAATATCACTCGATGAACCTTTAAAAGCAGATTATGATGGAAATGAATTGCTTTTAAAAGATATAATGCAAGATAACTCAATAGATATATTTAAAGAGATGGATGATAAAGAAAATATATTAGAATTAGAAAAAGCTATAAGCGAACTTAAAGAAAATGAGAAAGAAATCATTTCTTATCGATATGGTCTATTTGGAAAATGTGAATTGACGCAAAAAGAGACGGCAGATTTATTAGGAATATCGCAATCATATATATCACGTCTTGAAAAGAAAATAATAAAGAAATTGTATACGGTGATGAAAAAGTAGCATGAAAAAGAGAGAAACAAATAAAAGTAAAGTATATATCGTCAAATCTTTTGATGATGTCAATGATATTTGTCGTGCGATTAAAGAAAGATATATAGTCATTGTCAATGTTAATGCAGCATCTCATAAAACGCGCTATATCGATTTCATTTCTGGGTTTATATTTGCACTTGGAGGAAAAAGAACAAAACTTGAAGATAACATTTTTTCATTTCAAATCGTATAATTCTTTATTTTTAGAAAGAGTAATTATTGTTAAATATACGCCCTTAATATAGAATATTGATAGAGGTAGTTTATGAAGAATCTATTTGATTATGTTGAAGGATATGGAAATTTAACTTTTAATGAACTTTCATTTAATGAATTAGATGGGGTTATTTTAGCTTTAACTTCGTTAATTGATGTTGCAAACTGCATTCCTTTTATAGGAAAAGAATCAATTCAATTTAAAGAAGTTATAAAGAAACAAGTTGAACTACATGGTATTAACCAATTAGGACTAATCATCTCTCAAGCATTAGCTCGACTATTAGTTCAAGCAAGTTCAACCATTCGTTTTTCTTCTTTATTAGTTGGAGATTTAGTTCAAAATATCAATTTAGAAGAAGAAACGCAAACAACTTGCTTTTCAGTCTTTTTGCCAAATAAAACTAGAATCGTAGTTTGTGGTGGGACAGATGATACAATAGTTGGTTGGAAAGAAGATTTTAAAATGATGATTGATGGACACGCTCCATGTTTAGAACATTCTTGTGATTATTTAAATATGGTCGGAGTACATTCAAAAAAGATTATCGTCTTAGGCCATTCAAAAGGGGGAATGGAAGCTCTCTATGCTGCAGCATTTGCAAAAAGAAAAGTTAGAAATAAAATAATAGACGCGTATTCTTTTGATGGACCTGGCTACCCTAAGGATGTAATTGAGAGTAAAAGTTTTATTTCTATGCTTGATAGGATGCATCTTATTGTTCCTAATGGGGGACTAGTCGGTAGACTTTTCTTAAATCCAGTAGAACCTAAAATCGTACCTTCTTCATATCGGGGACTAAATCAACATGATCCGTTATCTTGGGAAGTTATCGACGATCATTTTGCAAAAGCAAATGAATTCACTGTTCAAAGCAATGCTCTAATAAATAGAATGAATGAGATAATTACTAGTCTCAATGTCGACGAAAAAGAAGAATTTATATCTAATTTATTCCTTATTTTTAATGCAGGCGGTGCTTTGACTTTAACTGATATCGGCAAAAAGCCACATAAAGCTTTAGTGCAATATTTGAAGTTACCTAAGAATAAAAGATCTCTAATCAATTCATTGATAATTAAACTTGTAAATGATAAAATTGTAGCAAGAGAATTACTAATCGGTGCGATAACTATTCCAAAGACTCAATAGGAAAAAATAAATATATGAAAATAAGCAAAAAACTAGAAGATTTTCAAGAGGATATATTAGACATTCCATCAAAGAAGAGCGGTACTTCTGTTTCTGTTGGTGAAACTTCTTTTGAGTTGTCAAATAATACGCTTGTTATTCGTAGAAGCAATAAGCATTTCAAAGAAAAAACTCTCATTGATTTTGAGGATATCATTTACACGAGAGTAAGAAAAAATTCGAATATTTTATTGCTTATTTTATCTATTGTTTTATTAGTCATATTCGGAGGAGCAACTTATCCTTTATATCGATATATCGGCAGTTATTCCTTTATCATTTTAGGAGTTGGTGTATTTATTAGCGCTATCTTAATAGCGATATATTTTTCTATAAGAAATGTGAAAATTACGATATATTTAAAGAACTCTAAACCGATTGTAAGAACAGGAAAAAACATGAAATTATTTTCACAAACTAATGATTTCTTCGATGAATTATTCTATTTAAAACATCGAAAATAAGTATAATAATAGAACTATATTTCCATAATATCTCCATAAGGAGATTTTTATTTTGGCAAAGAATAAAGTAGATATCGTAGGATTAGATACTAATAATTTAGTATCTTTAAGTAGTCGAAAAACAAGAGAATTATTAATAGAATATCGAAGGAATGAAAGAAAAGATATTCTTGATGATTTAGTGATGGGAAATCTTAAACTAGTATTATCTTTAGTGAATAGATTTTCAAGAAGATATGATAATCTCGATGATTTGTTTCATATTGGTGTGATGGGATTAATTAAAGCGATAAACAATTTCGATTTAGATCAAGATGTGAGATTTTCCACATATGCAGTTCCAATGATTGATGGGGAAATAAGAAGGTATTTAAGAGATTCTTCAACTTTACGTGTTTCTCGTAATATTAAAGATCTTGCTTATCATTATATGAAGGAAAAAGATGATTTTATTACTGAATTTGGTTATATTCCTAGTAATGATGTTATGGCAAAGAAATTAGGAGTTTCTCCTTTTGAATTAGTGGAGGCGATTGAATCAACTTATCCGATTTCAAGCATTAATGAACCTTTATATAATGATTTTGATGAATCGATTCTTTTAGAGGATATATTGCCAAATTATAAGGATGAGGAGGAAAGAAATATTACTTTATATTCATTAAAGGATGGGATATCGAAATTACCAGAAATAGAAAAAAAGATAATTAATATGCGATTTTATGAAGGACTTTCTCAAATAGAGATTTCAACGATTTTAAACATATCTCAAGCGCAAGTTTCACGTCTTGAAAAGAACGCGCTTGTTTCTCTAAAAAAATACGTAATTTAAATAATTTTACTTTTTCCTCTGTATGGGATATTCTTTATAAAAAAGGTATTTATTTATTCTAAAAAAAAGAGTAAAATAGAGAATGTTTAAGTAAACTTAAAGAAATACATCCAGATGGAGGAACAAGATGTTAGAAAAGTTAAATGAAATTTACAAAAAAGCACTTGTAGATATTGAGGAGTGCAATGGTATTGAAGGACTACAAAATGTCCGTAATACATACCTTTCAAAAAAGAGTGAATTAATGTCTTTTATGTCCCATATGAAAGATTTAGTAGGAGAAGAAAGAATAAAATTTGGTCAAGTAATCAATTCAATCAAAGACGATATTACAAATAAGATTGAAACAAAAAGAAAAGATCTTGAAGAAAAAAGATTGCAAGAACAATTAGAAAAAGAAGTTATAGATTTTACTTTACCAAGCGTTGAAGTTGCAAAAGGAAGTAAGCATCCATTTCAATTAATCGTCGACGAAGTTAATAAGATTTTTATCGGAATGGGGTATGATGTTGCAGAAGGACCTGAAGTTGAGCTTGATTTGTTTAACTTTGAGCTTTTGAATGTTCCAAAGGATCATCCGGCAAGAGATATGCAAGATTCATTCTTCATTGATGATACGCATGTTATGAGAAGTCAAACTTCACCTATTCAAGCTCATGTAATGCAAAGTAAAAATGGTGTAGGTCCAATTAAAATTATCGCTCCTGGAAAAGTATATCGCCGCGATGATGATGCTACTCACTCACATCAATTCGGTCAAATAGAAGGATTAGTTATCGATAAAGATGTCAGCTTAGCAAACCTTTTATCAACTCTTGAATTATTCTCAAGGAAAATGTTTGGCGAAAAGAGACAAGTTAGAATGAGATCTTCTTATTTTCCATTTACAGAACCTTCAATCGAAGCGGATATATCTTGCTTTGAATGTGGAGGAAAAGGATGTAGATTATGTAAAGGAACAGGTTGGATTGAGCTTTTAGGTGGAGGAATGGTTCACCCTCACGTTCTAGAAATGAATGGATTCGATCCAAAAGAATATCAAGGTTTTGCATTTGGTATTGGTATTGATAGAACTGCGATGCTTAAATATGGTATCGATGATATTAGAAAACTTTATGCAAACGATAAACGCTTCTTAAAGCAATTTAATACTAAATAGGAGGAGTAAAAATGTTAGCAAGTTATAATTTATTAAAAAAATATGTTGATTTAGATGGCATTACATACCAAGAAGTTGCTGATAGACTTACTTTTGCTGGATTAGAAGTAGAAGGCATTTCCTTTTTAGCGGAAGCGACAAATCTAGTAATTGGAGAAATCGTTGAATGCGAGAATCATCCTGATTCCGATCATTTACACATTTTAAAAGTAAATGAAGGAGATAAATACGGGATTAATCAAATTGTATGTGGAGCACCTAATGCTCGCGTTGGATTAAAAGTAATCGTTGCTAGACCTGGTGCAAGATTAGTTAAACACGATATTACGATTACACCTTCAAAGATTAGAGGTGTAGAATCTAATGGAATGTGTTGCGCATTATTCGAATTGGGCGTCGATAAATTATTCTTAAATGAAAAGCAAATTAATGGTATTGAAGAATTACCTGAAGATGCACCTATCGGAGAAGAAAATGTTTTAGGATATTTAGGCCTAGATGATATTGTATTTGATATAAATGTCCTTCCAAATAGATCTGATGCTCTTGCTTTATATTCTCTTGCAAGAGAAGTAGGAGCATTATTTAAACGTAAGGTTAATATTCCTGAACCTAAAAAATATGATGAAGTTCCAACTAATTTTACAACTTCATCCGATACTCCTTGTTGCCCACAATTTTCTATTAAAGTTGTAAGAGATGTAGTGACAAAGCCATCTCCATTATGGCTACAAAGAGCATTAATGGCTCAAGGTATTAGAAGTATCAATAATATCGTCGACATTGGTAACTATGTTATGGTTTTGACAGGTCAACCTTTACATATGTATGATCTAGATAAATTGAAAGGTACTGATTTTTCTGTAAGTGAAGAATATGAGGGAACATTAGTTGCACTAGATGAAAAAGGATATGAGATTGGAAAAGGTGATTTAGTAGTTACTAATCATAAAGAACCTGTTTGTATTGCAGGTACGATGGGCTTATTAAGTGTTGCAGTTGATGAAAACACCAAAAATATCGGTATTGAATCCGCAAATTTTAAATCAGCATCGATTAGAAGAACAAATAAGAAATTGGGTTTATCATCTGAATCAAGCGCTCACTTCCAAAAGGGAATCAATCCTTATCAAGATGAATTCGTTCTCGATTTAACTGCACAATTACTAGTTGAATTAGCTGATGCTAAGATTATTGAAAAAACTTCTAGATATTCTACTTTAGGAGTAAATGATACTAAGATTGATTGTTCTGTTTCATATATTAATAAGCGCTTAGGTGTTGATTTTGATGCTAATAAAGTCATTGATGTATTAAAGACATTAAATATTAGGATTGAAGATTTTGATGGAGATAATTTCGTTGCATTCCCACCGGATTATCGTATTGATTTGAAATGTGATGCTGACTTGAGTGAAGAAGTAATTCGTTATGTTGGATTTAAAGAAATCGTTTCAAAACTTCCATTTATGCCAACTACAACGGGTGGTTTTACTCCAAATCAACAAAAACGATTAGATATTCGTGAGATGCTAGTGAATAATGGATTGAATGAAATATTAACTTTTAACCTTGTCGCACCTAATTTTGATCATGATTTTGCACTTTTAAACGCAAATGATGAACCATATGTTATTATGAATCCTATGACTGTTGATCATAGCGTAGTTCGTAGGAGCATTGTTCCAAGTGTTTTAGATACGATAAAATACAATTTAGATCACCAACAAAAAGATTTAGCTTTCTTTGAAGTTGCAACAATCAATACAAAGAATTCAGATTTTGAAGAATTATGCATTGCATTAAACGGAAATAAACATATAAGAGGAGAATTGGAGAAAAGACCATTTGATTTCTATGATATTCATGGATATTTAGAATCAATTCTTTCAATGTTAGGAATAGATAAGAATAGATATAAAGAAACTAGACTTAAAGATTCTAAATTCTATCATCCTGGTAGAACTGTTCAAATTACTATTGGCAAAGAAGTTGTTGGGGTATGTGGTCAAATTCATCCAAATTACGCAAAAGATCTTGGACCAACATTCGTTTTAGATTTGAATTTAACAAAAATATTTGATGTAAAAGTGTCGACACTTAAAATGGCACAATTCTCCAAATATCCTTCAGTAAATCGTGACTATGCATTTATTGTGAATAAAAATGTTTTAGTTGGAGATATGATAAAAACGATTAAAAAGAATGCTCATTCAATTATTAAAAATGTTGATGTATTCGATGTGTATATAAAATCTAATGAAGATGAAAAGATTTCAATTGCATTATCTCTTACTTATCAAGATGATAATAAAACATTAACAGATTCTCAAATTAACGAAGTTGAAAATGCAGTATTACAAGCATTATTAAAAGAATATGGAGCAATATTAAGAGGATAATTCTATATGATTCTATTAAAAAATGAAATTAAAAGTAAGAAAATTGTATCTATCGATGAAGATTTTAAAATTAAAGAGGAAGATTTAGAAGTATGTCACGATATTCTTGAAGTAAAGAATATTAAAGCAGAATTAAATGCACAATATGTCTCAGATTTAGTTGTTTGTAAATTGCATGTTATTGCAGATTTAGTTTTAAAATCAACTAGAACTCTTAAACCGGTTGATTATCATATCGATGATAGCGATGAAATTACTTTATGCTTTGATAGTATCGATTACGATTTAGGTGAGGATATTTTAGAGATTAAAGATGATAATTATGATTTTTATCGAGATATTTTCTCACTTGTTGTTACTAACATTCCATTAAAAATTATTGGAAAAGATGATCCGGATTATCAAGAAGGAGATAATTGGGAAGTTATCACAGAAGAAGAATATAATAAAAGAAAAAAAGAAAGCATCGATCCTCGAATGGCTCAATTTGCAAATATCAATCTTGATGACGACGATGAATGATTTAGTGTAACGCGATATTATGTATCGCGTTTTTCTTTTTACTATAGAACTAATAAGCTCGGTTTCTCGAGCTTTTTTTGATAAAAAACATAAAAAAATCATTATTTGTATTTACAAAGTGGGGTAATGTGGGTATAATGTGGTTAGAAATGGAACAAAGTGGAGGGGAAATTATGTTTTTCATTGGTACATATTCACATAATTTAGATGATAAGTCCCGTTTAATTTTGCCCTCTAAACTTAGAGAAAAGCTTGGTGGTACAGTATACGTGAGCTTAGGATTAGATAAATGTTTGGCTGTATATCCAGAAGAAGTTTTCGAACAAATGGCAAAACAATTGTCTACTGTTTCATCTCTAAATGCAGAGAATAGATCTTACAAAAGAATATTCTTCTCAAGTTCGTATCAATGTGATGTCGATAAGCAAGGTAGAATTCAATTAACAAAGGATTCACTTGAAAAATGTAACATTAAAAAAGATGTCATGATTATCGGAGTCGAAGATCATATTGAGATTTGGGATAAAGAAAGATTCTATCAAATGGAAGAAGAAAATGAAGCAGCATATGAGAGTAACGCTGCAAAAATCTTCGAAAGTAAAGGTGAATAAATAATATGGAATATAAACATATACCTGTATTATTAGAAGAAACAATCAATGGATTAAATATTAATCCTAATAAAATATATGTCGATTGCACCTTAGGTCGAGGAGGACATTCGAGTGAAATTCTTAAAAGATTGGACAAAGGTCATCTATATTGCTTTGATCAAGATGAACAAGCGATAAAAGAGAGTAAAGAGAGATTAGAAGCTATATCTAATTCCTTCACTCTAATAAATGATAATTTTGTAAATCTTAAAAAAAGATTAAATGAATTAGGAATTAATAAAATCGATGGATGTTTATTTGATTTAGGTGTAAGCTCTGCACAATTTGATGAATCAGATCGAGGTTTCTCTTATAGATTCGATGCAAGACTAGATATGAGAATGAATCAAAAAAATGATTTATCAGCTTACGAAGTAGTTAATTCTTATCCACTAAAGAAGATAACTGAAATAATCAGGAATTATGGAGAGGAACCATTTGCTTACAATATCGCAAATGCAATTGTAAAAAAGAGAAGTGAAAAACCAATTGAAACAACACTTGAATTAGTAGATGTTATAAAAAGTGCACTTCCAAAAAAAGTCTTATCTAAGCCTGGACATCCAGCAAAGCAAACATTTCAAGCTATAAGAATAGAAGTAAACAATGAATTAGGAGTATTAGAAAACGCATTGAAAGATGCAGCAGAACTATTAAATAGCAAAGGGAGAATTGCAGTAATTACATTTAATTCTCTTGAAGATAGAATTGTCAAACAATTCTTCAAATCTCTAACACAAGTTGAATCAACATCAAGATATTTGCCTCCTGTAGAACAAGAAATAAACTATGTATTAGTTAATAAAAAGGTAATTGTCGCAAGTGAAGAAGAATTAGAAAGAAATAATCGCGCTAAACCAGCAAAATTACGAATTCTAGAAAGGATTTAAGATTATGAAAAACAAAATTGAAAAAAGAAACATGACAGGATTTGATTACAAAGCAAGAAGATTAGGAATAATTGGTGCAGCAATCTTTGTTTTATCATTAGCAGTTGCTCTCCCAATAGCAGGTTCTATCTCCACTTCGAATACAAAAATGGAAATCGAAATCCAACAATTAAAAGATGAAATCAGAAACGACAATATCGTTGTTGAAAATAAATAGAGGTGATTTCTATGAAATTTGATTTTGCATTACGATCTTTATTTGTTATTGATTTATGGTTTGCAATGTCTATCATAACTAGTATTATATTTGAAATGACTTTAATCTCACAATTTAATGGTCTTATATCATTAAGTATTTTGATTGTCGGTGTGATTATTAATTTGTTTGTAATAATACGACTTATGAACATTAGAAAAGTAAGAAAACAAAAGATAAACAATTAAACTTTCATTGAAAAATGAAGGTTTTTTTTAAATATGAGTGTTTATTATTTAATAAAATAATAAAAATGTTATAATAAAAAAGGGTGGAAAATATGGAAAATAAATTCAAAAAACCTAAAAATAATTCATTAATGACAAACGAAGTTGAATATATATTGATTGGTTTAATGTTATTACTTATATCAATAATTGGATTATTGAATAAAGGTCCAGTAGGTAACTTTTTGACTTATATTGGAGTCTATCTTTTTGGCGCATTTTATTTCATTGTTTTCCTATTTTTAATCGTTGTTTCAGTATATATGATGATTAAGAAAAAAAACTTAAGAATTCGATTAAATATGGTTTTATTAGGCTTTGTTTTAATCTATTTAGCAACGATTATCGCTTCATCAACTAGTAATTCGGAAATTAGATTTAATAACTTAATTGAAGTTTATAATGAGCATATTGCAGTTGTTTCAAGTAAATTGTTTGTTGTAGATTCAATTTCTAATCTATCGGTTGTCGGTGGTGGATTTATTGGTTATAGTCTAAAAGCTTTACTAAATACGTGCATTACGAACGTTGGAACTAATATTGTTGTGATTGTCTTTATGATTGTTGGATTAATTCTTACATTAAAGGACGCAATTATTTATATTGTTAAATTCTTCGCTTCATTAATTAAAAAAGGTAAAGAAAAAAAGAAAAATAAAATGAATGAAGAAGATAATAAACCTAAAATAGATGAAAATGAGAATAGTGACATTCCTCCTTACATTGAAAGAAAGCCTCATGAAGTTTTCGTTACTCCTCTTGCACCTATTAAAGATGAAATTGTTAATGAACCTCATAGTGATTTAGTTGATACTCCTATTACTAATTCATATTTTGATGAGATAGAGGATAAGGAAGAAAATAATGTAAACGATTATAAAACGGAAACTAATATTGAAGAACTTGATGTTCCTGTAAGAGAAGAAACTAATATCAAAGATTATTTTGCAGATAATATAGATGAGGAAAATAATGATATTAATTTAGGAAATAATAAGAGTGAAGAGAAGATTGTTCAACCTCTTCAAGAGGAAATACCTTCTAAAGAAATATCTGTAGCAAACGATTATTTTACTCCTAATTCACAAGATAATACTATTGAAGTTCCACATGAAGAAATAAAGAAAGAAGATACTATTGTGCCTCAACAAAATAAGGAAGAGTTAAAAAAAGAAATTAATAAACAAGTAAAGAAAAAATTTGTTTTACCATCTTCTGATTTATTAAAATATCACGCTCATGAAGATACGAGAATTTTAAATGAAAATGAGGCTGCACTTAAAGTCGATAAGATTAATCGTACATTCCTTCAATACAAAATTGGTGCGCAAGTTATTTCATATACGATTGGTCCTTCTGTCACTAGATTTAATATTAAGATGAATGAGGGCGTTAGAGTCAATACTTTAGCATCTATAACTAATGAAATTTCCATTGCACTTAATGGAGATAAATCGGTTAGATTGGAACTTATCGTTGAAGGAAGGGATACTTCATCAATTGAAGTTGGAAATAAAAAGGCAACTCCTGTCTCATTTAAAGAATGTTTTGATGCGATTAAGGATCGTACCTCGGAAAAGGATAAATTATTGATTCCTTTAGGAAAAGATATTGAGAATCAAGTAGTAACTACTTATATGAATGAATTACCACATTTATTAGTCGCTGGTACAACCGGTTCAGGTAAATCAGTTTTTGTTAATTCAATCATCTCAACGTTCATTATGAGAAATACTCCTGATGAATTAAAATTAGTTCTTGTTGATCCTAAAAAAGTTGAATTTAAGCCTTTTTCTAATATTCCACATCTATTATGCCCAATTATTACAGAAGCTAGTGAAGCATCTGCATTACTCAAAAAACTTTGTGATGAAATGGATGATCGTTATGAACAAATGTCTCTTAGAAGCGTATCAAAGATTTCCGACTATAATGAACTTGCAGAAGCAAGGGGATTCCCAAAATTACCTTCTATAGTATTAATAATCGATGAATATGCAGATTTAATAACTAAAAACGCCAAAGAAATTGAAGGTAATGTTCAAAGAATTTGTCAAAAAGCTAGAGCAGCAGGTATTTATTTAATTCTATGTACTCAACGTCCATCTGTTAACGTTGTTACAGGTGATATAAAAGCAGTTATTCCTTCTCGTATTGCATTATTAGTTCCTCAAGCAAATGACTCTAAGGTTATATTAGATCAAACTGGGGCAGAATCACTTCTAGGATATGGTGATATGTTATGTCAAATTCCAAAAAGAAATGGCTTAGTACGTGTTCAAAGCCCTCTTATCACAGGAGTTGAAATTGCGGATATATGTGATTATTTAAGAGCGCAACAAGAAGTTGAATATGATAGTAGATTCTGCAATTTGGTTCAAAAAGTAGAATCAAATCAAATATTTGGAGAAAGAACAATGGAACTAGATGAATTATATGAAGAAGCAAAAGAGCATGTCTTAAAAACTAGAATTGCTTCGACAAGTAACCTTCAATCATATTTTAGAATCGGTTTTGCTCGTGCGGATGCTATTTTGTATTCTTTAGAGCAAAATGGTGTAGTAAAAAGGGTAAATGGTAATAGAAGAATTGTAGTTGGACCAAGTGAAGAAAGCGATGAAGAATAGTTTATTTATCAAGAATGAAAAATTTATTACAGATTATTGCATGATTTCAAGGGTTATTCCTTTAGAGATAATAAAAGAGAATCCTTCGCTTGCAACAGTTTATGCTAGAATAATTCTTAAATCATTAAAGAATATTCAAGGGATAAAAGCGTACCATGATTTTATTCATGAAAATTATGGTGCCTCTTTTATCTATAGAAACTATTTAATGGGAGATTTCGATTATTTGGGCATTTGTTTTGAATGCAATTCAAAGAAATATCTTCCCCAAAATTTTGATGCATTTCTTCATCTTGTCGATGAAGCAAAAATAGCTTTTATGGAAGAACCGATTTTTGATGAAGAATTAATAAATCGTAATAAGGAAGAACTTATTGAATACATAAAAAAATCATCTAAAGTCCCTTATAAAATCTGTTACAAAAACGTCTATTCTCAACTGGATCCAGAACATCGAATAAATTTTGAACTTATTGGTACTATTAAGCAAGTAGAAGAAGTTAATAAAGATTCCCTTATTGATTTCCATCATAAAATAAGTAAATATCCAATTTCTTTTATTTATCAAGGAAATAACGAATTTCATCAATTTGAATTATTAAAGGATATCTTTAAAGATGATTTTGAACTTCCAGTTTATAAAGATGTTCCGATAGGAAAGAATGGTTACATATATGGAGAACAAGATTTCGACAATCCTCATTCCTATTTAATAATGCTTTATAGCATCGACTTTGAATATTCTTTAAGGAAAAACTACATTTTAAGATTATTAAATGAGACTATTGGTGGATCTAATTCAATCTTATTTGATGAAATAAGAGAGAAAAGAGGTTTATGTTATTCTATTAATTCTTTGAATCTTTCTTCTGAAAAAATCATCGAGATCACAACGCAAATTAGTAAAAATAATGTTAGTAAAACAATTAAAGCGATTGATGAAATATTATCTAATTATGATAAATATTGTGATGAATCGTATTTTGAAATCGCAAAAATGGATTTAATCTCTCAACTTATCGAAGTAGAGGATAGTGCGATTTCTACTTTTAATAATAACGTATCCATTTTATATAAAAGAGGTAGAATATATAATTTTAAAGAATGTATTGAAGCAATTGAGAGTATTCAATACGAGGATGTTCTTGACCTTGCAAAAACGTTATGCAAACAATCAACTTATGTTGTAAAAGGAAAATAAACATATGAAAGAATATAGATTTAGTAAGTACATAGAAAGAGAATACATTCTTCCAAATGGATTGAAGATTCATTATTTTCCTTATCCGGAATATCATACTACCTACATGGGATTTGTTATTCCTTATGGAAGCAATATGTGTGAATATAAGATTAATGGAAGAAAAGTGAAAAGTGGAATTGCACATTTTTTAGAACATCGTATGTTCGATTCTGAAAATGGAGATATGATAAGAATGTTCTCTTCTCTTGGTGCAATTTGTAATGCCTATACGTATTACGATAGAACATGTTATTATTTTCAAACTATTCATGATCCTTTTGAAGCTTTTAAAGTATTGTGTGATCTTGTTTTTAATTTTCATTCAACTAGAGATAAAGTGATTAACGAAAGAAGTATAATCGTCGAAGAAATGCTTGGAGGATTAGAAGATCCACGTGATGAATTAAATAAGATGATGCAACATAAATTAATTGTTAAAGATGGCTTAAAATATCCAATTATTGGGACAAAAAAGGATATTATTTCCACTACTTTAAAAGATTTAAAAGAAGCATATAATGCCTTTTATGATATAAAAGATATGTATTTAATTGTCGTAGGCCCTTATCCTATTGAACCAATTATTGATTATCTTTCTACGAATTATAATGAAAATAAGAATCATAATTACGTTATTGAAAAAATAGATTACAAAGACGAATTTAAAAAATGTAATCATAAGAAAGTAGTGATTGAAAGAATCGCTCAAAACGATACTCAATCATTAAAATTCAAGATCGATATCAAACCTCTTATCGATAAATATGGACGAAATTATTTTGATACAATAATTGAATATGCTTTAAGTTTATTATTTGATGTCGGCAGTGATTTTAATGAGAGTTTCAATAATCTTGATGTCATTTACAACTCATTATCATACAGTTATTATGATTGTGAAGGAATAGGAATATTATCGGTATTTTATATCGCAAAAAAATCGATTAGACAAAATAAATTGATATTTGATGGGTTAAATAATCCAAAGAAATATATTACTTCGAGGAATCTAGAATTATATGCTAGGAAAATGTATGGAAAAAAACTTGTTTTTCTTCAAGAAACAGATAGTCTTTTTCAAAATGCAACGATTGATATCAAAGATGATAGTTTTATATTAGAATCAATTGCAAAAGAGAATAAAGTATTATTAGATGATATTGAGTATGTGTTAAAATATTTTGGGACGTGCGATTACATTAAAGGCGTAATGAAAGCTAAAGAGTAAGGGGGAACATTATGTTAAGTAAAGACCAATCATTAAAAGCTGTATTAAAAAGAATTGATCATGCTGAAGTGGTGATTAGTAAATCTTATAATTCAAATGGGTGCAAAGCTTTTTATCTATATGAAAATGGAGCATATATTTCAAAACTTGAGATAGAATCACATTCTGAAAATTCGAAAAACTTTGTTTACCAAGTAAAAGGTTTTCCAGAATTAAAACTTGGAAAAGAATATCAAATTTTTGATGAGAGAAATATTCCGATATCTTTAGATTGCTCATGCCTTTGTCAATATGATAAATATATTGATCGTATGTATTATGATGGAGAAATGGGGGCAATTTATTCAAAAGAAAAGACGACTTTTAGGATTTTTTCTCCTTTAGCTAGTCAAGTAATAGTTTCTATTGTATATCATGATAAGCCTTATATTTGCTTGCCATTATTTAAAAACGATGCAACTGGAGTATGGGAAAATTCGATTCTTGGTGATTATGATGGATATAACTATACTTACATCATGAAGATTAATAACGAATACCATGAAGCAATTGATCCTTATGCAAAATCAGTAAATAAGTTTTCTCGTAGCGCTTATATTATTAATCCTGAAAAAGTATATGTCGAGAAAGATCATTCACATTTAGATGATTTTAATTCGATTACTGATGCGATTATCTATGAAATGTCAGTTCGTGATATCACATCAGATAAAAATATGAATTTTATAAATAAAGGGAAATATATTGGACTATTAGAGAAAAATATAAAGACTCGTAATGGAAATCCAGCAGGAATTGATTATATTAAAGATTTAGGCGTAACTCATGTTCAACTTCAACCTGTTTTCGATTTTTGTACCACGAACGATGAACATCCTGAAGATACATATAACTGGGGGTATGATCCTTCCAATTATAATGTTCCTGAAGGAAGTTATTCTTCTAATCCAAATGATCCATATTCTCGAATTATCGAACTTAAGAATGTTATTCAAGAATTCCATAGAGCAGGAATTAGAGTAGTGCTTGATGTCGTATATAATCATGTGTTTAATATGGAATGCTCATGTTTTGAAGCAGCTTGCCCAAATTACTATTTTAGATTTGATGAAAATGGAAATAAATCAAATGGATCTTTCTGTGGAAATGATTTTGAATCTAGACATTTAATGGCAAGAAAATACATTGTTGATTCATGTAAATATTGGGTTGAAGAATTCGATGTCGATGGTTTTAGATTTGATTTAATGGGAATAATTGATATTAATACTATGAATGAAATCGAAGAAGTATGTCATAAAATTAAAAACGACTTCATTATTTACGGAGAAGGATGGGATATGCCTACTCTCATGCCTGGAAATCAAAGAGCTAGTATGAATAATGCTTCATTATTACCAAATATTGGGTTTTTTAACGATCGTTTTAGAGATACTACAAAAGGAAAAACTGGATTTGATGAATTATATTTAAAAGGATATTTAACAGGTGATTGCAATTATATAGATGGATTTAAACATGTTTTCGCAGGATCTACTTTACCTCTTGCTTTTCCTCCATTATTTAATACTCCAAAACAATCGATAAATTACGTTGAATGTCACGATAATAATACGCTTTTTGACAAATTGAAAGTTTGCTGCCCTGATGAAGATGAAACATATCTTTTAAAGAGAATTAAACTTATAAATGCCTGCATTCTTCTTTCAAATGGTGTTCCATTTTTCCATATGGGACAAGAGATTGGATTAAGTAAAAAAGGAGAGCATAATTCATATAATTTGCCTGATGAAATCAATCAATTTGAGTGGAAAATATTAGATGATAGAATCGATTTATATAAATTTTTTAGACAAGTTATTGCCTTACGTAAAACGTATTCTTTCTTGCGTTATGAAACAAAAGAACAAATTGAAAAATCGATTGTTTTTACTAATGTCGAAAATGGTGGGTTATGCGTCAGATATATCGATTTAGAATCAATTGCACCTTATAAGGATGTCAGAATATATATAAATCCTAATAAAGAAGCAATCAATGTTGATTTAGACGATTATTATCAAGTCATACTCAACGAGACTGGTACATTTACAACGCCATTATATGCTCAACACCTCACAATAAATGGTATTTCAGTTGTAATGGTTATTAAAAACTAATTGAGATAAACTTAGGATTCACCTTTCATTAATTACACTATAATTGTAAAATGAGGAGGTGAAAAGATGAATAGTGTTAATATTATTGGGCGTCTAGTAGAACAAGATGAAAATGATTCTTGCATTAGATATTGTATAGTGGAAAAGCCATTTTTCTTTAATAGTGATGATGAAGCGTATGATAAAGTTCCATTAATGAATTGGAATAAAGAAGAAAATGGGGAATTATTTTCCTTTTCGAATAATACTTTAGTAGGAATAAAAGGAAGAGTTGAAAACTATAGAAATATTCTAGTAATTGTTATAGAATCAATAATATATTTAGGAGCAGGAAGAAAAAATGTTTAAAATTATTGTTGTGGTGATAAAATGTATTCCAATTCTCATATATCTATTTTTTTATGAATTATTTCATATGAATCCGAAAAAAGTATCAAGAGTAAAAACTTGTAATATTCTAAGTGACAATCTTGAAAAAATTCTAAAAAGATGTGGAATTGAATTAGTGGTTACGGGAAGAGAAAATATTCCTAATGAGCAATCGTATTTAATCTGCCCAAATCACCAAAGTATGTTAGATGCTTTTGTTATTTTTTCACTCTACAAAAATCAACCTCTTTCCTTTATTGCAAAGAAATCAATTAAGAATATTCCACTTTTAAGCGGTATATTTAAAAGAACAAACGGATATTTTATGGATCGTTCTGATTTAAGATCTGAACTAAAAATCATGAAAAATGTTCGTAAATCTTTAGTTGAAGATGATGTAAAATGGGTTATTTTCCCTGAAGGTACAAGAACAAAAGATACAATAAACTATTCTTTGAATCCATTTAAAGCGGGAGCATTAAAGTTTCCAATGCAAGTTAAAAAATCAATTCTTCCAGTCGCATTATATGGAACTCATCAGGTATTAGATTTAAAAGAAAAAAGAAGAAAATATAAGGTTTATGTACATATTTTTGAACCATTAACGAGTGATTTTTATATGCATAAAACTACTCAAGAAGTATCAGATTATATGCAATCGATGATTGAAGAAAAGGTTCAATATTTCCATAAACAATATTCCTTGGAAAAATAGATAATTTGATTATTAATATAATTTTTGGAGAATGAAATATGAAAAAAAATCACATATTAAATATTTTTGAAATGAGAATGCCTTACATATTACCCCTAATATCGATGGCTTTTCTTCCGTTTTTGTCATCTTGTAATAGTAATTCATTAGAAAATCCTTCTCGTTTACCTAACATTAGGGAAGCTATTAAAGGAGAAAAAGTTTCATTAATTAGAATAGATTTACGTAAGAATGATACTATGTATTACTTTAATCAAGAATCATTTCAAAATGAATCGATTTCAATTTACAAGTACCAATTAAGAAGCAATTCTAATAAATATCTTTATTCCTATAACGATAAAAATTCTTTTAGTTTCGATTATGAAACTAATTCTTATCTAGTGTATGGAATGATCGATGGAGTTTTTGATTCCTATTTGTGCACATATGTAGGGGAAATTGGACAACTATCTTCATTATGCAATATTAATTTATATGAAGAGTCTAATTTTGTGGAAATTGAAATTGAGAATAAAAAGAATATATCATTGAATAGCAATGACTATAATACTATTGTAAATAACGAGCTAAATCAAAAAGGAAATGAAAAAGAAGACCTTATACAGACATTAAATCATCAATGTAATCAATTATCGTTGTGCGCTACTTATACTTTGTACATTGATTTGAATTGTTTTGATAGTTATGAGTATACCCCATTTGAATATAACGGAGTTATTACTAAAAATGTAAAAAAGCAAAAAAGAACTTCCTCTTATTCTGCTTCATATTTTTCTTGCATTGATAAAAGAAAAGTAACTTACATTATAGGAGGAAAAAATAATGTACTAGAAGTAAGTAAGTTTACTAATGGTTCAGATGAAAAATATCTACCTCTATCGACAACAATTAATTCCATTATTATAGAAAATGAATCGTATGAAAATTCGACGGAATATTTAGGGGAAGTTATAGTGGAAGTATATCCGTCTCTTAATTATGAAAAAAGTATTTGTAATCATATAGAATCTAACTATAACAATTTAAGTATGAGTGAAGATAATTACTCGAAATTTATCAATCAAAATAGTATTGAGTATTCTATAGATAACAATGATTATTATATCAATACAAAAAAGTCTGTTTCCTATAGTGAAAATGTAGGAGAGTATGGTGCTTTTATCTTTATTAATGTCCAAAATTATTAATAAATGCATAAATAAGGGATAATGTATTTTTATCATTAATTTTTAAAAAAAGTGGAAATAGAGAGAAAATATTAATTTTAGTTCTCCTATTTCTTTTTTAATTTAAATAAAATATTAGTTGACAAAGTAAATTCCGTTTTGTAAATGCAAACTTCCTATTGACAAAG
>CAMCEE010000015.1 GCA_945873815.1 uncultured Caryophanales bacterium
ACTTAAGACTGAATTGAGACAATAATGGGATTTTACAGTATGAATACTTCTTTTTTGCCTAATTCATCTCCTACTTACAGAAGGTAGGGGACTTCTTAGGAAGTAATGTTAAACATATTTAAAAGTTATATTTTTGATTATTTGATTCTATAGCTAGATTACCAACAATTGAAAAAAAATATTAATGTGTTAAAATAATTATATATACGAAATGGATATAGATACTATGGATAAAAAATCAGCATTATCAGAATTAGAAAAAATAAAAACAATAAAATATAATCTAGAATCATTTGATAAAATAAAGGAGTTATTTCAATACTTTTTTAGGTCGAATAATCCTAAACATCTTGCAACACTTCTTTTCTATTTAATCTATTACAACAAATATGATTGGATCAATGCATTACTTAATGAAAACATTATTTCTTTTGTCGAAAAAAGCGATGATCCAATGTCGAAGGTCTACTTATATAATGCAATTATCTTTGCTTCATTTAGTATAGATAATCAAGAAAGAACATTATTTTATGCATATAAGCTTTTGCGTATGGATACGCTTGAATTACCATATCATACCGTTTCTTATCAATATGCAATTGTAACATTATTGCTATACGATATGTTTGATGAATCATTAGAATTCATTGAAAAAATCTTAAAACGTATTGAAAAATTTGGAATGCCTGATGAACCAAAATTCTGTGCATACATCAATGCTTTCCAAGTTTATAGTAATCTATCAAATCCTGACATAAAGAAATGCGAAGAATTGAAAGAAAAGCTTCTTGATATGCTTAAAGATGAGGAATTTTCAAAGAAATATAAACATCTCTTTGAAATCATTTGTTTAGAAGCAGAATGGAAAAAAGTAAAGAAATCCGGGTCAATACAAGATAAACAGAACGTTGCTAAAAAGATGGTTAAACAAATCATTCCATTATTAAGAACAAAAGAGATTAATGTTCATGGCTCCGATTTAGTATTTGAAGTGTTACGTTTCTATTTAGATAATGGGGAATATGGTCCTTTCTTAGAATTTGAAAATGATTTATTCAATTATTATACTCAAATCAATGAAAGAATTACTTTACTTGAAATTTATGCAAAATACTACGATACGATTGATAACAAAGAAAAATCCTTCTTATTTTATAAAGAATATTGCAAGATGATTAGTGAAAATGAAGAAAATAATGCTAAAATTAAAATCGCTCGTTTTAGAGAAATCTTTAAAGAAGCACAACTAGCAAAAGAAAATGAACTTCTCCATCAAATCATTATGTATGATGAAGCGACTGGTTGCTACTCAAGAGAATATTTAAAATCATCATTTAAGCAAATGTTTACTGGTACCCTATTTTTAATCGACTTAGATAACTTAAAAGCAATTAACGATAATTATGGTCATTTATTCGGAGATCAATACATTGAATATTTCAGCAAAATATTAAAAGAAATTACCGAGAAAAATAATGCTTCAATATACCGTTTCGGTGGTGATGAATTCGTAATAACTCTTCCAACTACAAACAAAAATAAGGCGATAGAGTTCATTGAATCCATCTACGATGAATTCAAAAAAACATATATGATAGAAGACAAAGAAACATCATTTAAATTCTGTACAGGAATTGCAATAAGTGAAAATAAAACACTTAATATGGCATTTAATGATGCAGATACAGCGATGTACAAGATGAAATCTTTATCAAAAAATCAATATTCATTCTAAATAAATGGTCATATCAATTTAGATATGACCGTTATTTTATTTATTTTTTAGAAAAAATTGTGGAGGATATAATTTATTCACTTTACTATCAAGAATTTGTTTAATTATGATAGAAGCAGAAGCTTGAATTTGTTCTTTTGTAACATATCCATTTTTATACCCTCTAAGGATATTCTTTTTATATTTTCTTCCTCCAGGCATAATTAAATCATTCCCCACTGCAATAGCAATATCATCAAATCCTAATTGAGTATTCGTTGAATCTTCCTTTCCAGTCGCATACCAATCTGACATAACTAATCCATCAAACTTCCATTCGCATCTTAATACTTCATTAATAAGGTCAAATGAATTAGAGGTATAAATACCATTTACTAAATTATAAGAAGTCATAAGCGCTTTAGGATGCGCTTCCTTAACGCATATTTCAAATCCTCGTAAATAGATTTCTCTTAATGTACGTTCATCAATATTACTACTACACTTATTACGATTGTCCTCTTGGTTATTACATGCAAAATGTTTTATCGTTGAATATATTCCTTCATGAGATTGAATTCCAATAGTTAAACAGGAAGCAATTTTACCACTTAATACTGGATCTTCAGAGAAATATTCATAATTTCTCCCACAAAGTGGATTACGATGGATATTCATTGCTGGAGCTAGCCAATAAGTAGCATTGAATTCTACCATTTCATCTCCAATTGCTATACCTACCTTCTCTACTAATTCCTTATTCCAAGTTTGCGCTAAAGAAGTTCCAACTGGAAAGGCTGTTGCAAATTGATATAAAACCTTATCTTTCTTTGAAGGCCCTAGGATTCTTTTAATATATTTTGGAAAGAATTCCATAAAACTCATCATATAGTCGATTAATTTCAATTTAAATATTCCTCTTTTAGAAATCGCACATCTTTTTAAAATACGAATTCCTGCAGGGCCATCGCATAAATTAACGTTTATCAATCCTTTTTTTATTAATTTATCCGTCGTTCTTCCACAAGCACCAGGACAAGCAACATAATTGACATTAAACATTCCAGGTAATCCAGTTCCAACACATAAATCAACCATTTCTTTAATCGATAATTTTGAAAGAATTTCTGTTACTCTTGGATCATCAACAATTGTTCTTTCTTTATATTTAATGATTTCTTTTTCTTTTCTTCTTTTGTACTTAATTTTTTCATATGAAGAAATATCTTCATAAATAATTTTTTCACTTTGTTCTAAGATTTCAAATTCCTTACTTACTGGACATACGTTCTTTAATTTTGAAACTATAATATCATTTTCAATTTCGATAATTCCTGCGATTTGAGTTTCATTTGAGGCATTACCTACTCTAACAATATAATCTCCCTTTTCTAATACTTGAGAACTAATATCCGCGTGATATGAAGTACAATAATCCATATCAAAAGAAATCTCAATTATCTCTTCTTCATTTGGTTTTAATAATTTAGTTTTCTTAAAACCAACTAACCTTTGATATTCTTTTTTTATTTTTGTTTGAGGGCAAGAAACATATACTTGAATAACTTCTTTTGCAGAAAAAAGTCCAACATTTCGCACTTTTATTGAGACGAACACATTATCTTCTTGCACTTTAATTCTATAATCACTAAAGGAAAAATTAGAATACGTAAGACCATAACCAAAGTGATATCTAGGTTCAATTTTAAAAGTATCGAAATAACGATAACCTACGTATATGCCCTCTTTATAATATTCTTGTGATGTATCTCCTGAACGATATGAATAATCATCTGCATAGGGAATATCGCTATATTTCTTAACCCAGGTATCAACAAGTTTTCCTGATGGAGATACTTCCCCAGAAATAATACTAGCAAAAGCTTCTCCTCCCTGAGAGCCTTGTTGACAAAAGAAAATAATCCCTTTTACATCAACTTCATCAACAATATCAATATTCATATAAGAGCCAGAATTAATGACAAGAATAACATTTTTATATCTTTCTGATAACAATCTAATATTTGTTTTTTCAATAGGAGATAAATCAAATTCTCCTTTTTCGATTTTCTTATCTTGACCTTCTCCAGCTTGTCTAGCTACTACATATATCGCTGTGTCTGTCTGAAAGAAAAAATCTTTTTCATTAAGAATACGTCCATAAGGTAATGAAACTGAATCTAAAAGGTTCATTGAATTTATCATTTCAGGTAGAGATAATTTTTTAAAATCCTCTCCATATTGATGTTTATTCTCGTTATATTCATTTAATATATCATAAAGGTATGGTTTAGTTAAAACTTCAAATCCTGTTTTTTCTAAACCTTCTAAAATAGACACACTATGTCTTTCATTAACTTCGCCTGAACCAGTTCCCCCTTTTATAGTACAGATAGCCCCAGTTCCATAAAGAGCAATTTTCTTGCTTTTTAATGGTAATACTCCATCATTTTTTAATAAAACAATACCTTCTAAAGCAGCCTCGTAAGCAATTCTTTTATTTCTAAGTTCTCTTTCTGATTCAACGTTAGAAAAAGAAGCACCAGATATATATTTCATATATTCACCATCCATTATTGAAAAAAAGCCTTCTGAAAAGAAGGCTGAGTAATTATTTTATTATGATTTTATTTAAATGCCAGATATCATCAACGTATTGTTTGATTGTTCTATCTGAAGAGAAATAACCTGCTTTTGCAATATTAACTAAGCAAGATCTAGCCCATGCGCTTCTATTTCCATACATTTTATCCATTTTTAAAGAAGCAGCAATATAACTATCTAAATCTAATAATGATAAATATTCATCATTACGGTACATAATCTCATCAAAGATTGATCTGAATTCGTCAAAATTTTCACTCCATGTTCCATTAACCAATGAATCCATGATTTGTTTGATATATGGTTTTTCATGATATAAGTTCCAAGGAGAATATGTTCCTGAACGCTTAATATCATTAACTTCAGGTGTCTTTAAGCCAAAGATAACATCGTTATCACTTCCAACTAATTGATCGATTTCTACATTAGCTCCATCAAGTGTACCTAATGTCAATGCACCATTAATCATGAATTTCATATTTGATGTACCAGAAGCTTCCTTTCCAGCAAGAGAAATTTGTTCAGAAATATCTGAAGCAGGTATAATGATTTCTGCAGATGATACTCCATAGTTTTCAATGAAAACTACTTTCATATATTTATTGATTTCAGGATCATTGTTAACCTTATTTGCAACGCTGTTGATAAGTTGAATAATCTTTTTAGCATGATAATAGCTAGGTGCAGCTTTTGCACCGAATATATAAGTATGTGGTGTGATTCTAAATGAAGGATCTTCTTTCATCTTAAAATAGAAATGCATGATTCTAAAGATATTCATGAGTTGTCTCTTATACGCATGTAATCTCTTAACTTGAGTATCGAAAATAGAGTCAATATCAACATCGATGTTGTTGTTCTTTTTAATATAATTTGCTAAAGCTACCTTATTATTTTTCTTGATTTCTAAGAAACGATCTTGAACTTTCTTATCATCGACATAATCCATAAATTTTGTTAAATCATCAGGATTTGAAATCCAACTATCACCAATGCATGAAGTTACTAAATCAGCCAATTCAGGATCTGCATTTAAGAACCATCTACGATGTGTAATACCATTTGTCTTATTGTTGAATTTATTTGGGTATAATTGATAGAATTCTTTAAATGTTTCATTACAGCAAATCTCTGTATGTAATTTTGCAACACCGTTTACACTATAAACTGTATGAATTCCTAAATTTGTCATATGAATCATACCATCTTTAATGATACGAACTTTTTGAATAAATTCATCATTATAGCCTTTTGCACGTAATTCTAAAATGAAACGACGATCAATTTCTTCGATAATCATATATACACGAGGTAATAGATTAGCTACATAAGAAACTGGCCATTTTTCTAATGCTTCAGCCATAATTGTATGGTTTGTATATGCCATCATATGAGTAACTTGATGCCAAGCGTCATCCCATCCAAATCCATGTTCATCCATAAGTAATCTCATCAATTCAGGAATTGAAAGAATTGGGTGTGTATCATTTAATTGGAAAACATATTTTTCGCACATATTATTCAATGTACCATATTGTCTTTTATGTCCTCTAATCATTGATTGTAAACCAGCAGAAACAAGGAAATATTGTTGTCTTAAACGAAGGATACGGCCATGTTCTGTTGAATCATCAGGATATAAACCATGACAGATTTCTTTAATCGCGATTAAATAATCTTCAAAAGACATATTTGATGGTAGATTATCATCGCTTGCTTCAGCAGACCATAATCTTAATGTGTTAACGACATTATTCTTATATCCAATAATTGGTACATCATAAGGAACCGCTTTAACGCACATTGCATTTACCGTTCTAGAACGAGTACATCCATCTACGTCTTGATATGTTTCTGCTTGACCATAGAATTTTACATCTACTGCATGCTTTGGTTTTTTAATTTCCCAAACATATTGATTAGACAACCATTGATCAGGAACTTCTATTTGCTTTCCATCAACGATTTTTTGTTTAAAGAATCCATATTCATAACGAATGCAGTTTCCATGTCCTGGATATCCTAAAGAAGCAATGGAATCTAAGAAACAAGCTGCTAAACGTCCAAGTCCACCATTTCCTAAACCTGCATCTGATTCTTGTTCTTCTAAATCGTGAATGTTAATTCCTAAATCTTGTAAGCCTTCTTTACAAATATTGTAAATACCTAAATTTTGTAAGTTATTAACTAATAATCTTCCAATTAAGAATTCCATTGAGAAATAAACTAATTGTCTGTCTTCATTTTCTCTAACATAATCCTTACTTGCTTTCCAATCAATCGCAACATAATCACGAACCATACGTCCTAATACATCATATAATTCTGTAATATGGCATTTAGACATATCATTACCATATGTTCTAATGCAGCGTTTTTGAAATTCTTTCTTAAAATTTTCTTTACTTGTAAACATTTTATTAAACTCCCTTTTTTTACGAATAAATTTAAATTGTAATTACTTTTTTACTGCTTTTTTCTTAATTTTTGGTCTTTTTTCCACGAATTCTTTAGTGATAACTTCAGGTGTTTTTTCTACTACCCTATCATTATCATTTCTTACTTTAACGTGCTTAAATATCATTGCACCAAACGAAGGTATCTTTATTGTTATTTTATATCTTTGATTGAAACAATATCCTTCGCTTGCTTCTAAAGGAAGACCATTATATTGGTTATATCCACCATACACATCTTTGTCAGAATTGAAAAGTTCGACATACTTTCCTTCTTCTGGTACTCCTATATCATATACATCATAATAATATGGAGTCATATTAAATACGAATATCAATGATTCATCACCAACTTGACGTTTAAATGCATAGATTGATTGATTTGCATTATCCGCCATTAACCATGAGAAATGTGTTGGATTATGTTCTTCAAAATACATTGCTTTTTCTGAACGATATATCAAATTCAAATCTCTAATCAACCTTGATATTGAATCATGTTTTGGAAATGTTTTTAAATTCCATGGCAATGATTTAGTTTCATTCCATTCATCAAATGAAGCAAGTTCATTACCCATAAAATTCAATTTCTTTCCAGGATGTGCCCATTGATAAGTGTACAAGTTTCTTATTTGAGCAAATTTTTGATCATAGTTTCCCCACATCTTATTTATAATAGTCCCTTTTCCATGAACTACTTCATCATGAGATAAAGGAAGCATGAAATTGTCACTGAAGAAATAAGCCATTGAGAAAGTTAATTGATTATGATGATATTTTCTGTAAATTGGATCTTTTCCATAATATTTTAAAGTATCATTCATCCAACCTAAATCCCATTTATAATCAAATCCAAGTCCTCCATATTCTAATGGTCTAGTAACACCAGAATATGCGCTTGAATCTTCAGCAATTAACATTACGTCAGGATGAGCATAGTGAAGTTTACCCGTTAATCTCTTAACAAGTTCAATTGCACCAGAATTCTCACCCCTTGAGCTATCACCATGCCAATAAATAACATTGGAAATCGCATCAAATCTAATTCCATCAAAATGGAAATAAGATAAGAAAAAGTTTGCACTCGACATTAAGAATGATCTAACAGGATCCTTTCCTAAATCAAAAAGATATGAACCCCATTGTGATTTTTCCGCATCGCCGTTTCCTTCATAAAGATTAGATCCATCCCATTTGCATAATCCAAATGGATCGGTAGCAAAATGGACTAAAACGTAATCAAGAATAATTCCTATTCCAGCTTGATGTAAACGATCAACAAGTGACATCAATTGTTTTGGATTTCCATATCTTGAATCAACAGAATAGAATCCAGTTGCTTGATATCCCCATGACCCATCAAAAGGATATTGAGTAATTGGCATTATCTCAACGTGAGTAAAACCATTATCTTGAATGTATTTAATCAAATGATCTGCTATTTCTTCGTAGGATAGATATCTTCCATCGATTGTTCCTAGCCATGAACCAAGATGCATTTCATAAATCGACATAGGTTTATCGAAATTTCTATCTCTTGTTTTAAGCCATTCTTCATCATGCCATTCAAATCCTTCAATATTAAAGATTCTCGAGCATTCTCCTGGCTTATATGTGCATAAGTATCCATAAGGATCATTTTTATCAACATAATAATTATCACAAGTAAGAATATGATATTTGTATGATTGGTAATCACGAGCACCTGGAACAAATACTTCAAATACTCCGCAATCATCAATTTTTCTCATCACATGAGTTCCTGGATTCCATTCATTGAATTCACCAATTAATGAAATCTCTTTAGCTTTTGGGGCATAGCATCTAAAGATGCAGCCTTCTTTTCCATCAACTTTAATAAAGTGACATCCGAAATATTTATATGCTTCTATTGTTTGTCCAAATAGAAAGTCATAGAGTAAGCCATACGCCATCGTTTTACTCCTCCCATTGATAATTTAATTGTATCAAAGAAAAGAAAAAAACACTATATTTTTCATAATATATCCGATTTTTATGATAAAAAATAATCACTTTCCTAGTTCATGAGCACAAAATAGCAAAAATATACATAATGAGAAAAAACAAAAACTGCTTATTTGTTTACTTTCAATTAGAATTAAAATATAATAGTTTACGTAACGTGGAGGAAAGAACATGGCAAAAGTTATAGCAGTTAATGCAGGTTCTAGTTCTCTCAAATTTAAATTATTTGAGATGCCAGAAGAGAAAGTAATATGTTCAGGTATCGCTGATCGTATTGGACACGAAGATGCAATCTTCGCAATTAAACCAGCAAATGGTGAAAAGAATGAGACAATTTGTAACATTCCGGATCACACAATCGCTGTTGAAATGCTTTTAGAAGCATTAGTTGATGAAGGAATTGTCGCTTCATTAAATGAAATTAAAGGTATAGGTCATCGTATTGTTCAAGGTGGAGCATATTTCTCACATTCTGAGGAACTTAACGATAGAACAGAAAAATTGATTGAAGAATTAATTCCATTAGCTCCATTACATAATGCTGCTCACCTTATTGGATTCAGAGCTTTCAAAAAGGCATTACCTAATGTTAGACAAATTGCAGTATTTGATACAGCATTCCATCAAACAATGGAACCACAAGATTATTTATATGCTTGTCCAATGGAATACTATGAGAAATACAAAGTTAGAAGATATGGCGCACATGGTACATCGCATATGTACTTAGCTCAATGTGCTCAATCATATTTAAAAAAGGGACAAAATAAAATCATCACATGTCACATTGGTTCCGGTGCTTCATTATGTGCAATTAAAGATTGTAAATGTGTTGCAACATCAATGGGTTTAACACCTTTAGCAGGTATTATGATGGGAACAAGAACTGGTGATATTGATCCATCAGTTATGCCTTATTTAGTTAAGCAAACAGGTAAATCCGCAGAAGAAATATATCAAGAATTTAATAAGAAATCTGGTTTATTAGGTATTTCAGGAATTTCAAATGATACACGCGATGTTGAAAAAGCTGCTCTTGAAGGTGATGAAAGAGCAAATCTAGCAATAAAATTATATGCTCGTAGAGTTGCAGACTATATCGGTCAATATTATGTACGTTTAGGTGGATGTGATTTAATCGTATTCTCTGCTGGAGTCGGAGAGAATTCTCCTTATTTTAGAAAAGCAATGATCGATGAAGTTAAAGAAGCTCTTCATATTGAATTAAATGATGAAGCAAATAATACGATGGTTAGAGGAAAAGAAGGCATCATTTCTTCAAAAGATTCAGCAATTCCTGTTGTTGTTATTCCAACTGATGAAGAAGTTATGATTGCTCGTGATATCGTTTCAATTCTTAAACTCAAATAGTTTTAAATAATTAGTTAAATACTCTCTTTCTTTATTCAGTATCTTACTTGACATTAAAGAAATTGAGTATTTTTTTGTTGGTAAGATTATTTCTTTTAATTCACTAATATTTTCAATATACTTTATTTTTTCACTGCATAATATCATTGAATCTTCTTTTATATTATTTTCCATAATTGCAAGTGGTAAAACATAAGCTTTATCAAAAAGTGATAGAGCTTCTATTATCTCTTTTCTAAAATATGTAATACGAGATAATCTATCTCCTTTAAATATTGCAATTTTTATATGTTTTTGATGCTTTTCCTTGCATATTTCATAATTATTGATGATTTGTGATGGATGATGAGCGTAGTCAAGATTAATAAAGTTTCCTTCTATTTCTTCTTCATTAAATCTTTGAACCGATGGAACGAATTTGTTCATATTAATCTGAACATCATTAAGAGGGATATTATGTTCATTCATAAATGCGATAGCCGAAACGAAGAGTTCAACAAAATGGTCTCCTAAATTCATTATAATAAATTCGCCTATTTTCACCGTTTCGTGCCATACGTCAATTGTAATTGAATTCATTTTTCTTTCTTTGATTGTAGCATAATAATCTGCTTCATTATTCAATCCAAATGTAACTATATTTTGATGTTTTATCTTATTTCTATATTGATGATTGATATACACTTTATTTGCATTTTTAATGAAATGATTAAAACTTGATATATACTCTATTTCACTCTTAAAATAATCGACATGATCATATTCAATGTTTGTAATAAGTACTTCCTTTGGATTATAAGTCCAAAAATGATTCTTATATTCACATGATTCTAAAAAGAAGAACTGATCATATTCTTTTTTTCTTCCTTTTCCATCTCCAGAAAGATATGAAGTATTTGGAACTATCTCTTTTAAAATATTAACAAGCGTAGTTTTTCCATGAGATCCACAGATAGATACTAATTTATTATCATCAATATAGAAATCTAAAAATTCATTGTACTCAAACCACATCATGTGATTATCATCCAACTCTTTTAATAAATCTTTATTCATAAAGGAATGACCAATAATAACTACATCACTTTTTAAATATTCTTTACTATTTTCTCCATCAATCACTACTCCCCTTTTTCTTAGATTAGAACTATAAAGATCATCAAACTCCTTATCTAATCCTCTAACATTATATTCATCATCAAGGAGTAAATGAGCAAGACCAGCCATACCAGAGCCTCTAATTCCAATTAAATAAAATCTCAAAAAAATCACCACTTAATTATATGCAAGTGGTGATGTTTATATTTGAAATTAAGTTTATTAATTTATCTAAATCTTTAATATTTTTTAATATCATGATTAGTTCTAACAACAATTACTTTAGATGTATAATTGTTTCCATTAAAACCTGTGAACAAAATTTTATATATTTTATTCATCTTTCTTATTTTGTAAAGATTGTTTCCATTTAATCATTGGATGATTTTTCACATTATTATCGACTAAATCACTTCCAAAAAGATTAATAGAAGAAATATTAGGGAAACTTTTTATAAAAGTCAATTCACTATCAGTAATACTATATATAATTGTGTCTAAGAGAATATTAATATTATCCACTGCATTAGTTATATCAAACTTTTCATTTAATTTTAGTGTTGATGTTAAATATTGAGGAACTGGTTTATCTATAAAAGCACACATTCTTTTTTTACACTCATTAAATAATGTTTTAATATCTACATTATCTTCAGAAGATAACAGGAAATAGAAAATTACACTCTTTTTGAATACAATAAATTCTTCATCTAGTATAGTATTGTTTTTAATCATATTATAAACATCATAAATATCTCTAATAGTTGTTCTGTATATTAAAGCACAAGTTTTTGATGCAAATAAATCAATTTTATTTAATGATAAAACTTCTATATGATCTTTCGAAGGTAAAGTAATTGTTCTTTTCTTACAATCAAACAAATGAATTCTATTCATATAATTTATTTCAACTTTTATCATATCTATAGCATTAAACATATTTGAATAATTAAAAACAAAAGAATCTAAAGCATGAGTCTTCTTTGTTTTATCACTACGATATTGCATTTTAGATTCTTGCATATAGTTTAATATTTTTGTTTCAATTATTCTTCTATCTATTATCATTTGTTCTTTATCAATAGAACCAACATAATCCAAGTCAATATCAACACTTAATCTTAAATAATCATAAAATGTTAAATTAATTGCAGTACCGCCTTTTAATACCAATTTATCTTTTAAATATATATCTGTATTGATAAATTCTAAAACATCAATTAATCTTAGTACTCTCTCAAGAGTTTGCTTTTGAACATTTAATTCTTGTGCCAGTATGATGATTTCTTTTTTTGTATATGAAAACATTAAAATACCTCCATATCCTTATAAACATACAAACGCCATTTTGCATTAAATATTAATACATCTTTCGCTTTTAAATTATAGTATCCAACTGTATTTCCACCTCTTTTATTGCATTCACTAAAAAATTCATCTTTTATATTAAGTGTTTCTTTAAATTTTTCTAGAACATAACCTACTTTTTTATATAATAATTTGTTATTTAAACTTTCTAAGTATTTCATTATTTTTATTTCATCAATTATATTAATATTATTTATGCACTCCAATAGTTCATAATATTCAAAATTAGCACTATCTTTAATACAATCCACAATAGCTCTTTCAATGCTACTAATCATTATGCCTGTTAATTTATTCACTTGAATTAAATTATCACTTTTGTGATATTTATATAAAACATTATCAAAAACAAAATCACGTTTAAATGTATTTGTTGTGACATCTACAATATTATAAACTTGATTATTTAATCCATAAAATTCGAAAACACTATGATGTGAAATAAAATCATTATCTCCATTCCCACATGCGATTTCATATTTATTTGCAGCAGGCGTATCATTAACTAGATCATTAATAACGAAATAATCTTTTTTTATTTTTGTTATATAACCTTTATCTATATATGATTTTAAAACATAATTAGCATTATGAATGTTTCCACATACGCTTATTACATCTTTTCTATTAAACATTTTCAAACTTGATAATTCTTTTAAATACTTCATAAGTATAACCTCAATATTATTATAATTCTTTTTTGAAAAATTAATCAACTAAATTGTTTAATTTTTTTGCTTGTTATTTAGTTTTATTTGTATATTATGTTAATTTTTTTAAACTTTTTTCCGGATAAAATGCAATACCAGAGCCTCGAATTCCAATTAAATAAAATCTTAAAGAAATCACCATTAAAATATATGCGATTAAAGAAATATATAGTATTCTTACAAACAAAATCTATACAAATATTTTTACAGGAAAGTAATGTATGATTTATTTCCTTAATGCAAAAAATAAAATATAGCGAATAGATTATTACAATATTCAACCATAGAGAAGATTATATAGTGAAAGGAACAGGCAATGACAATAGAAAAAATATACGCACGTGAGGTAATTGATTCAAGAGGAAATCCAACAATTGAAGTAGAAGTAACGCTTAAGGATGGAACCATAGGGAAAGCAATTGTTCCAAGTGGAGCATCAACAGGCAAAAATGAAGCTTTAGAACTAAGAGATAACGATAAAAATAGATATTTAGGAAAAGGAGTTCTTAAAGCAGTATATAACGTCAATAATATAATAGGTCCTGCCATCAGAGGAATGAATGTAGAAAACCAATTGGAAATTGATAATATGATTATCGATTTAGATGGGACTTCTTTTAAAAAAAAATTAGGTGCAAATTCAACATTAGGAGTATCTCTTGCAGTTGCTCATGCTGCAGCAAATTATTTAAAAATGCCATTATATCGGTATTTAGGAGGAATAAACGCTCATATTCTTCCTTCACCATTAATGAACGTTATAAATGGAGGAGTTCATGCAGATTCATCGATTGATTTCCAAGAATACTTTATTATCCCTGTTGGATTTAATACATTTAAAGAAGCATTAAGAGGTGGTATTGAAACATTTCATCATCTAAAAATGATTCTAAAAGAAAAAGGGTATTCTACTAGTGTAGGAGATGAAGGTGGGTTTGCTCCAAGGTGTAGAAATGGTAATGAAGAGCCTTTAGAATTGATTATTGAAGCAATAAAAAAAGCCGGTTATACGCCTGGAAAACACATATTTCTAGGTATCGATGTCGCCTCTAGTGAATTTTATAATGGTGATGGTACATACTCATTAAATAAATCAAAACAAGGTGTAAAAACATCTTCTCAAATGATAGATTGGTATAAAGAAATGTGTAATAAATACCCTATAATAACTATAGAAGATGGAATAGGAGAATCGGACTGGGAAGGTTGGAAGGAATTAACAAAAGAATTAGGCAATAAAATACAGTTAGTTGGAGATGATCTATTCGTAACAAACAAAGAATTCCTTAAAAAAGGAATAATGAAAGGAATTGCCAATTCCATATTAATTAAATATAATCAAATCGGAACTTTAAGTGAAACCTTAGAGACGATATCACTAGCAAAAACAAATGGATATACTTGTATTATTTCACATCGATCAGGAGAAACTGAAGATACTACAATTGCTGATCTTTCTCTTGCAGTCAATTCATCTCAAATCAAAACCGGTTCTGCCTCAAGAACAGATAGAATTGCAAAATACAATCGCCTATTAAGAATCGAAGAGGAATTAGGTAAAAATGCTTTATTTATTGGTATTAGAGCGTTTAAAAAATACGAATTTGAAGAGTAATAAATATAAAAAAAGCCTTAATCAGGCTTTTTAATTTAATTGTAAGGAAAAGAAATCTTCACCAACTTTTACTTTACCCTCTTCTAATTCTAATAAGTGATGTGGAGGATATTCGATATTTAATCCTAATTCCTTAGGTGAACAACACATTCCATACGATTCTTCACCAAGGAGATTTCCTTTAACAATCGTCGTTCCATCCATCATCATTGTTCCAATAGTAGCAACTACTACAAGCATATTCTCCTTAACATTTCGTGCACCACAAACTATATCAAGTATTTCACTTCCTATATCAACTTTTAATAGATGTAAATGGTCGCTTTCAGGATGTTCTTGAACGCTTAATATTCTACCTATTGTAAACCCCGTTTTTTCAACATAATCAATTTTACCAACATTAAATGAAGCAATCTTATCGTTAATTACATCAATTAATGTTTTCGATGGAAGAGTGATTCTTCCTTCTGCTTTAAATTTAATTACTTCTGAAATGTTGAATATATTAATCCCAATCAATTCATTGTGTGAATATATTAAAGTGATATCATCATGATTCTCATAATGAGTCATTGGTAAATCATTATTAATAATTACTAATAATACATCTCCAATCAATTTACGATTATAGAAAAAGTTTGCCTTCATAATCTTATTCTCCTTTTTTTGTTGCGATGAATCTCTTTATAGGAGTACCGATTTCTCTAAATCTAGCTTCATACTCTGTTTTAGCATCATATTCATCGTTACCATCATAATCATATTCTATTACATCTAATTTGAAATTAGATTCGTCAATATATTCAATTGAATCTTTAAATAGATCATCATTATCTGTCTTAAATATCAATTGCCCATCATCCTTCAATATTCTATCATATTTTGCAAGCATAGTAGGATATGTAAGTCTTCTTTTATGATGACGTTTCTTTGGCCATGGATCAGAATGATTCAAAAACACTGTATTAACTGTTTTATCCTTAATTTGATCAAGTAAATACGTGCCATCACAATTAATGAATAAAACATTATCTAATCTTTCATCTTGAATTTTTCTAACTGCATACGCAAGTGCCATACTTTGCATCTCTATCGCAAGAAATGCGATATCTGGATATTTTTTTGCCATTTGAATAATGAAATCACCCTTACCAGATCCAATTTCTATCACTAAATCATCATGCGAAATAAAATCAGTAAAACTCTCTTTTTCAAAATCATTTCCTGATAATACTATATCAATATTTTGAGATAATACTTTATCTCCCCAAGGTCTCTTTTTTAATCTCATTCGTCTAAATTTCCTAATTCATATATTGCACGTGCATAAATACTTTGTGATGTAATAAAATCGCTGATATGGATTTCTTCATCTGGTGAATGAATTTTATCATTACGATTAGGGAAAGCAGAACCAAATGCGATTGTATTCTTACTTTCTTTTGCATATGTTCCTCCACCAATTGTTTTTATTGGAGTATCGTAATCTCCTGTTTCTTCTTGATATGTTTTTAATAATGTTTGAATCATCTTTGATTTTGGATCAACTAATAATGGTTCTCCATATCCATTAAATTTAATCTCTCCTAACCCTAGTGAATTGAGTTTCTTTTCAACTTCTCTCGGATTACAGTTTTCAGGATGTCTAAAATCAACATATAAAGTCAATTCTTCTCCTTCATAATTCATTAATCCAACATTATAAGTTGTCGTATGAAGATACTCGCTTTCATAGAAACATCCTAAATTTTTTCCCGTGGTTTCCAAATATGAATCCGCAAGTTTATTTAGAAGCATATCTTTTTTATACCAAGCTAAGAATTTAAGTAAATGCAATCCAGCATTAACTCCACATTGAGGAATTGAGCCATGCGCAGTTTTACCATAAACAATCAATTCGTCATTTCCATCATTCTCCATTACTTTGAATTTAGTTCCGCAAAGCGAGAAGAAAATACTACATAATCTAGTTAGTTCACCATCATGCTCCAATATTGCATGTGCTTCATCAATAACTGCATTTCTGACAAATCCACCACTAATCGATTTAACTCCTGGAATCTTATGATTTAGCTTATGAACATATCCAGATATACCTTTTTCTCCATATATCAATGGGAAATCAGCGTCTGGAGTAAAACCATATTTTGGATAAGGTTTATGCATTACATTAAAATAATGATCTAAACAAGCTCCACCTTTTTCTTCGTTTCCTCCAAAAACTAAAGATACTTTGTAACCTTTAATAAGATTATTATCCTTTAAAGCTTTAAGAGCATAGAATGCGGCAATACCAGGCCCTTTATCATCGCTTGTTCCACGTCCATACATAATTTCATTTTCTATTTCCGCTCCAAATGGTTCATGTTTCCAAGTTCCAGAAACTGGAACAACATCAGCATGAGCGAATATTGAGATCAATTTTCCTTCACCGAAACTGATTTCAGTGCAATAATTATCGCATCTATCAACATTAAAACCATTTTCCTCACCTAAACGTGCAATAAAATCTAAAGCATCATATACGCCTTTTCCAAATGGCATCTTATTAGTGATTGTACTATCATCATGTATTGAATTTATTCTTACAAATTCTTGAAGAGTTTTAATTGATTCTTCACGGTAAGGTTTTAACATCATCTTAAAATCCATACTACTTTAACTCCTTCATATAAACTATATAGTTTATCTTCGCCTTAAATAGTATATCATATACGAAGTAATTTCCACAAAATACGTTATTTCTTACATTTTTTTGGATATATAAAGTCAAAAAACACTTATTCACTCAATTTATTTAAATATAAAAATGGTACAAACAATACAATTCTTAATCAATACCACTCCATAATTTTAAATCAGTTATTTTTCATCACAATGAAAATCCTAGATTTCTATTTTTTGAAAGAATTCTTACAAGATATGCAATCACTGGTGAAAGAATAGAAACAATGCAGACTTCAACTAATAAATTTGTGGTGAATATTGCTGCAAATAAACCTCCAGCATTTCCATAGATTGGTAGGAAATAAACTAAAACCCCAACGATAAATATTCCTGTGTTAATAATAGGAATTAAAAGTGTAGAAGCGATTGAAGCAAATGTAAAATTAAATTTCTTGAGCACTTTAAATACATATCCTGAAACTAAACCTGCTATACCAGTTTTTGCTAAACAAAGGACAATTGTAATAATTATTGAAATCCAAGGATGAACGGTATCAAATAACATAAAAAATTGGATAGTTGCAGGTGAAACGCAAATGACCACACCAACAACAATACCGATAATCATTCCATATAATGGACCATAAAGAAATCCTCCAATCGCAATTGCAATTAATCCCAAATTGATTTCTAATGGACCGAATTTAACATAAGTTGCAATAAATTGTAAAATTATTGCAACAGCAATAAGAATAGCCATTCCTGCCATTCTTCTAATCTTTATACTATTATTCATTATTTATTATCTCCAACATTCTTTAAGTAAATTTGATACAATCCTTCTAAAATTAAATCTGCATCAAACACAAATCTTTTATCAATATGATTTTTAACTATTTCTGCGTATCCACCGGTAAGAACTCTTTTAAAATTATATCCGAATTCTTTTTCAATCTTCTCACATAATCCTTCAACCATTGCAATTGTTCCGTATATCAATCCTGAATTAATTGAATCCGCAGAATTCTTTCCGATGATACTTTCAGGTGCGATTAATGAAACATCCATCAATTGTGCTGCTCCATTAGATAAAGCTTTCATAGAAAGATTGATACCAGGCGAAATTGTCACTCCAACAAAATTACCATTCTTGTCAACTGCCATTATTTTTGAGGCTGTTCCTAGATCTGCAATAAGTACTGGAGTTCCATAACGATGTTTTGCTCCAATTGCATCACATACTAAATCAGAACCTAGTTCACTAGGATTATCAATACGAATTGATAAACCAGTCTTTAATTTGTTACCTACAACCATGCATTTAAAACCAAACAATTTCTCAATGCTGTTGCAGATGGTCAAGGTTAAGGAAGGAATAACACTCGATAGGATTGCGCCTTCAAAATCACTCCTATGAAGATCATTCGCATGTAAAAACTCCTTGATGATAGTCTTGTACTCATCAGAAGATTTGTTGACATCGCTATACGTTCGATAGTCGTAAAGCAATTTGTCACCTCGGTATACCCCAACATAAAGATTGGTGTTACCTAAATCAAGTAATAAAACCATAAATTTTCTCCTTGCTATAGTCCATAAAGGTACCATGCGTTTTTATTATAATCTCAATTTTCATTTATATATATTATTTTTGATCAAAAAAAACACAATTATTAGCAAATTGTGTTTATAAACTAAGAAATTGCATTCTTAAATGTTGAAACAATCTTTTTTAATATTTTCTTTATTATATTAATATGGACATCTTCAACAAATAAATGATAATAATTCTTTTCGTCATTAGCTTCTTTTAGGCATAGTTCTTTAAGTTTTTCTCCCCCTAATAAATCAATTCTTTTCATTTCTTCTGTAAACGAAGCTTTCATTTCAAGAATATCTTTTTCTAAAGAAATTTCTTTTACATTTTGATAGAAGTATTCTTCATACATAATATCATCATATTTCCATGGCTTAAAAGTTAGATTGAAATGAATCAAATTAGGATTTTCAATCTTTTCTCCAAGTGGCATTGTATTCCATGATTCATCAATAAAATATACATCTCCGTGGCAAAGTACATTCAAATAATCTTGATCTTGTGCTACTTCAAACTTATATTTCTTAAGTAGATCGATGAAATGTTCTTCAAAATCAATGTCTCTCATCTTCTTTAGATTCATAAGTAAAATTCCAGCATTGAAATAATCTTCATGTTTAATTCCTAAAGCTTTTTCAACATATTCGATAAACTCTGGAACGATTTGAACAGAAGCATCTGGAATAGCTCCAACCAAGTTACTCCCAATATCTGTTCTATATAATTCAGAAATATCTCCATTTATAATGGTATCTGAATCCAAATATAAGATCTTATCAAATTGTGGAAATAAACTAGCGATGAATAATCTATAATACGTAGTTTTTGTATAATAGTCTCTCGTTAGTAATTCAGAAGATATTCTATCGAGATTCTCACGTACATTTACAAAACTAATACTAAATTTATTATTTTCTAATGATTTAATTAAGCTGATTGATTTTTCATTCAATCCAGTATTTAAAACTACGACTTCATAGTGATATTTTGTAGATGCATTCTTGATGATAGAATGTAAGGAAATTGTTAACAATTTTGCATAGTTATCATCTACAGAAAAGAATATAGGGATAATGTTTTTTTCTTTTTTCATAATGCTCATTCTCCTTTGAACAATCATATTGTAATGCATGTATTAAAAAATATATACCTACTTATATTATCACATCAAATAGATTTTTATAAACAAAATCTACTACTTTGTTTATTATATCTACTAATAGTAGAAATCCGAATAATTCGCCATTTTTTTATTCATTTATCAGAATTTTTGATAATAATCGACTATTTTCTTCATATCTCGTTTTCTTTTGCAATCATATTCAATACTATTTATTTATTTTTTCTCTTACTTTATAATCAAAATAATGGAGGTATAAAGAATGAAAACTAAAATAAGTAAAACAAATTTATTCTTATCAATTCCCTCTATTGTATTAGGAATTCTATTTTTCATCATTCCTAATCAAGTGCTTGATATAATGTTCTATATCATTGGTGGATTGATTATTCTTTTTGCTTTATATAGAATTACAGGATTATTCATCAATCATAAGAACGAATTATCTGAATATTGTAATGTTTTATTTTTCTATATAATTCTTCTATTAGTTGGAGTCACATTTGAAACAATTGCAATAATATTTGTATATGTATTCATCATAATATTCGCAATATCCATTATTATATTTGGAGCTTATAGAATATATGCTCTCTACTTAAGAAGATCATTATCTCTATCAAATAGAATAATCAATACTTTATTAAATTCATTAATTATCCTTATCGGTATTCTATTAATTGCAAATATTGGAGGAACTATTAATGTATTGATGTATGTACTAGGTTCATTATTCATAGTATGTGGAATTATTGAATTGTTAACTTATATCAAAGAATATAAAGAAGCAAAAAAGGAAAACGATAATATAATAGATTTATAAATCAAAAAGTAAAAGCGTTTCATATTAACATAAAAACGAGCGAAGATAATATCTCGCTCGTTTAATTTTTCGATAGATTCAAACATATTCGCTAAATATAGTTAGAATATTCATTAAAAAAATTAAGCGCACTACCTTGACTACAAGGAATAGTGCGCTATGCTTACGTTTTTATCAATCAATATGTAAGAGAAACATTTACTTACATTAAATTGCTTCTAAAACTCTTCTTACTACTTCATCAACTGTGAATTTGTAATCTCTAATTACATCATCTGCAGGTGCAGATTTACCAAATTCATCAATACCCATTACATTAGGAGCAAATCTATGCCATCCAAATGTTGATAACATTTCGATTGCAAGACGTTTTTCATATTGATCACCAAGAACATTCTTAATGTAGTTTCCATCTTGAGCTAAGAATAATTCTTGACATGGAATAGATACTACTCTAACATCAATATTTTGCATTAATAGTTTTTGTTGTGCTTCAACAGCAAGTGCAACTTCACTACCAGTAGCGATTAATGTAAAATCTGGTTTTTCACCACGTTCTTTTGAAATAATGTATCCACCTTTATATACATCATCGCTTCTTGAGCCTTCAATAAGAGGAAGGTTTTGTCTTGTTAAAATTAAGCAAGAAGGATGATTTGTTGATTCTAATGCTAATTTCCAAGCAGCAGCTAATTCGTTTACATCACATGGACGATATACATAGTTATGTGGAATAGAACGAAGCATTGCTAATTGTTCAATTGGTTGATGTGTTGGTCCATCTTCTCCAACTGCAATAGTATCATGGCTGAATAAATAGATTGCTGGAAGGTGACTTAATGAAGCCATTCTAATTGCTGGTTTCAAGTAATCAGCAAATACTAAGAAACATCCTACGTATGATCTAATTCCTCCATGTAATAAAATACCATTTTGAATAGAAGCCATCGCAAATTCACGAATACCAAAATTTACATTTCTTCCTCCGCGATTTTCAGGAGTGAAATCAGTTTCTCCTTTAATCGCAGTTTTAACAGAACCAGCAACGTCTGCAGAACCACCAATTAAGTTATATACTGACTTATTTAAAATATTTAATAATGCTTGTGAAGAATTTCTTGTTGCATCTTTAAATCCTGGTTCAAAATAAGGTCCTTTATCATAGACTAATGAAGAAACATCGTTATTCATAGTTGAAACGAATTTCTTAGCTTCTTCTGGATATTTTTCAGAATAAACTTGGAATTTATCTTTCCATTCTTCATATGCTTTCTTTCCACGTGCTGCGAATGTTTTCTTAAATTGGTTATAAACATATTTTGGCATTGTAAATTCTGGATAATCAAATCCATAACTTACCTTTGCATTCTTTCCATCTTCGACACCTAATGGAGAACCATGTACCTTACTTGTTCCTTGATTTTTAGATCCATAACCAATCACTGTATGAACGATGATTAATGTTGGTTTATCTTTTGATAATTTTGCTTTGCAAATTGCTTTATCAATTGCATTGATGTTATTTCCATCTTTAACTTCAAGAACATTCCAGTTTGATGCTTCAAATCTTTTCTTTTGGTCTTCAATATTTGACATAGCAAGCGGACCATCAAGAGTAACATTATTTGCATCATAAAATAAGATTAATTTATTGAACTTTTGTACTCCTGCAAAAGAGATTGCTTCTTGAGAAATACCTTCTTCTAAACATCCATCACCACATAAAGCATAAGTATAGTGGTCGATGAAATCGTATCCTTCTTTGTAGATTCCTCTTAAAGATTGTTCAGCCATTGCAAATCCAACTGCTTGAGCAATACCTTGTCCTAATGGTCCTGCAGAAGCATCAACTCCTGGAGTCAATCCGACTTCTGGATGTCCTGGAGTAATAGAATCTAATTGTCTGAATCTTTTAATATCCTCTATTGATACCTTGTATCCTGCTACGTGTAACATCGCATAAAGCAACATCGATGCATGACCTGCAGATAAAACAAAACGGTCACGATTAATCCAATTTGGATTCTCAGGATTTGCTACTAAGTGCTTTGTAAATAAAGTGTATAGGATAGGGGTACTTCCTAATGCCATTCCTGGATGGCCTGAATTAGCTTTGTTAATTCCATCAATTATCAAAGATCTAATTGCAGCAATACATAAGTTGTCTTTTTTCATATAATTCCTTTCATAACACAAAAAAAATTGATCTAGAGGCCATTCGAATTCCTGTTGACCAGGTGGGTGTTTATGTCTTATATGTCCGGATTCCGAAGTGAAATGAATAAATCAATATATAATTTAAACCAACGGCCTTCAACTCGATATAAGTTAAAAAAACTCCCGAAATTCATATGTAGGAAACGCTATAGAGCCCCTAGACACTTGTATTATATCATAATATGTTTTACTTGACTAGATGGAGAAATTCATTATTAATTCAGTTTCATTACCATAAGCATATCTTTTCACAAATAAATAATATTTTTTAAAATTATTTTATAATTTTATTTCATTCTTTCTCTCTTAACAAAAAAAATTTATAGTGATAAAATAAATATAATATATGTAATTATCTTGGAGGCAAATATGAAAAGCAAAAAAATCTTATTATCGTTATGTATTTCTACTCTACTCTTATTCTCTTTTTCCAGTTGTAAATCTAATTCTACTAGTTCTTCAATAAATACAAGTAGTATCAATTATCTTGAAACAAGTGATCTTCAAAAAGAAATCGTCAATGTCAATTATAATGACACAACTACTTATTCTTCTCTTGCAGATGTGATAGTTGATATCAAACCAACCGTTGTTGATATATATTCATATGGGACTAATTTTTCTAGTGCAGGATCAGGAGTAATAGTTGGAAAATCAGAATCATATTATTATGTTATTACTAATCACCATGTAGTTGATAATGCCTTATCATTCGATGTAGTCACATACTCAAGTGAAGACAAAAATACAACTTATGAAGGAAGACTAATTGGAAGTTCTCCTAAAAATGATATTGCAGTATTACAAATCGCTAGTGATCAAGAACTAAATATTGCAACTGTTACTAGTGATTCTTCTAAAGTTCGAGTAGGCGATGAAGTGATTGCAATCGGTAATCCATTAGGAATATTAGGTGGTTCAGTTACTCATGGTATAATCTCAGCTAAAGAAAGAGAGGTATATATCGATTCAATTGGCTATATGTCTTTATTTCAAACTGATGCGGCGATTAATTCTGGAAATTCAGGAGGAGCGTTATTTAATAAAGAAGGCTTATTAATTGGAATCGTCAATTCAGGTTATTCAAATTATGAAGGATTAAATTTTGCGATTCCTTCGAACAATGCATTTTCTTGTTTTAATTCAATTATTACAACTTACCACAATAATGGAACTAATCTAGGATACATGGAAGGAGAAACAAATCCAGGATTGAATCTATCCTCTGCGACAATCTATGCCAATAGTTCCCTATCAAGTCAAAAGGAAATCATCTATGTATCTTCGATTGATAATAATAGTGATTGTATAAATAAAGGAATCAAAGATTTTGCTTCGTTTACCGAAGGAAAGTATAATTCGTTCTATGCTTTAGAAAAGATTAATGATGTTGAAATTTCTTCCCTTGATAATGCGAATAGGATATTGCAAAATTTATCCGCAAATAATAAGGTCAAATTCACATTTAAGGAAGTATTGTATTCTAGAAGTGGAGGAATATTTGGACAAAACATCTATTACTTATCAGATAACATCATTGAAATTGAAGTAACATTAAGCCAATTCATTTATGTTATTAATTAGGATTAATAGATAATAATCTTCTTAATAAGAAAAATAGCAAAAATAGCAAAAATATTATAAAATTGAGATTTTTTCACTTGACTATTCATATAATAACTTGTAGAATAAATTCGCAAATAAAATTTGTGGAAAGAAGAGGCGCTCAGACTTCTCACCAGATTTAGTTACTAAATTGGTAAATTGCTACATTCTAAGTTTATAGTATGTATTATGATGGGCGCAGGATTCTGTACCCATTTTTATTTCATATAAGGAGGATTCTATTATTATTAAAGGAAAGCAAGTTCAAAAGAACGCAAATGACGATTTAGTCAACTATGATATCCGTTTCCCTCAAGTTCGTGTTGTAGGATCAAATGGAGAACAATTAGGCATTATGCCAAGATTCAAAGCAATGCAATTAGCAGAATCTCAAAATCTCGATCTTCTATGTGTTGCAAAAGAAGCTAACCCACCAGTCTGCAAAATTCTAGACTATGGTAAATATCGCTTTGCTCAACAAAAGAAAGCTCACGATATGAGAATTGCTCAAAAAGCAAAAGAGATCGAAACAAAGGAAATTCAACTTTCTCCAGTTATCGGTATCCATGACTTTGAAACAAGAGTAAAACAAGCAACAAAATTCCTTAATAATGGTGATAAGGTAAAAGTCACACTTCGCTTCAGAGGAAGACAACTATCTCACACAGAAGTTGGTGAAGAAGTTATGAATCGTTTCATCGAAAATGTAGCTGAATTATGTACAGTTGAAAAGAAGCCAAATTTAGATGGAAAAATCTTATATTGCGTTTTAGCATCGAAAATAAAAAAATAGGAGGACAAAATCATGCCAAAAATGAAATCAAAACGTGCTTTATTAAAAAGAATGCACGTAACAGGCTCAGGAAAGGTTAAAATTTTCCATTCACACGTTTCCCATTTAAGCCACAACAAATCAACAAAGCAAAAAAGACATTTAAGAATGCCAAACACTCTTTCAAATTCAGACTTAAAGAGAGTTAGCGCATTAATTCAAAAGTAGGAGGACAAGAAGATGAGAGTAAAAGGCGGAACAGTTACACACGCAAGAAGAAAAAAAGTTCTTAAAAGAGCTAAAGGTTACTTCGGTTCAAAGCACTTATTATTCAAAACAGCTCATGAACAAGTAATGCACTCAATGCACTATGCATATGTATCACGTAGAAAAATCAAATCCGACTACAGAAAGCTTTGGATTGTTAGAATCAATGCTGCTGCACGTAATTATGATTTATCTTATTCACAATTAATGCATGGTATAAAACTTGCAGGAATCAACATCAATAGAAAAATGCTTTCAGAAATGGCAATCACAGATGAAGCAGGTTTCAAAAAGATTGTTGATGCAGCTAAAAAACAATTAGCTAAATAGTTAATTAACCTTCCTATCGGAAGGTTTTTTTATGTAAATATTTCTATCAATTTTCTCATTTTAAAATAGAAAAAAATAATAAAACAAAAAAAGCCCTTACGGACTTCTTTTGCATAATATTATCTATGCTCGGTTGTTTAGAGTATTAAGGGGGTAGAATCTAAACATACACGGTCAGAGTGCTCTCACACTCGACTTTTTTATATTAACAAAACACAATATTTAAATCAATTAATTTTTTATTATTTTTCCTATTTTTTTAATAATTCGAAATATGCTTTATGATTGTAAAATTATCGTTATTTTCTCATTTTAAGAGTATTTTGCAAAAATTCTATCAATGTCTTATAAATGTCGTTTTTCTCATTATTTTTTATCATTTTCACATTCCCTTTTTGAATTACAAGAAAAGCTTCAGGAGTCATATTTATTCCTAAAAGAGTTCCTCCACCAAATGGATAAGATTCATTTGCGCTTTCAAAAAGAAGATTATTATCTTTTTCTTTTTCGTTTCCTAATTTAAATTCACTTCCACCACTTCCAAGGCCATAAGTCATTCTAGTAAGAGGGATAATTGTTGTTTCTTCATCTACCTTTATCATTTCTCCGATGATTTTTTTTGAATCTAATAATCCATTTATACTCTCAAATGATATATCTAATATTTCACTTAATGTTTTCTTCATTCTTATACCTCAATTTGATTTTTATTATATTAAGAATAATGATTCCAATATTGAATCGTATTTTCGCTTTTATTCTAAACATATTCTTATTATTAACTCTTAAATGAAAATTATACTTTTTCACGTATTTTGAAAGAAGATATTTTATTATATCAAGATTCCCATTAACTAGTGATGTTACTAGAATATAAGAATTATATGATACAAATTCCATCATGTTTTCTAAATAATCAATATGGATTAGATAAATTAGTCTTGAATAATCGATATCTTTTTCAAGCATCTTTCGATTTCTTGGGATAGAATTATATATAAGATTAAACAATTTTTGGTTTCTAGCTTCATAAATCTTAATAAAAAATGTTCTAATGACTAATGAATCATTTTCAATTAGAATAATCATTCTAAAATCATAAACAAATAAAAACCAAAGAAGCAATAAAAAAACTAATAAGATGCAATATAGAACTATCATATAGTTATTATTCACATTCTTATCAGTTTTATATCTAAAATAGATTATTTATTGAATCGTCAAGCGCTTCATAGTTTTCATCAATATTAATAACTCTTAAATTGTTTGCACACTCTTCAACTAGACTTTGCCAATCAAACGAATCTTCAATCTTCTTAATCTTTTCCATATTTGGTTGAGTAGTTGGATTCTTTGGATCAAAAATTGTGCAGCAATCTTCATATGGTCTAATAGAGATGTCATATGTTCCAATCTTTTTTGCAATCTTAATGATTTCAACTTTATCAAAAATTGCAAGTGGTCTAATAACTGGTAGCGAACAAACATTCTCAATCGATTTCATGCTTTGTAATGTTTGAGAAGCAACTTGTCCAATTGATTCTCCATTACAAACTACAAGTGCATTTCTTCTATTTGCAACTATCTCTGTGATACGATACATCATTCTACGCATAATAGTAATTGCATAACTTTCCTTCGCATATTTATAAATTTGTTCTTGTAAATTAGTAAACGGAACGATAAAAAGTTTAACATTACCTTGATAGAAAGAAAGGACTTTACAAAGATCAGTAATCTTAGTTATCACTGCTTCACTCGTATATGGAGGTGCAGCAAAATGAATACACTCCAAACGAATTCCTCTTTTCATCATTAAATAAGAAGCAACCGGAGAATCGATTCCTCCAGACATCATCATCATTCCTTTTCCAGCAACTCCTAAAGGATAGCCTCCTGTTCCTTCAATGGAATTAAGATAAATGTACGTTTCATTTTGTCTTACAATTAATGATATTAATAAATCAGGATTATGAACATCAACCTTGTATGAAGAATTTTTCAAAATATAAGAAGCAATCGTGCGATTAATCTCATCACTTATCATTGGAAAAGATTTTTCTGCTCTTCGCGCTTTAATTTTAAAAGTATGTTTATTCTCTTCTTCTGCGAGTTTTAAGCAAGCTTCCTTCATTATATCAATATTATTTTCAACCTTATATACAAGAGAAAAACTCGATAAACCTGAAACGTCTTTTAATAATTCTTTTATTTCTTCAAATGGTTCATCATTTAAATGAATATAGATATGATCTCGTCTAACTTCATAAGTAAGTTTTGTATAAGATCTAAGCATCCTTTTAATATTCAATCCTAATTGATTGATAAAATTCATTCGGTTCTTACCTTTTGTTGATAATTCCCCGAATCTAACCATAATTAATTCTTGTTTCATATTACTCCTTTAAAATATTAGAAGATTTAATAATTCATCTTTCTTATGTTCATCAATAAAATTGACATGTATAACATTAGTCATATTATTCGTTCGAATATGGATACGGTAAGAGAATATTCCCTTTTCTTTTCTCCATTTTGTAGTAACATCCTCAATAGCAATAACATTATGCCTTTGGATAATTGTAGTTCTACGAATAATTCCTCCATGATATATAATCAATCGATTATCATCAATGATGATATCTTGATTATTCCTATCGAATAAGGATACAAATAGAACGATGATATTTACTAATAAGTATGTTGCTCCAACAATTGAAGAAATAATCCATAAATCATTAATCAAGTTATAATTAAGAAGAACCATTACTCCAAATAAATATGGAATAATAAGTGCAAATAATAAGATGATATTGGTCCAAGTAAAATATGAAATAAATGATTTAGCTTTTCCTTGTTGTGCTTTAGGGACATATGAAGGTGAAACAGATTCAATAATAGAATTTACTTCACTCTCCTTACATAAAGGAACAAGAACTCCAATAGTAGCTTGATTGCCATTACCATTATTTGATGATTCAATATAGCCAATAACTTCAAGCTTTATCGTCGCATATTTAAACATTCTTTCAAGAAGTCCTCTTTCAACTTTAATCGCTTTTATACGATTTAATTTCATAGTATTCTTAACTTTAACAAGCAATCCATATTCGATAATTAAAGAATCATTTTCTTTATATAATTTAAATCCATAATATCTAATAAATGAATAAGCAAATGCAATAACATAAGAACCAATGATTAAAATGATAGAACAAATAATTAATACAAATGCAATTTCACCAAAGCTATTTGGTTCAGAAGAAAGATTCGATATAACGTAAGATAATATCATTGTAAACGCAATAGAGAAAAATAGTACTAACGCAAAAACTGTGCCATATATCAACCCATATATCACTTTTCTTTTCGAAGTAAAGTTATATAGTGAATTATTCTCACTATGTTCATTTTCTAAATAAGAAGTTGAGTTAGATGATTCTACCCTCTTTTTTCCTTTTAAAACATCGATTAATTCATTAACGACATTCTCATCTTCAATTATCGAAGCTTCTGCTTGATGAGAAGTATTAGTTGAACCAGAATCAATTAATAAAGTAGAAATCTTAAATAGTTTTTGAATGATACCTTGTTTTGAATTGACAGAATGGACATTTTCTAAATCAATAACCGTCTTTCTTTTAAATAAGACACCTCTTTTTACAATCACTTGCTTATCATTAATCTCATATCCTGATAATTTATAGTACAAGTAAGAAAAAATTGTAATTATAGCATATAAAACAACATATCCAATTGCTACATATAAAAGATAACGAGATTCAATAACAACATTATCTCCATCTGTTTTTTCTAAAAAGGCTTCAAATATTGAAGTAACAAATAAAAATAGCACGAATAACGTATAAATTAAATTGATGAAACAACGATAAGCAAAATATTTCTTAGTGAAGTTTTTCATCTTTTAATTCCTCCAAGCGTTTACGTAGATTTGCTTCTAAAGATTCTATCATCTTTTCACTATCTTTTCTTGATAAGCCTTTAATAATGTAATTGCTTCCTGCAGTAGAAATAATAATTCCATCAAGTTTCATAATTTGCATTAATGGTCCTTCATAGATATGCAAATCTTGAATTTGACAAACTGGAACAACTATATGATGTTTAAAGAAAACACCTTTATTAATGATGATTCTATCATCGTTATAATAATACGAATATGATCTATAAAGTAAAGAAGGATACCCATATAATAAAACGAGAAATACAAAAGATAAAACGCCACCAATAATGACTGATGGAATAGTTATAACAATCGTATCACTGTCATTTGCAAATAAGCATATCCCCCATATTGAAACTAAAGATAAAATAAATAAGATAGTAGAAATCACATACCATAATTTAAGAATCTTTTTTTCTAATTTAATAAACTCAATATTCATATTTCATTCTCCTAACTGAATATGGAGTAGTAAAACTACTCCACATCTTTATTTAATAATTGATTCTTCCCAAGATTCTGGTTTTTCAATACCTAATAGTTTTAAGATTGATGGGGCTTCATTAGCTAAACCGAATTCTCCATCCTTTAATTCTACTTTAATATCATCGTCAACAACGATAAATGGAACAGCATTCAAAGAGTGTGCAGTTCTTACTTGAACAATTCCTTTTTTATTCTTTTCAAGCATTTCATCTGCATTTCCATGATCTGCGGTAACAACCATTGTATATCCTTCTTCTTTACATACTTTATAAAGACGAGCTAAACCTAAATCAACTGCTTCCATCGCACAGATTGTTGCATCTAATGAACCTGTATGTCCTACCATATCTCCATTTGGATAATTCAAACGTAAAAATTGATATTTGTGAGATTTTAATGCATCAATCATCACATCTGTAATTTCTGCAGATTTCATCCAAGGTCTTTGGTCAAACGATACGTTATCAGAAGGAATCTCAACCCAAGTTTCTAATTCTTCTGATACTTTTTCTGATCTATTACCATTCCAGAAATATGTGACATGTCCGAATTTTTGCGTTTCTGATAAAGCAAATTCATTGATGTTATTCTCGACTAATACTTCTGTTAATGTACGTTTGATTTCTGGTGGATTTACCAAGAATCTCTTAGGAAGTTTTAAATCTCCATCATATTGTAATAATCCAGCATAACATACATTTGGAACTACAATTCTATCAAATTTATCAAAATCTACTTGATCAAATGCCATAGAAATCTCAATTGCACGATCACCACGGAAATTGAATAAAATCACTGAATCATTATCGACAATTTTTCCAATAGGTTCGTTATTTTTAACTACGACAAAAGCAGGTAAATCTTGGTCGATGATTCCAGGATTTTCATTTCTAAATGTTTCAATTGCTTCTTTTGCACTTCCAAATCCTCTAGCATCACCAAGAACATGAGCATGCCATCCTCTTTCAACCATTGCCCAATCTGCTTGGTAACGATCCATCGTAACTTTCATACGTCCACCACCTGATGCGATTGCTCCATCAAATGTATCATCGTTTAATTCTGATAAAGAATTTTCTAATTGATCAACGTAGGTTAATGCGCTAGTTGAAGGAACATCTCTTCCATCTAATAAGATATGAGCTCTAACTTTTTTAACGCCATCTTTCTTAGCTTGTTTAATCATGTTGATCAAATGGCTAATATTTGAATGAACATTACCATCGCTTAATAGACCGATAAAATGCAATGTTGAATTATGATTTTTAGCATTTTCAATTTCTTCTTTCCATGCTGAAGAATCATACATCTTACCAGATTCAATTGATTCATTGACAAGTTTTGCTCCTTGAGAATAAATTTGACCACACCCTAATGCGTTATGACCTACTTCAGAGTTTCCCATATCATCATCGCTTGGAAGACCAACTGCTGGTCCATGTGCTTTTACTCTAACATTTGGATATGTTTTTAAAAAATGATCTAAAGTTGGTGTGTTTGCAAGTGTAACTGCGTCTCCTAAGCCAGTTTTGGAGAACCCAACTCCATCCATAATAACTAATAGTACAGGTTTCATACTTTTTATTTTCCTCCTCTATACCTATCAAATTATAACAAATCACATTGATAATTGATAATAAATTATCAACAATTACATCAATTCACCAAAATCATTAATGTATATATCAGAAATGTTTTTCTTTTCGTTTTCATTCCCACATGTAGAGTCATAGACTCCACAAGTGATAAATCCGGCTTTTTTAGCCGTTTCTAAAGCGACAACACTATCTTCAAATACCATAATCTCATTTGGCTTTAAGTTCATTCCTTCTGCACATTTAACAAAGATTTCCGGATTTTTCTTTCCGTCTTTGAAATTTCTTACATCGTATGCTCCGATAAAATATTTCGTAATACCTAATCTATCGATACAAGGAGCATAACATTCGCTTGTATTGGCCGTTGCAATAACAAGTGGAATTCCATTTTCATTTAATTTCTTTAAATATTTTCTCGCATTATTTTTCAATTTAACTTCATGTTCATATTTCTTTTGCACATCGTTTAGCCATTCATTCATAATGTCTTCAATAGAATCATCTAAACTATATGTTCTTTTTGTATATTCTGCAGATTCTTTTAGTCCCAATGCCATTATGGCTTTAGCATAATCCGATGGTACTTCCATATTTCTCTTTTTAAAGAAATTCTTATCTACTTCACTCCAGATTGAGCAAGAATCTAGTAGCGTTCCATCTAAATCAAAAATACAACCCTTTATCTCAAAATCTCTTATTTTCATACTATTATTCTTCACTAGCTTTATCGAATAAACATTCTACTGCCAAATGAATCTTAGTTAAAACTCTATCATTAGTTTGAGGATAGATAAACCAAGTATCATTCTCTGTATTTATATCGATTGCTTGACCTCTAATCTTTGTTCCTTTCTTCTTAAAATTATATTCGACATGGATAGAAGGAGTATTAATTGGAGCGTTATCAAAGTCAAAATTCGTTCCATCATCCAATTTTCCATGTAAATGAATTCCATCCATATCGTGCGTAAATTTAATATGTCCAAGTGTTCTAAATCCAAGTTTAGCATTATCTAGATGTTCAATTCTAACAATATCATCAAAATGATATGTTCCTTCCTCAATTTCTTTTCGAACTTCATCTCTTTCCCATCGATACCAATCTGGAACGTGTTCAAATTTAGTTTCTCCATTTGTCGCATGAAGACGGCTATATTCATCCATATGGTAATTTATTCCGCAATTAGTGCAAAATAATTCTGTTAAAGAAGAATTCATCGAATAATCCTTTAAACAATGAGGACACTTATATAGAGCATTATGAATATTATTTGCTCTCAATTTCGATTTGATTTTAATTTTATTATCATATTGCCATTTAAAATCATCATATACGAATTCTTTTTCAATCCTAGATTGGATTTCTTCAGCAGTTAGAGTCTTAATTTCATCCATATCAACAATACATTTAAATTCAGCGTAATGTCTTAATTTTCTAGGATGTTTTTGATCCCAATGTGGACAAGAAAGGAAATTTCCATGACACATCAAGGTAACTACCGGAACTCCTGCGATTTTTGCAAGTTTTCCCATCGCATGATCGATTCTTTCATTGATACCGCATATTGTATATCTTGCTTCCGAATAGATAGTAACGCTATTTCTCAAATTCTTTATACAATGCAATGTATTCTTAACGACTCTTAAATCTTTTGTGTATTTTCTTTTTGGAAATGCTCCAATTCCCCTCATCAGCCATTCTCTACCAACAAATTCTTCAATGGAGCAAATATATGAAGTATTGTGTGGGAAAGTTGCTAATTCGTTAACTTCAAAATCTAGAAATGAAGCATGGTTTGCAACGATTAAATAAGGCCATTTAAGATTCTTACAATTAATCTTTTCAATTTTACATCTGTTTCTTATAGTATCAAAAATCGAACCTAGATAAATGATTGGTCTTAGAAACCATATTGCCTTTCTAGGTTTCCTTTTCATGTCTATTGGAGTTATTTTACTATACATAATACTTCTCTCTTTTCTTAATTAACTCTACTATATTTTGGAAAGAAAAAGAATAGCATAAAGAAAAAAACATAGAAAAAAACTAAAATAATAATATTTATATTATTTATTTCAAATGATATAATTATGAAGGTGAGAAAAATGGATGTATTAAAGAACAAAAAAAGTGAAAAATTATTTGAAAGTGTAATATTTTCTATTGTAGGCATTATATGCTTTACATTATCTTTCTTTGATATCTGTATTTTATGCAATGTTCTTGCAGGGATATGTCTTATAATTGGATTATTCTATTTATTCGGATTCTTTTACATGTTAAAGGATAACAATCAATCTCTTCTAACAAGAAGCATTATCCTTATCTTGCTATCACTTATAATTGTATTATTCCAACAACAATTCATACAAATTATCCCAATTGTAATTTGCGTGTTCTTAATATATTTCGCGATTCAGCACTTCTCGTTTACTCTAGATATAAAAACGATAAATGAGCATCATTGGATTGTGGACTTAATCTATTCATTAATAATATTTCTAGGAGGAATCGTAATTATAATCATTGGTTCAACCGATATTATAAATACTACTCAATTACTTAAAATAGGAGGAATTCTCTATTTAGTCGCTGGAATAACTAAAATCCTCTTAGTATTAAAATTACATCCATCATACTCCAACATTTAAAAAAATATCTTTTACTGAGGCAATAAGTCGCTTTATAAAAGATATATTTTTTTATTTACAAAATAATTCTTCAAATTCCTTTGGCATTCTAGTTTTAAATTTATATTTTTTTCCATTCAATGGATTTAAAAATTCTAAAGAATACGCATGTAATCCAAGTCTATTTAATGGATCATTAGTGGACCCATACATTTCATCTCCTATAATCTTATGTCCGAGATCTTTCATATGAACTCTAATTTGATTTTTTCTTCCTGAATCGATATGAACATCAAGTAAGGAATAATCATCGTTTTCTTTGATAACTTTATAATTCGTTATCGAAAGTTTTCCATCACCTTTTTTCCTTGCAGAATACATTAGATTTGTTTTTTCCGCTTTTCTTAACCAAGATTTAATCGTACCTTCCTTCTTTTCAAGTTTTCCTTCGATAATTGCATAATATCCTCTATCCTTAACTAAATCATTCCAGGAATCTTGCAATGCATCTCTTAATGATTCATTTTTACAAGCGATCAAAACTCCTGATGTTTCTTTATCAATACGATGAACGACATATATTCTATTTCTTGGATTCAACTTTCTAACATGATCCGTCATCAAGCGATATGCAGTATATGAAGTCTCATTATCAGATGGAATAGATAATAATCCACTAGGCTTATTTATCGCGATAATATCATCATCTTCATAGATAATATCTATCTTGCTTTTTTCTCTATCAATCTTTCTAACTGGAGTAGGAGAAATAGATATCTCATCACCTTTTGCAAGTAAAAAATCAAATTGAGAGATTGGAGTTCCATCAACTAATACTTGATAATGAGAAAGAAGAGATTTAATATTATTTCTCGATTTTCCTTTTAAAGTTTCTAATAAAAATTCTAATAATCCTACACTTCTATTCACCTTATATTTAGGCATTTCAATTGGTCTTTTTTTATATTCTCCATGCTTAAAAGAAGAACTTTTAGTTTTCTTAGCATTATTATCTTTTTCTTTAGTCATTTTCTTATTATTATTCACGTTTTTTACGTTATTCTTTTTCTTCTTAATCATCTTAAATCAACTTTCCAAACAAATGATCAATTTCGTGTTGAATAATTTCAGCAGTAAAACCTGAATATGTTTTAACTAATACTTTAAAATCTTCATTTTGAAATTGTACTTGAATTTTCTCATATCTTTCGACATTTTTCTTTCCTTCATGCGATAAACATCCTTCGTAAACTGAATACTTCTTTCCATAATATCTAATGATTCTCGGATTATACATTACTACGTATTTGTTTTCATCAATAAAAGCGATAATCGCTTTATTTACTCCAATCATATTCGCAGCCATCCCAACGCATGAGGAAGCATTATCCATTAGCGTATCTAATAAATCTCTACCATACACTATATCGTCCCTTGTTGCATTAGTGGAAGGAAGAGAAAGGAAATTATTATCTCTACAAATTTTTCTAATCATATTATCTTTTACTATATGGCCATCCTTTTAAGCCAATTTCATTGATCGCATATGTATACCATTTTGTACCCGAGTATTCAACGCTATTACCATATTCAATATCAAAGGAATACATTCTATTATTATATACATCTAATTTCAATGTATAGAATTCTCTATCCGAACTTGGAATTTTACTCTTTGTTATCTCTATTTCTTCACTACCTATTTTATTTCTATTCTCGTCGTAGCAAGAAACAATTAATTGAGGTTTATTTTTGATTGTCTTATACGCTGTACTTGAACGAGGAACAAATCTCATCTTAATATTGATCTCAACTTTTTCCCAAGGATAAAAGGTTGGAGAACATAATCTTTGTTTATCTTTATTTAAATCTACTCCGTATTTGTCTCCTCTAACTACATTATTAGGATTCTTGCTCGTATTATAGTAATAAGTCCATTCAGAATTCATCTCACTATAATCTCCATCATGGAATAAATAATTCTTCCATTCTGATAAGTCGACATATGCCTTTTCGACATTGCTTATTGATGTACTAAGAGAAGAAAGTGATGAAGAAACAATTGATTCATTCAAAGATGATGATGCAATATTACTACTAGATAATGAGCTAATAGATGTAGAAAGTATAGAATCACTAGAAGATATACTTTCACTACCTTCATCATTTGATGAAGTACTTATTGATGAAGAAACAATTGATTCACTCAAAGACGATGATGCAATATTACTACTAGATAATGAGCTAATAGATGAAGAAAAGATAGAATCACTAGAAGATATATTTTCACTACTTTCATCACTTGATGAAGTACTTATTGATGAAGATATATTGTTTTGACTTAGTTCAATACTCGAAGAATAAGATTGAGAAGAAGAACTAGATACTTTGTTTACCTTACAAGAAGATAATAGTAATAAAAAACCACCTAATAAAAGAAATTGTTTACGCATAATAAAACCTCCACAATAGATAATATCACATTCATAAACAAATTACCCAAAAATCTTTCATTGGAGCAATATTTAACATATTTTTATAAAATTAACCTTTAATAATTTTTAAACGAGTAATCTCATAAAATATTATATGGCCGAAACCACTCTTGAAGAAATAAGAAGATTGAATTTTGAGGATCTTTTATGGGTTATTTTTATTATCCTTGCAATATTAGATATTGTTGGTGATAGGAAGCAAAAAGAATACCTACGTTCATCAAATATCCAAAAGGCCAAAGATGCAAAAAGAATCTATATAACAATAGTTGTTATCACCGTTCTTCTTTATCTATACTTCGTAGCAAGAAATTATTATTTCTATAAATTATCCATACATACAGAAGATGAAAGAATTGAATTCATTCGATATATAGGTAGTATAGCGTTACTTGGTGGCTCGTTTCTCCTTTTATACTATCAAGTAAATACTAAAATATCAGAAGGAGGAGCAGTAATATAATTACTTGAATTAATTAAACACGAAATACGCATTTAGCATTTTCCATATCCGCAAGAAAATAATGCCATTTTACTTGGACAAAATCTCTTTTAAATGTATTTTTCGAATTATGATTAACATCCCTAAGATATGGTTGAATAGTCATTGGACCAATATGGATTGTGTTAAAAGAATAATGCTTCTTGCGTAATATAAAACTTAATAACTCTTCTTTGCTAGTATACACTCCATACTCAGCATTTCCATAATAGAAATAATCTACTCCATTTGATCGATATTCATTCCCTTTTATCGCCGAACGATAGAACATTTCTGTGATTATTTTTGATGAATTTAATTCTTCATTTGCTTTCTTTATTTGATTTTTCATTTCGTTGATTAATTCTTCATAAGGTTTTCTCACCTTTCCTTCTCCAGTTAAAGTTCCATCACCATAATGAAATAGTAATATCGTCTTTTGCGTTTCTTTACTTACACCTAATTCTCTTAAAAATAGAATAAAATCCTTAATTCTCTCAAGATGCATGGCATCAGTTTTCCCAGATTTGACACTAATAAACTTTATTCGATTCTTGTATGTGATATAGATATCTGGTTTTGCAGTACGAGTAAATAAACTTGCATTAAATGGCACTTCTTCATCGATATTACCAAATAATTCTTTCAAGAAAGAACGAATATTACTATTAACTTCTAATATTGTTTTTCCGTTTATTTCTTCAACTAATCTTTTTTCATTGCTTATTCCATTATTTTTCATATATTAATTCATCTCCTACTAATATAATTCGTAGAAAAACAAAAAAATTCTTTTAAATAATTAAATAAATATTAATATGTGGGATTTGCAATATATATCTTATTCATTTAAAATCAAAGTATGAAAAGAATCATCTTGCTATTACAATTATTTCTACTTATTTTGTGTTCTTGCAGTTTTATTACGTCTAATTCGAAGGCAAGCAGCACACTTTCTTCATCTATTAATAATATGAATACTATTTCTTCTTTTGAAATTAGAAGAAAGAGCGCTGAGAATAAAATGAATGAGAATCTAATTTTTACTAATGGTGGATTTAATTCATTTGAAGTGGTTGCAAAAAGCAATAGTGGTGATGTCATTAACATTTCATCATCAAGTGTTTCCTGGAAAAGTTCCAATAAATCAATATTTGATGTGGATTCATCTGGTAATGTTACAGGAAAATCAAATGGAGAAGCTATATTATCCGCGACATATAATTCATATGAAGCTTATCTATTATTAAACGTAAAAACGATAGCCAAAACATTTAATAAAAAAGAAAATGAAATAGAATATCGAAAAGGATCTACATATTCTTTTCCGTTAGAGCTAACTCCACAGAATGCTTCTTTATCAATTGAAATATCTAATCCTAATATTATCAAATTATCTTCAAATAACAATTCTTTCACCGTCATTGGAGTAGGAACATGTAATATATCTATTACCGCATATACTTCTTATCATGGAGATACAAAAACATATGACTACCAAATCACAACAAATGATTATTATGCACCGGTATTCTATCATAATAACCAAAAAACAAATAAAGGAGTAATTACTTTTGCAATTAATAAATACACTTCATTTTCCTTTTCATCTTGGGGGATCAAAGCGATAAGTTTTGATGAAAAAGATTTATCGTCCTCGATAGAATATTATTCTGGAGAATATGATTTTACTAATGTAGGAGAATATAGCATCATGTTAATAGCAAAAGACTTAACTAAAAATGCTTGTTCATTCTTTAATTTGATTATGATTATTACTGAATACGAGGAAGTCGCAGTACAATCACCAAATAAAGCATTTGAAATATCCATCACTTCTTACGAATTCATTAATGTAAGTGATGAATCATATTTAATCAATGGAATTATCTTCTCCATCGATATTACTCTTATTTCCGATTATGAATATGCAATTGGAACAATTTATTGGGACATATGCTTCTATATAGAAGAAGCATCAAACGGAAAACCTCTACCATACAATGAAAAACCATTTACTTATACCATCAAATGCGATAAGGATACACCAAAAACTCAAACATTAACTGCGCGTTTTGATTATAAATTAAAACTAAATCCGGATACATTTTCGATGATTAGTTCTAGTGTATATCTAAGTGGAAATGCGTATTATTATAGCTACTATTAATATAAAATTATATTATCTCATAAACCAATATTTCTTATTAGAGAGGATGTCAAAATTGAGATAATCAAGTAGCAGTAATAATCATATCAAAATTAAATAAAATCACTAATGTTCAAGAAACTATCATTCGAACCACAAACCTAGTAGTTCGAATCTTGCCACCCCTACAATAACCCGTAAGAACAAAAAAAACGATATTTTGAGCAATATCGTTATTAGTACCCTGCATGGCAGGGGTGGCAAGAATCGAACTCGCATCAGCGGTTTTGGAGACCGTTGTACTACCACTGTACTACACCCCTAGTGTGTGATTACTAAATTGATTTAGCAATCTTACTAACTAAGCCCATATCAACTTTACCAGCAAAGTTAGTTTTAAAATGTTTCATAACTGATGGGATAGATTTATCATCTAATTTTAAGATTTCCTCTTTAATTTCTTCTTCAGTTAACATCTTTGGTAAGTATTTTTGAAGTACTTCTTTTTGATGAATGAAGGATGATACATCTCTTCCTGCTGCTTCGAACGATGATTTTTCATCATCCAATTCTTTAATAGTTTTTTGAATGATTTTTAGCATATCAACATCAGAAATTTCTGTTCCTTTTTCTCTTAGTTCAATTGAAGCAAGAAGATACTTATTTGCAATGATATCATAGATTGCTCTTGCATCTGAATCTTTCTCTTTCATTGCGATCATTTTAGCTTTTTTGATTTCATCAATTAACATACTTTCTCCCTCGACGCATTTACAATATTAGCACACTTATTTTTATACTTCAAGTATTTTTTATTGTCTCGATAGATATTCTATTTCAAGTTTTTCTAACTCGTTTGTTAAGGAAATAATCTCTTCTTCTATCGCTTTCATTTTCTTTAAATCTAAATAATTTTCTTCTTCAAATTGCGATTCTTTTAATTCTTTAATCTTTCTTTCAATTCGTTCGATTTTATCTTCCAATTTACTAGTTGAAATATATTGTTTCTTTTCTTTTATTTTAGGAGCAACTTCATTTTCCTTCTTCTTATCATCTAAAATGAATAATTGTTGTTCCTTTTCTTTAAAAGTCTCATAATTACCATCATGATAAAATGATTGATGAGAAGTAAAATATAATACCTTATTTGCAATTTCATCAACGAAGAAACGGTCATGAGAAACAAAGATGATTGTTCCTTCATAATCATCTAATGCTCTAACAAGAGCTTGTTTAGTTAATAAATCCAAATGGTTTGTAGGTTCATCTAGTAATAGTAAGTCATATTCTCTTAATATGATTTTTGCAAGCAATAGTCTCATCTTTTCTCCACCAGAAAGCATATCTAATTGCTTAAAGAAATCATCATCATGAAAATTAAATTTACCTAGATGATTATAGATTTCTTTTTCACCCATTAAAGGAAACTCTTCTAACATATTTTCAGTCATTGTTTCTTTTCCTTTAATATCTAGATGATGTTGATCGATATAACCAATTTTACAACTACGATAACGAACAATATTACCATCAAGTGGTTTAATGTTTCCTAATATACAATTCAATAATGTAGTTTTACCAGTTCCATTATCGCCCATAATCGCAAGACGATCTTTTCCAAATACTAAAGCATTAATACCAGTGATCAAAGGATTATCATTAGCGTACCCAATTGAAAGATTCTCTAGTCCAATAACTTTTTTCCCTTCTAATGCTTCTCCTTTAAAAGAAATATTAATAGTTCTTTCCTCACCTTTTGGCTTATCTATTTTTTTCATATGTTCTAGTTTCTTTTCTCTATCATGAACACGAGAAACAAATCTAGGTTTATAACGATAGAATTCGATAAATCTCTGCATTCTTGCAATCTCTCTTTGTTGAACATTAAAAGCCTTTAATTGTGACTCATATCGGGTTTGTTTTTCTTTGACATAATAATCGTAATTACCTTTATACGTTTCAATATGATAATCCTCTACTTCAATAATCTTCGTAGCAAGAGAATTAATAAAGTATTTATCATGTGATACAAAGACTAGTGTGCCTTCATAACTTTGCAAATAATTTTCTAACCATTCAATAGTCGATAAGTCTAAATGATTAGTAGGTTCATCTAATATCAATAAATCTGGTCTTGTAAGAAGTAATTTTACAAAACTCATCTTCGTTTTCTCTCCACCAGAAAAAGAACTAATTGGTCGAGAAAACTCTTCTTTGGAAAATCCAAACTTAGATAACATCATTTCAATTAAATATTGATAATCATAACCATGATTGATTTCATAGTAATGTTGTTTCTTACCATATTCATTCATAAGAGAAATATCACTAGGATTATTCGCAAGAGCAATCTCCATCTTTTCTAATTCTTTTCCTAATTTAATAACATTATCAAAGACTAATAATGCTTCCTCATATAAAGTATTATTAATATCAGTAATCACTTCTTGTGAAAGATACCCAATAGAAATACTCTTTGATAAAGCAAGAACTCCCTTATTAGGTTTTTCTTTTCCTAATATTAGTTTCAATAAAGTAGATTTTCCAGTACCGTTCGCACCAATAATTGCTAGACGATCTTTTTCATATACATTAAATGAAATTCCATCAAAGATATTTTGAGTAGGAAATCCAAACACTAAATCTTGTACACTTAAAATAGTTTGCATATACATCACCAGCAATTATTCTACGATATATAAAAGAATAATGAAACAAATAGTAAAAAAATAATTGATTTTAGAAAACAGGTTTGTTATACTAAAATACGCGTTAAGAAAAGAGCGGAATGGCTCCTTAGCCAAGTTGGTAAGGCAACTGACTGCAACTCAGTGATCATCGGTTCAAATCCGGTAGGAGCCTCCAAAAAAAATAGTAAGAGATTTTTTTAAAAAAAACTTGCAAAATCAGTTGAAAAGAATTATATTATATTAGCGTTGCGCTAATAGCTCAACTGGATAGAGTGTCAGACTACGAATCTGGAGGTTGCGAGTTCGATTCTTGCTTAGCGCGCCATCGGGAAGTAGCACAGCTTGGTAGTGCACCTCGCTTGGGACGAGGGGGTCGCAGGTTCGAATCCTGTTTTCCCGACCATTATTTGGGGCTGTAGCTCACCTGGGAGAGCGCCTGATTTGCATTCAGGAGGTAGAGAGTTCGATCCTCTTCAGCTCCACCAAATTATTAATATCCGATCAATCGGTGAAAATATTGTCGTCACTAATATAAATTGGACGACTTTTTTTATGTTTATTTATCTATTCAAAAATATTTTAAATCGAACAAGTTGGTTCAAATTTACTTCTTCCAATAATATCTAATTCAGTTTTGTTCATTAATATTCTCTTTATTCGCTAACGAATAAGTAAACAATTTATCACTTTCAAGATTTACTTTATTCATATCGATTTTATTAATTTGATGATTATCATAACAAGTATAATAGTAAATCCCTTTTGAAGCATTACAACATGATGTATAAATAGTAATCTCATATTCATCTTCTCTCACTTCTACACAGCCTCTTTGTTGATCCACACTATTTAAAATATGAAAGAATTGACTTACACTAGATTCTTCATCACCCTTTGAAAGCGAATGAAGTTTAACAAACGAAGCGCGAATAAATCTTGATTGACTCGATAAATCACCTGGAAGTCCAATAGCCCCCATCCCTCGACTATATTCATTCAATTCATATACTCCAAAAGATTTTGAAGAAGTTCTTTTCGAAGAAAGATTAATGTAATTATTAAGAGAAAAAAGTTGAATATCAAAAGGAGGATTATTTGTTAAAACTCCAACAGGATTGTCATAAACTTTTAATCCATCCGATGTAGATTCTAAAGTAATTGATTTATCTTTATCTGCAATTATCCAGTGTAAATATGCAATTGGAAACTCCGAATTATAAGGAGTATCAACTATATTAATACTTTTAATAGCCTCCATCACTTCAGAAACTGTTTGAAATCTTGATAAAAAATATGGAATAACCTCAAAATGCGTTATATTGTTTCTTCCGTTTTCTTTTTTATTATTGTAAACAGCATTATTCACAAAATTAAGTCCTGCAATACAAAGACCTTTTTCATTCACTGCTTCATAAAACAATGGATAATTATCATGAATATGCGCCATTCCAATCATTGCAAAATGCGTTTTCATTTCATCAATGAATCTAAACTTTATGCAATAATTTCTTGGAACAATCGTAACCTTTTCTCCGAATGATGACTCATAATCTAATGTTCTCCCAAAATAAAAATCATTTGTTTTATAAGTAATTGCTGTGCACATATTAACCCCCCCTACTACATATAGTATATTACATAAAATCAAAATCATAAATACTGATTATTTCCTTATATCATATATTGAAAATATCGAAAATAATATGTAACCAAATCAACAAAAAGAGTAATATAACGACTCTAAATAATATATTAGAAAGAACTTCCATTTCTATTATCTAATGTAGAATCATCTATCGAAAAAAAGCATTATTTAACAGTTATTTTAAAATAATATAAAAGTGAATCAAAATTTGATTCACTAAATGCTACATTCACATTAATATTGGAAAATAAAAATAATAACCCCTAATTCAAATCCAAATCTCTAAAATCAGACTTTTCTAATTCATAATAACGATACATTATTTCTTTATCGCCTTTTGTGATAAAAATATCTTTAACATGTTTAAATCCGCATCTTCTCATAACTCTTCCAGAATGAGCATTATCTATTGGATGTTTTGCAGTTACAACATTAACTCCAACAACATTAAACAAATAATCTAGTACTGCATGTAAGGATTCGGTAGTGTAGTGATGATTCCAAAAAGACTTTCCAGTGCAATACTCAACCTCAATAGTAGAATACTGTTCATCAATGGATATAACTCTTACATACCCAAATAACTCATTTGATTTTTGTTCAACCAATCCCCATAAGTAATAATCTTTATTATTTCTATACTTATTATATTTATTGATCATTTGATAAGTATCTTCGATTGAATTATGCCTGTTCCAAGGCAAAAAAGATGCAACTTCACTATCACTAGCAAAATTTTTAAAAATCATTGTTGCATCATCAATGCACATTTTTCTTAAAGTTATACGATTTGTATGCAATTCTACTGTACCTGTATGTTTCATAAATAATTCTCCATATATTCGATATATATAAGTTAAGTATATAATACAAAATTATATTTTTTACTATTTATTTACTAATTTAATACTTTTTTCAGTTCTAAAAATAATTATTTCTCATATTTTCTATCATTTTGAGATTATTTCTATCATATGTTTATCATTTACAATACTATATCATTTTCTGTTTTAATTACTTAATTAATAATTTCATTAATAATTTTATTAAATATATTGACAGAGTCATCATTATCATATAATATTATTTTTGCTTTGGGGCTGTAGCTCACCTGGGAGAGCGCCTGATTTGCATTCAGGAGGTAGAGAGTTCGATCCTCTTCAGCTCCACCAATAAAATATAATTAAGGGATCAGAATATGATCCCTTTTATTAGATTTTGCATTATTATCTAAGTTCTTAATGTTATTCAATAGTCTTTTTTAGATATTTCTCTATTACTTCCATAATAATGATATTTGGAGGGAAAAATATTATATTTCTTTGCTTCCTCAACATCGTCTTTATTACAATTTACACTTTCAGTTGAAACATTAATTTGATTTTTACCTGAATTATCTTCATCTCTTAAATAGATATAAGAATTGTCATCTCGCATATCAAAATAGAAAATATCTTTCTTTTTTCGAATTTTATCGATGCATATATTTTTAGAAATCGTATATACCTAGCTGAATCCATTTTTTCCTTTTAATGAATGGATTTTTTTGCTATTTGATAAATAAAATGGATAAAACAAAATAGAAGATGGATAATTATATAATGTATAATTAATCTTCTTCATCAAATTTGAAAAGATCCTTCATTGCATTTGAAAATGTATTAACAACAATCTTATCATTATTAGCTAAATATGCAATTAATCTTTCGATTTTATCCCAATCATTATTAACTTCAAATTCATAGGAATGACCAACAATAATAAAAACCGAATGATCGTTTAAATTATTTGAAAAATCTTCAATTTTTTCATATATTTTTTCGTCATAATACCATGCATTTGGGCAAATATGGTATCTATCATGAGGAACATATGAATCAGTAAATGATGGTATTCTTAAATACTTAATTTTAGTGTATTCCTTTATCCATTTTATAATTTCCTCATTACATCGATCCATAGGCACTGCAAACGAAGAAACTTCTTTATTAAAAATTGATTCTAGTGCATTCACATCATCGTTTATTTCAGCTATTAATTGCTCCTTTGTAAGTGACGTTAAATAAGGGTGAGTCACTGTATGTGATGCAACTTCATGATTCTTATAAATTTCCTTATTCTCTAACAAATTTAATCTTTCAACAGGGAATGAATCCAAATACCATACATATTCTCCCAAACCAGAATTAAGATTAAATGTTGCTTTTAGACAATATTTATCTAATAATTCGATAAATCTTTTATCGTATATTGTTCCATCATCAAATGATAATACAACACTTCTCATATTTTACCTCTTTTCAAAATATTCAATATCCAAATATTAATAGAATTTATTAAAATTATAACTCTCAACAAAGAATAATTGCATATCTCATTCATCATTGAAAACAAAAAAACCTAGCGTTTTGAACTTAATTTATATTTCGTTCATTACACTAGGTAAAAATATTCTACTAATAATTAATAATTCTCAGCATTAACTTCAAAATAGCTCTTAGGATGTGCACAAACTGGGCATACTTCAGGAGCCTTAGTTCCTACAACAATATGTCCGCAATTTCTACATTCCCATACTTTAACTGTGCTCTTTTCAAATACCTCATTATTTTCAAGATTCTTTAGTAATGCTCTATATCTTTCTTCATGATGTTTCTCAATTGCAGCAACGCCTCTAAATTTTGCAGCTAACTCAGTAAACCCTTCTTCTTCGGCTTCTTTTGCAAATGTTTCATACATATCAGTCCATTCATAGTTTTCTCCATCCGCAGCAGATTTAAGATTTGCCGCAGTATCACCTAATCCTGCTAATTCTTTAAACCATAATTTTGCATGTTCTTTTTCGTTTTCTGCTGTTTTTAAGAACAATGCTGCCATTTGTTCAAATCCTTCTTTTTTTGCAACGCTTGCAAAATATGTATATTTGTTTCTAGCTTGAGATTCACCTGAGAATGCTGCTTGTAAGTTTTTTTCTGTTTTTGTTCCTTTGTATTTGTTTTCCATCGTTTTTTCCTCCTTATTAATTTCTATTTTTTCAAAATCCGATGCTGGATGCTTACATAATGGACAAATGAAGTCTTCAGGTAATTCTTCACCCTCATATTCATATCCACAAATCGTACATCTCCAAACTGTCTTTCCTTTACTTACTGTATTTTCTTTTTTAGGCTTAATGTTACTTTGATAATAAGCATAAGTTGCAGAAGGAACATTGCTAATAACTTCCATATCTTGTACTTCACCAATAAACATCGTATGTGATCCTAAGTCCTCTACCTTAGTAATCTTAACTGAAAAATACGCATTAACTCCTTCTGTAATATAACTAATGCCATTCATTGCTCTTTTATAATTTGTATAATTTTCAAATTTATTCACTTCTTTTCCGCTATGAAATCCAAAACGTTGAAATAAATCAAAAGTAGCATTCTCAGCAATTACTGAAACATTGTATTCATGCGTACGTAATAAAACATCATGCGTATAATTTGCTTTATTTACAGAAATACACATGTTATTTGGAGAAGATGAAACTTGTATTGCAGTATTTATAATGCAACCATTATCTTTTCCATTTTCACATACGGTTAAAACAAATAAACCATAACTAAGATTATACAATGCTTTTTTATCCATAATATTTTCCCCCCCTTCATATATATTTTGGAAATATATATGTACTATTATGATAACACAAAATACTAATTTATATAAGTAGAATATGAATCAAAAAAACAATTTATTGTTCCTATCTTATAGATAATATTTAGTAACAATGCATAAAAATGGATAGCAAGAAACTATCCATTTATAAAATCAACTATTTTCTTTTTTCAATCAAATCATTAACCATTGCAACAAATTCTTCTATAGAAACTGTAACTTGTTCTTTTTTTCCATGTTCTCTATATGTTACTGTTCCATTTGTAACTTCATTGTCACCGATAACTAATTGATATGGTATCTTCTTTGTTTGGGCACTTCTAATCTTATATCCAAGTTTTTCATTACGATAATCTTTTTCAAATCTAATCTTATTCTTCCTTAGTATTTTTGCTAAAGACTCGCAATACTCACTATGCGCATCTAAATTTACTGGAATAATCTCGACTTGTACAGGAGCAAGCCATACTGGAAGAACACCTTTTGTTTCTTCAAGTAAGAAAGCAACGAATCGATCTAAAGATCCTAAAATAGCTCTATGGATAACAACTGGTCTAGCTTTTTCACCATTCTCATCGATATAAACCAATTCAAATCTTTCTGGCAATTGATAATCTAATTGGATTGTTGATAAAGTGACATCGTGACCGATTGCACTTCTTACTTGAACATCAAGTTTTGGACCATAGAATGCTGCTTCACCTTTTGCTTCATAATAATCAACACCTAAATCATTCAATACACTTCTTAATTCAGATTCACTCTTCTCCCATAAAGCATCATTACCAAAATATTTTTCTGTATCTTCTGGATCACGTAAAGATAATCTAAATTTATAGTTTTCAAATCCAAAATCCTTATATACATCAAGAATCAATTGGACAACATTCTTAAATTCTTGTCCAATTTGACTTGGAAGACAGAAAATGTGTGAATCATTTTGAGAAAAAGCTCTTGTTCTTTCAATACCAGTTAAAGCTCCACTAGCCTCAAAACGGAAATCATTTGCAATCTCAGCAAGTCTCAATGGCAAGTCACGATATGAATGCAATTCAGATTTATACATAACCATGTGATGAGGACAGTTCATAGGTCTTAAAACATATGATTCATCTTCAGCTTCCATTGCAGGGAACATATCATCTTTATAATGTGCCCAGTGACCACTAGTTTTATAAAGATTGACATTACCTAAAGAAGGTGTCATAACATGCTTATAACCAAGATCATATTCTTTATCCATAATATAATCTGCAAGTAATCTTCTAACTAAAAAACCATTTGGAAGCCACATTGGCAAGCCTTTACCAACTAAATCATCAAACATAAAGATACCCATTTCTTTTCCAAGTTTACGGTGATCTCTTTGTTTTCTATCTTCAAGAATTAGTAAATATTTTTCTAAATCTTCTTTTGAGAACCAGCATGTACCATAAATTCTTGTAAGCATTTCATTTTTTGAATCGCCTCTCCAATATGCACCAGCAACATTTAACAACTTAAAGAATTTAATTGAACCTGTAGACATCACATGAGGTCCACGACAAACATCGCTGTATTCACCTTGTCTATAAACCCCGATCTTTTCCCCTTTTGGAATTGCGTCTAATAATTCTAATTTATATTTATCATTCTTAAATTCTTCTTTTGCATCATCCAAAGAAACATATTCATGAGTAATCTTCAAATTCTCCTTAACAATTCTATTCATTTCTTCTTCAATCTTAGGTAAATCTTCATTACTAATTGAAGTTGGTAATGATAAATCATAATAGAATCCTTCTTCAATTGAAGGTCCTACACCACATAATGTACCATTATACAATCTCTTTACTGCTTGAGCTAATAAATGTGCACAAGAATGGTTGATAACTTCAAATGCTCTTGGATCAGTAGAATCAATAAATTCAACTACTGCATCTTCATTTAATGATGAAGATAAATCGCATAAAACACCATTTACGCTTCCAACAACGCTCTTTTTTGCTAAAGAAGGATCAATCGCTTTTGCAATTTGAATAAGTAAACCTTCTTCAACTTCGTGGATACTTCCGTCTTTTAATGTAACTTTTATCATACTTTCCTCCTAAAAAAAGAGCCCATCCTATAAGGACGAACTCTCGTGGTACCACCTTAATTTTAGATTTTATCAATCTAACACTCAAACATTCTTAACGCGAATTAAACGATTATGTTTCCATAATATCTCCATGGTAGTAATTCATCATCTATCATAAGTTCTTTCACCAAACAAACTCTCTCTATAATGAATCAAAGATAAATCGTGTCCATTTCATCGACTAAAAATATTTTATTCACTATTCTTTCAAAAAGTCAATAAATCTAATAAAACTAATTAAATAAATAGTATTCTTTCTACTTAATTGCATGCATTGCTAATCCAATCACTACTGAAACAAGGATTAGTAAAGCAACGATAAGAGCATATTTTTTATCCAATTTAAATTTTCTAAGATATAAAACATAAAGGAAATAAGTAACGATCTGATATAAAAATAAAAGAACATTCACTTCACTTACATTTATCGAGATTGCAATTGCAAATATTGGAATAAACAATCTGTATCCAAATAATGAAGAAGAAATTTGTTGTGAATACTCACTCTTTTCTTTCTTAATGTGGTAATAAGAAAGGAAGAAAGCCCCAAAAGATAATAACACAAATACAATAATTGCAATCGTATTATTGATTTCCCAATTATAATAATTTTTATAATCTTTTCCTAACAAAGGAGCTATACCATTATATATTGAAATCAAAGGGGAGATGAGAAAATAATCTTCCGGTAGTACAAATTTAAATTTGTAATCAAATAATTTAAATGACAATATATTAAACGCAGAAACACTTATCGCAAGAACAACAAAGACAAAAAACGAATTCACGACTCCATCGATTTCAGTATTTTGATGAATGAAAGCACAACTTGATATAAGTGTAACCCCAATAGAACACACAGTAAGTAACAAAAAGAAGGGAATGAACATTGCAAGGTTATACATATGTTCCATACTCATAATAACAAAGATGGAAATAAGACTGCCGATTATAAAAGGAATAACAATTTCACATAAACAAATTAGGAATTTAACTAAATATAGTTTTTCTCTTTTTATCGGTAATGAATACATTTGATCTATACCTCTTTTTTTCATCTTAAATGAGAATTCAAAAGAAGGCACAAAGAAAGCAAGAAAAAATAGAATAATTGGATAAACAACTAATACATATAGATTAGGCCCAGTAATCGTATCACGGATCGTAGTATCATATTGTTGAATCACTAATCTTGATGTACCAATAATTACCGCAAAAGCAACAGTTACAATAACAGATAAAGCGATTAATACATTAATTCTTTTTTTAAAGAAATACTTAAATAAATTAAACATTTTTCAAATACCCCCTCGATTCTACTTCAATAATGAATAACTCTTCAAAATCGATTGCGATTTCATCAATAATCAAAGGATTATATTTTTTAAATTTTTCTATAACACAATCGTATTCATCTTCTAAAACTATAGTGATAATCCTCTTATCTTGTTTATAGGAAATGAAGTTGATTCCCTCAAACATTTCTTTTTCTGGGATCGAATCAAATGCAATTTGATATTTATGCATTTTATTAATACTTTGATTAATATTACCAGAAGAAGTAATCTTCTTATCATCTAATAAAGCAAAAGAATCACAAATATCTTCAAGTTCCCTCAAAGAATGAGAAGAAATAATAACCGTCATTTCTTTTTCTTCTTGAATCTTCATCAAAGTTCTTTTTAATGAAAGACGAGCTAGAGGATCAAGTCCATCAAATGCTTCATCAAGAAATAAGTACTTAGGTTTTATCGCAAGTGCTAGAGAGACAAAAACTTGTCGTTTCATCCCTTTAGAAAAATTCTTCATCGTTGATTTTAATGGTAACTTAAATCCATTTATATAATCAAAATATGCTTTTTCATCTATATCATAAAATGCCTTATAAAGATCAATTAATGTAAGAGGAGTAGTTGAACGATCGTAATATGGATCATCAGGCAAAAAGAAAATGTTTTTCTTTACCTTTTCATTTTCATATACTTCTTCTCCATCAAATTTAATAGACCCAGCATCTTTATTATAAACACCACTTAATAAACGAAGTAACGTCGACTTTCCTGCACCATTAATACCTACTAATCCAAAAATAGAATTATCTTCAATAGTTAAATCTACATCCTTTAATACCTCTTTATCAAAAGATTTACACAATCCACTAATTTCTATCATTTGTTCTCCTTTCCATAGACCTCTTCAATTGCACATAATAATACTTCTTTTTTCATTCCATCATTCCTAAGTTTATTTATTATGTCAAATGCATAAGATTTATCTCTATCCATATTGTCTTTTACAAAATACCCTTTCTTTGGAATACTTTCTACTAAACCAAAATTAATCAATTCATTATATGCTCTTTCAACTGTTTTTAGATTAACTCCTATTTCAATTGCAAGCTCACGACAAGAAGGTAATTTTTCTTTTGGTTTTAATACTCCAAGTGAGATATATTTTTTAAAATGAGCAACTATTTGTTCGTATACACTACTTTGTCCATTTATAATCATACATTCTCCTTTCTCTGTACCATCTATACCAACTGTACCATCATTATATGATACGATTCCGAATAATACAACAAAAAAAGGGGCTGTAAAGAAATAAATCGCCATTGATTATTTCTTTCAGTCCTTTT
>CAMCEE010000016.1 GCA_945873815.1 uncultured Caryophanales bacterium
ACCCAGTGAGTAGAACACTTTTTTATTAAGTGTCCATTCCACTGGGTACATTTTAAATCAATTCTCCTGCATGACTCTTTTTTTATACTCTAAATATAGGCTTATACTATAAGTAAATCCTTACTTAATCATTCATTCGTGTTATAATAACTCTTGACGAGGTGAAATCATATGGAAATCAAATCATATAAAAAAGATACATTCTACTCATACACTCTTGGAGCATTCCCTACTATTGAACTATTAAAAAATCATCCACATCATGTAATAAAAATTTTAATTCATACTTCTTTTACAAATAAAGAAGTCATTAATTTAATTCTTTCTTTAAAGGGAAATGCAGAAATTGAATATAATGATAAATTGATCAATAAGTTATCTCCAAAAGGAAATTGCTATATTGTAGGAGTATTCAAAAAATATGCTTCATCACTAGATTCATCAAAAGATCACGTTGTATTAGTCAATCCCTCGGACATGGGAAATCTTGGAACAATAATTCGATCATCCTTAGGATTTGGAATAGAAAATATAGCACTTATTCGTCCTGGAGTAGATATATTTGATCCTAAGGTCTTACGCGCATCAATGGGAGCGATTTTTTCCCTAAATATCCAATATTTTGATACTTATGACGATTATAAAAAGGCATTCCCAAATCATATAAAAAGAACATTTATGCTTCAAGCAAAAAAGACACTTCAAGAAACAAAATTCGATAAAGATTCCCTTACATCACTCGTTTTTGGGAATGAAGCCACAGGGTTAGATCATTCATTGCTCGATGAGAATAGTATCATTATTAGTCATAGTGATAAAATTGATTCACTCAACCTTCCTTCTTCTCTTGCAATTGCTTTATACGAATTCACAAAGCAAAAAAAGATATAAATTATTAATATAATTAATAACCCATTATCGGTTATATAGTTTATTTTTGTTGAAAAGCTACATTAATTAATATATTATTTGAAAGAAAGGAAAAATATACATGAAAAAGTTTTTTAAATTCTTATTTAAAGGTTTGATTTCAAACCAAGAAGTTATTGATACATCAAATGACTATCCAAAGTGGGCTGGTATTATTGCTCTAGTCTTCTCCGCGGTAGTTGCAGTTATCCCAGCATTTACTAGCATTGCAAAAACGCAAGGTTCATCCATCGTATCTAGTTCAAGCAATGCTTCCCTTGATACAAGTCTTGTATTACTCAGTAAGTATTTAGGAGATAACGATATTGATATTACAATTAAAGATGATGGAAAATTGGATGTTACAAAAGAAATCAATCCATCTGGAGAAGACAAATTCGAATATTTAGTCAAAGCTCAAGATAGAACTCTTCTTGCAGTAAGAGTAATCACTACTAAAGATGATCCTTCAACAGTTGAAAATGAAGAAGTAAAAGCAATTGAGAAATATAGAACAATGTATGCAAGTGGACAAGCAAAATTAGATTCGGAAGTTACTGTTCGTCCAGTATCAAACATTATCTTCTCTGAAACATATGTTTACGTAACTACATATCTCTATACAGATTCAGTAGTAAACACCATCGAAGAAGGAGTAGTAAAGACATTTGCTCAAACAAACTCAACATTCGCCGGATTAACAAAAGATGCACCTAAAACAAGCATTAAATCATTCTACAATAAAACAAATGATAAACCAATCGATGTTTGTGTTTCGAAATGGAAAACATTATTTAACGATTTATATTCATCAAGTAAAACGCAATACTTATGGACATATTCAGGAATCATTGTTGGAATTAATGCTTCCGTTGCATTATTAGTATCTCTATTAGTGATGATACTAACAAGATTAAAATCTTCAACAGGTACAAAACTCAACTACTTAGAAGCAATGAATATAGTCGGATTTGCTTCTATATGTCCAGCAATTCTATCTGTGCTAATAGGATTCTTAATCCCTCAATTAACACAAATCGGATTCATTCTTACGTTAGGTTTAAGAACTACATTCCTCGGAATGAAGGCTTCTAACCCTCAACCTAGACAATAATCCATAAAAACCTACACTATGAAAATACATCATTTGTGTAGGTTTTTTTGTGAAAAATAAGATAAGCTTCATAAAGTGCCTAATACATTATGATAGAAACAAAATCTTATTATTATATAGTTTTTCCTATTTTCATTATTCATAAAAAATCGCCTCCCATTTCTAGGATAGCGATTTATTCGATTTATTATGAGATGTTTATTTTTGACGTATAAATAGTCGTATAAAATGTTTTCTTAATTTAAAATACTTCTATTTCCTTTATCATTACTTCGTTTCCACGTATAAGAAATGTTTTATCACTTCCACAATGAGGACATATTTTTCCGTGCTCTACCGTACTATATTCCGCATTGCAATTCTCACATTTAGTTACGCCTTTTATTATATTAATGATTAGTTTGCATCCTTTCATTCTTTCACTACGGTTATCAACTGCCCATTTCCAACAATCCTCAAAATAAGAAGGGACAATCATCGATACCTCACCTATTTCCAGCGTAACAGAATTAACGTGTTCAACTTTATTCTCACTAGCAATCTTATCAACTTTTTTTATTATATGGAAAACAACTCCTAATTCATGCATTACTTATTTTCCTTTTTTGCCTTAGCAACTCTTCTTTGATAAGCCTTATACTTCTTATCATATTCTTTTTCTTCTTTAGTTTTTTTATTAAGAACAATCTTAACTGCACGTTTTGCTTGATATGGAAGAATATGTTTAAATTTATCCTCAGCAACAACCATATTCGTACATTCAGGATGATCACGAACTAAATGAATAGCATCAAACTCACATTTTGTTGTACATACACCACATCCAATACACTTATTAGGATCAACGATTGATGCTCCACAACCTAAGCAACGAGCTGTTTCTTTCTTAATTTGTTCTTCGCTTAATGTATTATGATGATCACGGAATGAATTATGATAATCTCCCTCTTTCATACCAGCTTCTTGACGTTTACACGTATCATATTGCTCAATGAAAAGATTATTCTTATCTAATTCAATGAAATCATTTCTGTTTCTACCAATCGTTAATGAAGTATTTGGTTGAACAAATCTATGGATGGATATTGCAGCTTCTTTACCTTGAGCAATCGCATGAATTACAAACTTAGGTCCAGTATATACATCTCCACCAACGAAAATATCTGGTTCATTTGTTTGGAAAGTTAATACATCTGCAATTGGATAATTTCCATGCCAGAATTCAACTTTTGTTCCTTTTAATAAATCGCCCCAAACAATTGATTGACCAATTGCACATACAACATGCTTACAAGGAACGGTAAGCGTTACATTTTCATCGTATAAAGGAGAGAATTTCTTTGTTTCTGGATCTATTGTTCTTAGGCATTTTTTAAACACTACTCCTGAAACATTACCATTCTCATCTTTTAAGATTTCCTTAGGTCCCCAAGAATTATTTATCTCAATATTTTCTAAAAGTGATTCCTCAATTCCATCACTAGAAGCTAGCATATTATCTTTATCTTCCAAACAATACATTGATACCTTTGGAGCTTTGAATCTATGAGCAGTTCTTGCACAGTCAATTGCAACATTACCCCCACCGATAATTACTACATCACCATCTAATTTACGATTTTCATCTTCAATAGCATCGTGTAAGAAATCTACTGCAATCTCTACTCCCTTAGCATCTTCTCCTTTTACTCCAGGAAGTTTACCGCCTTGGCATCCAATTGCAATATAGAATGCTTTATATCCTTGTTTTCTCAATTCATCGATTGTGATATCTTTACCTACTTCAACTCCGCATTTAATATCTACTCCTAAAGCCTTAATGACATCGATTTCAGCATCGACAACATTCTTTTCAAGTTTAAATGATGGAATACCATAAGTCATCATTCCACCTGGGCGTTTATTCTTTTCAAATACGGTTGGTTTATATCCTTTTGTTGCAAGATAATAAGCACAAGTTAATCCTGCAGGGCCTGCACCAATGATTGCAATCTTTTCTTTCCATTCTGTTAATGGAACTTGTCTTGCAGGAGAAACAGGCATTACTATTTCTGGAATATATCTCGTTTCAGCATTTAAATCTTGTTCAGCGACAAATTTCTTAATCGCATCAATTGAAACAGCTTTATCAATAGTACCACGCGTACAAGCATCCTCACATGGATGATAGCATATGTGTCCACAAATTGAAGGGAATGGATTATTACGTTTAATAAGCGCTAAAGCTTCCTTATATCTACCTTGAGAAGCCATCTTTACATATCCTTGAACAGCAACGTGTGCTGGACAGGATGTCTTACAAGGAGCAGTACCAGTATCATAGCAATTCTTACGGTTATTATCTCTATAATCTGGATCCCATTTATCAACGCCCCAAACCTTATGATCAGGTAATTCATGACGAGGATATACGATTTCCCCTTGTTTTGTACATAATTTTTGTCCTAATTTAACTGCACCAGCTGGGCAATATTCTACGCATCTTCCACAAGCTACACAATTCTTCGTTTCAACTTTTGCCGTATATGCACTTCTTGATAGATTTGGAGTATTGAATAATTGGCTAGTTCTTAATGCATTGCAAATATTGACATTACAATTACAAATACCAAAAATCTTGTTTTCTCCATCGATATTAGTGATTTGATGAACAAAGCCATTCTCCTCTGCTTTTTTAAGAATTTCCATTGCTTCTTCATATGTGATGTCATGTCCTTTACCTGTTTCACGACAGTAATCAGCAAAGTCACCTACTCCAATACACCATCCATAATTATCATCTCCACATCCTTCTCCTAGAGCCTGACGAGATGCACGGCATGAGCATTGCCCAACACCAATCTTATCCTTATATTTCTTCAACCAATAAGAAAGATGTTCTAAATCCACCGACTCATTTTCCATAGAGATTGCAGATTCAACTGGAATAACGTGCATTCCAACTCCTGCGCCTCCTGGAGGAACCATTTGAGTAACGCCAGCAAGAGGAACATAAGTCATTCTTTCAAAGAAAGACGCTACTGCAGGATGATCTTTCAATCTATTATTCTCACACTTATCATTTTCTTCCATATTAAACATTTCTGCTGAACCTGGAACAAACATTGCTAAAATGTATCTTTTTTCCGATTGAGGTGCAGTTCTTCCATTATGGTCATAATGATTACCATAATCGAACTCTAACAATCCAATATATAACATTTCATCAAGAAGTTTACGAAATTTTTCTCTATCTTTTGCTTTATCAGGATTTAACTCACACATTTCATCAAAAGTATATGGCGTTCTTAGTTTCATTGAAAGACCAACTTCTGCCATTTCTTCCGTTAAAATTTCTGCAAGTCCCCAATATTCTGGGTCCTCTACTTTTACCCCAAATAACTTATGATCTAAAACATCAGTTATCTTTTTACCTAATGCAATAATTTTATCACTTGGTTTTTTATCAAACATATGAGGTGGTATTACACTATCATACATTTTTACAATATTCTTTTTATTTTTCTTTTCTTTCATACTACTATCCCTTCAATGAATGTATCTCATTTCTCAACCAATCGACAAACACTTCAATACCATCTCCATTCTTCGCAGAAATTGGCATTACTAATGCATTTGGATTACGCATATGAACATTTCTCTTACATTCTTCTAAATCGAAATCAAAATAAGGAATTACATCAATTTTATTAACTAATACCACATCGCATACGGAATACATAAGAGGATATTTTAGCGGTTTATCCGCACCTTCTGGAACGGATAAGATGGTAATACTCTTTATCGCTCCTGTATCAAATTCTGCCGGACAAACTAGATTACCAACATTTTCTAAAATCACAAGATCCACATTATTTAAGTCTAAATTATCGATTCCTTGTCTTGTCATTCCCGCGTCAAGATGACACATTCCACCAGTATGCAATTGAATTGATTCTACTCCAGTAGCTTCTTTAATCTTTTTAGCGTCTATATCCGAATCGATATCCGCTTCCATTACTGCAATTTTAAATTCGTCTTTAAGAAGATTGATAACTCTTGATAAAGTTGTAGTTTTCCCACTTCCTGGAGAAGACATAACATTAAGTAAATAAACTCCCTTACTTCTTAAATATTCTCTTAGTTCGTCAGCTTCTTTATTATTATCTTCAAAAACGCTTGCTTTGATTTCTATAATTCGAACGTCTTCCATTGATGTCCCCCTTTTCTCTTACACTTTATGTATAACATAAAATCGAAAAAAATGAAATATAACAATTCATATCTAGAAATAAAAACAATTTATTTAAACGTTTTGCCGAATTATCTCCATAGAGTAAAATATTCCTATCATACTAAAAAAACGACTAGATACCATCTAATCGTTTCAATATAATAAATTATTTTCTTACTTTCTTACCGATTGCATAATATGTTACACCTTGTAATTGATATGGATTCAATACAGCTTTACCATCAAATACAATTGGGTGCTTCATAAACTCAATGATTTCTTCTGCTTTTAATGATTTGAATTCTTCACTTTCATTTAAGAAGATTGCATAATCGCTAGTTCTTAATGCTTCCTCTAATGTATTTGCATAAACAAGATGTTGATCGCTCTTCATCTTCTTTCTAAATGCATTAGTTGAATTTGAATCATAAGCGATAACTTTAGCATCTTCCTTAAGTAAATTCTCAATTACCTTAAATGCAGGAGATTCTCTAATATCATCCGTATTTCCTTTATATGCTAAACCAAGAACTGCGAACTTTTTTCCTGCGCAACTTCCAATGATGGATTTAATTTTCTTAATGAGCGCTAAAGGACGAGAACTATTAACTCTAACCGCAGCATTTAAAATTTGTAAATCTACATTATTTTCTTGAGCCATTTCTCTCATAACGTTAGTATCTTGTGGAAGAGAAGGTCCTCCAAATCCAACGCCAGAAGCTAAATATTTATTTCCAATACGTGGATCTAAACCGATACCGAAACTTACTTCTTTAATATCTGCTCCTACAGCATCACATAAATCAGCAATTTCATTAATGTATGATAATTTGACTGCCAAATAACAGTTTGAAGCATATTTAATTAATTCAGCACTTTCTGGTGAAACGAACAATAATGGTGAATCAAATCCAGCATATAATTCTTTCATCACTTTTTGTGCTTCTTTAGTGGAAACACCAACAACAATTCTTGAAGGAGAAAGCATATCCTTAATCGCAGTACCTTGTGATAAGAAATCTGGGTTTGAAACTACATCAATCTTAAATTTATGTCCGACACACTCTTCAACAAATTCTTTAAAATGCTTGTTCGTTCCAACAGGGACCGTAGTTCTAATAATCAATGTAACATCTTGATTAATGAATCTTGCGCACTCTTTTGCAACGCTATATAAAGGAGTTAAATCTAATACTCCTGGTTCTTTCTCTTTTTCTTTTGTCTCAATGCAGAACATAATAACATTTGAATCATAAATTGCATCTCTATATTCTGATGTGAATCTAATATTAACATCGTTTTTTGCAAGGATATCTTCTAACTTGTATTCATTTCTAAATACTTCATTTCTTCTAAATGCAGCAATCTTTTTCTTATCTGAGTCTAAAGCAAAAACTTGATGACCTTTTTCTGCAAAGCCAACAGCGTTAACTAGCCCAACAAAATCCATTCCTACAATTGTTATTTTCATATACTACCTCCGCTAAGTAATCGTGCAAAATAATTATTACATAAAAATTCATTTTTTACTAAATGTGAACGCTTACAATAAGAATTATTTCTCCAAGAATTTTAAAACGTCATTCATAACATCTTCTTTATTATCTTCATTTAATAATTCATGTCTCATTTTTGGATATACGATGAGATTCGATTCGATTCCCAATCCCTTATATATATCATTCAATTTGAACAATGATTTTGAATAATTGCCAACTGGATCATCTTGTCCAACAATAAGTAGAACCTTTTGATTTTTATCAATCTTTTTAATATTCTTCTTTTTATGAGTCTTACTTATTCCATCCGCCATAAACGATTTAAAGAAGGCAAGAGATGGAATAAATCCGCAATAGGAATCCTTATTGTATTTATCAACATTCTCTTTATTACGGCTTAACCACGCATTCTTTGTTTTTTCTTCAGTTTTCGATAAATAAGATCCAAAAGCAACACTATTTAAGAATTTAGAAGGCTTTGTTTTCTTTTTTCCAAGAACGTGCAAGGAGATTACAATTTTCCCCATTTTATGAATAAATTGAGGTCCGGAAGAACCACAAAGAACAATCTTTTTTACTTTTCCTGGATAACGTTCCATAAACGATTGCCCCATAAATGAGCCCATCGAATGAGCAAATACATATACTTCTTTCCCATCCTTTTGTAACGAATCAACGACATCAGTGAAATTATCAACACATCTATCAAATCCATCAAGTGGCCAAATACCTAACGTTTTAGGATTTGGGCAATTACGTCCGTGTCCGATATGGTCTAAAGCATAAACATCATAATTATTATCATTTAAAAAGCGAGCAAATTCATCATATCTAAAAGCATATTCCGCCATACCATGGACTAAGACAATAGAAGCTTTCGAAGCCTTATTTTCCACTAGCCACTTATCACCGAATACTTTTTCGCCATTTCGATTAACAAATTCAAAAACATCATGTGCCATATTATGTTTTCCTTTCTTTACATTTATTAATTTCATTGTAAAATAAAAAAACGTATTTGACAAGATGTCAAATTACGCATTTTCTCCTAAAAATAGGATTATTTTAATCACCGTAATCAGATCCACGAGACTTATCTTCGACATAAATTTGAAGTGGATTTGTTATATCTTGAACAGTTAAATAAATCGCTCCATTAACATCGGTTATTTCCTCATCGTCATCTCCTATAAAAACAACTAAATGGTTGCGTTTGACTATTCTTTCCATTTCCTCTATAATATTCGAATAGCGATCCTCGTAATGGAGTTTGAACGCTTGAAGTTTCAAATAGAATACTGGTTCAATATAAAATGTATCTCCATTATCATAAACAAATTTTGCAGTGTAAGGATTTTGAGGATCAATCTCTTGTCTTAAATCCTTCCATTCATAATATTTTTCCATTTTTGTCACCTATAATCAATTATAGAAGAGAAAAATAAAAAATCAACTAGGAAAAAAAGGAGAGAATATGAAGGAAAAATACTTAATTAGTTCAGATATGGATGCAACATTCTTACGAAATGATCAATCAATCAGTGATAGAACTGTTTCATATATTTCATCATTAGTTAATAAAGGTCATCATTTTATTATCAATACAGGAAGACCCCATCAAGGAGCAGTCAAATTTTTAAAGCGCCTTTCAATCCACGAACCGATGATAGTAAATAATGGAACTGCAATTGTATGGTACGATCAAGACTATGAAAAAGTTGAAAAATACATAACTTTTCATATGAATATCGATATTTTAAAATCATTGATCAAAGAAACAAAACATGCATTTGGAAGCGTATTTGTTACTAGTATTTTTGACGAATATACAAATTCTTACGATTCTCTTCCATTCTTTGTCAAACATCCTAGTCCATTAGTAAATATCCATGAAGGAGATGTGGAAGAATTACTAAAAACTCCTCCAATTAAAGTTGAATTTAGGATTAAAGAAGAATATAAAGATGAATTCATCAAAAGACTAAATGAAGCTAAATATAAAGACGAATTCGATTATATCTATTGGGGAGATTACGATAATATATCATCATTTGAACTATCAAAAAAAGGAGTGAACAAAGGTTCAGCAATGGAATACTTATTATCTCTATATTCAATAAAAAAAGAAAACTCCTTTAGTTTTGGAGATCAATTAAACGACCTTCCAATGATAGAAAAATCCTCATATGGAGTTGCAATGATATCTTCAAGAAGTGAAGTTATTTCAAAAGCGAAATATATTTCTTCATACGACAACAATAATGATGGAGTAATAATGTTTTTAAAAGATATTATTAAAGAATAGAAGAATACTTTTTGATAAATTCTTCTTTTTTTATACTCTTAATATTTGCTTTTATATTTAATCTACAGCCAGGATAAATCGCTTTACATAAATCTTCAGCAATCTTTGCATCTGAAATCACATTCTTATTTCCCTTTTCAAATAATCTTGATGCTAAAACTTCTGTTTCTTTTGCTGCGACAAACAATCGATAAGGAACTTCGCATGCTTCAATCGAAGAAGAAGCAATTCTATCTTCATCTTTTGATTTGTAAGCATCCATCAATGCTAAAAAAGAATCACTATCTGCATTCAATAAATAATATGCTTCCTTTAATAGAATATTAACTCTTTCTTCAATCGTTAGAACTTCGTTTCTAAAATCTTCATACCCTACTTTATCTTTAGTAAATTTACATACCATTTGGCATAACGAAAGAGCATTAATTAATATAAGTGCTAAACTAGAACCACCACCAGGAGTAGATTTTTTACTTCCTAGTATATTAGCGTATTCTTCAATTGTCATCTTTTCAAATTTCATACTTTTCCCTCATTTATCATTTATAAAATGATATCTTTTTTTTGGTAAAAATACAATATACCATTCTCAACAAGGATATTACGAGTTTCCTCGTTTTTTAAATTATATATCTTTTTTAACAATTGTAATTTACCTTTATAATTTTCAAATTATGGTCCATGGAATTTGGACAGACGGCGTCTGGCCAATTTCAACATCACAATATTCTCTATAAAATTTAGCCATATTTTTTAAATTAGAAACTGAAAAACCTCTAGCGGATGGAAATTCTTTTGTAATCTCTTTAGATAAATTTCTTAAAAATTTACTTCCCCATGTACTGCATACTTACAGAAGGTAGTGGAATTCTTAGGATGTAATGTTAAATAAGCCGTCTCGAACAAAATTGTAATCTATTCCAGCCTCAATCATCGTAGCCACGCCATTGATTCCAGTAAGCACTCCAGTCCAAAGAGTAACACCTGCGACTATAGACATAGCCAAAGGTATACCTGCTCCAAAAGTTGTTACAGATAATGCAATAGCAGTAATGGCAGTCTCTACCATAAATAATCCTGTCCATCCACTCCCAATCTTGTCCAGTCGTATCAAATCGATTTACAGGGTCATTATCGCAGTACGCATATAAGTTTAATCCTTTGATACTTTCTGGATCTAGATATTAAATTGAATTTGGCGAAATCCATCTACATAATTCAGGCGGATAGTAAAGTGAGGATATCCAATAAAGCCGAGTTTCTTCAATCTTATAAAACTCTCACACCGCTTTAAGATTAGAATTAATTGTATAATCATTTATTGAAAATAGTAGATTTTTTATTATTGCTAATGAATGGATAAAATGATGGAAAGTAAAACATTGAGCCAATTCTTGGGTGGGTTTTTCTTGCACCAGAATTATTGCAATAAGAATAAATTCCAATTAGGGACCATCAAAAGCTAGTTTAGATTCTATAAAAAATAAAAGAATAATATAAATTATTATAGTTTATCATTTTGGATTTGAAGGATAGTTTACATTCGCTAGTTTCTTTATCTATAGGAAGCTAATACTAATTTACGTTAATTATAATCGCTACCTGACTAATACAAGCATAATCAAAAAGTATTGCGAAAAATGTAAAAAACATATATTTTAGTGTTGCGAAAATTGCATATTTTATATTTTCTAGTATTGAAAAAATGTAGTTTTCTTCATATAATTATTATTGATAAGGAAAAGGTGATACTAATGTTCGAAAGAAAAGTAACAGAAAAATTAAAGGAGTGGAAAGAAAAATATAGTAGAAAATATGCTGTTTTACTTCAAGGAGCTAGACGTGTAGGGAAAAGCACTATTGCAGAAAATTTTGCAAAAAAAAATTATAAATCATACATATTAATCGATTTTTCCAATGTAAAAAAAAAAGTTTTGCAAATATTTGATGACATATCAGATTTAGACATATTCTTTTTGCAACTTCAGTCTATTACATCTACTAAATTATATGAACATAACTCTGTAATAATTTTTGACGAAATTCAACTTGCACCGAAAGTAAGACAAGCCATAAAGCATTTAGTAAAGGACGGAAGATATGATTATATTGAAACCGGATCATTGATAAGTATAAAGAAAAATGTCAAAGGAATTGTAATTCCATCAGAGGAAATGAAAATAAATGTTTATCCTATGGATTATGAAGAATTTTGTTGGGCAACGGGTAAAGATTATTCAATTCTAAAGCAAATAGATGAACATAATAAAGAAATAGGACAAGCTGCAAATCGTATATTAATGAGAGATTTTAGAATATATATGGCTGTTGGAGGTATGCCTCAAGCGGTCGAAGCTTATATTAATAAAAATACATTTCAAGAAATTGATGTTATAAAAAAAACCATTATTGAATTATATAAGGATGATTTTAGGAAAATAGATCCTTATGGTAGATTATCCATGATGTATGATGCAATACCATCTCAATTAGCATTAGGTAAAAGTAAGTATTATTTAAGCAACGCATTGAATAAAAGAATAAGTAAAAGAGATGAGGAATTACTTTTTGAATTAATTGATTCTAAAACAGTTCTTATATGTAACAATGTATCAGATCCTAATATATCATTAAATTTAACAAAAAATATAAATAATTTTAAACTATATCTTTCAGATATTGGATTGTTTACAACAATGCTATTCAATAACAAATCACTAATATCTGAAAACATATATAATAAACTTCTAAGTGATAAATTGGAGGCGAACTTAGGATATCTATATGAAAATGTTGTCGCTCAAATCATTAAATCCAATAACTTTGATCTATACTATCATACATGGGTTGCAAAAGATAAAAGTCATTCATATGAAATCGATTTTTTGGTTTCAAACGGCAGTAAAATTATTCCAATTGAAGTAAAATCATCTAATATAAATAATCATAAGTCAATTGTTGAATTTTCAAAGAAATACTCTTCATGCATTTCAAGAAGAATCCTATTTTCCCAACATGATATATCAAACGATGGTATGTTAGAATTGAAACCATTGTATCTAGCTCCAATAATTATAGATAAACTAAAGTAGAAGTAGTATTTTCTTTAAATTCATAGGAATGTCCTTATAAATGCCAGTTAGAGGATTATATTAAGTAATACCTTATCAAACGAATGGCTAAGAAGTATTCAAGAAAAATAGAATGAAACATAGAAGCATAAATAAAGATAAGATATATAGTAGATAGTTTTTTTGTTTTTATCTAAAGTATCCAGTATAAATGGACAAAATATTTGATTACTAAATAAACTTTTATATGTTATTTATTATAAGTTTTCTCATTACTCCATTTTATTAATCAACAAACTAATGAAATCTCATAATCATATTATCATCAAATATCGAATGAAAATATTCGCTATGGATAGTATTATTTAGAGATTTACCTACTTTTTTCCCTTTTCAAATACAATATAATATTTTTTTGATTGTAAATTATATATTTTAAATATATAATGAAAAGCGATACAGGAGGTTTTCCTTATGAAGAAATTTACAAAAAGATCAATTAGTGTAGCAACAATTGGGTTCTTAACTGCAGTATTAGCTCTAGTACTACCTTCACTCTACCTTACTAAAGATAATTCAACAGTCATGGGATTTATCACAACTTTTGGTGGAACAATCAAATATAATAGTTATGATGCAAGAATCGGATTCTCTGTCCCATTATTCATCGCTTGGTTATTACCACTTATCGGAGGAGGAATCTCCCTTGCATTTGGTAAAAATCAAAAATCTGCATTTTTCTTCTCTATGATTTGTTTCATTGCATCTGGAATTCTCTATGCATTAACAATGAAATACGTTCTATCAATCAATGTCGCAGGTTCAATCAGTGGCTTCCAATCTGCAGAAATGTGTGCTCAACCATACGTTGCAATCACATTAAATGCAATCGGAGTTATCGCATGCTTATTTGGTATATTCTATAAACCAAGCACTAGATATTCAAGATATAGATAATTACTAGCGTAGCAATGAAGCTACGCTTTTTAATTGCATAATCAAAATATTTAGTTCATTTATTATATCCATCATTATTGTTTTATTTTGTATATTTCCTTTAACCCTCATAAATGCATTATTCGCATCCATTAAATATACAATACTCCTTTCAAAATATTTATTGTTGATAATATTAATTGAAGCAAAAGAATCCTTAGATGAATAGTACACATTATTAAAACATTTCCTTCCTTCAAGAAATAGTTTCTTTGCTCTTTTATAAGAACCTTTAATCTTTGAAAACATCTCAAAAGGAATATTATTAATCTCATTTATTTCGATTTTAGCAAATTGATTTGATAATCGGCAAAATAATTCAAAAGAAGCATTAATATGCCATAACGCTTTATTCAATTTTTTATCCAAAGAGATCATAGAAACTCCTTTTTATATCTTCAAAAGAATTAACATCGATATAATTCACTTTAGTTTCCTCACACACACTAAATATCTCCTTATTGAACAAAGTATAGATACTACTATTTTTCTCATTATCAATAAGCAAAGAAGAGACGTAAATATTCTTATTTATATCCTTAATGATGTTGATCATCTCATATAAATAATAATGAAATAAATCAATTTCACTATTTAATAAATCCATGGCGATATTATCAATAACATTACGTGTATTGTAATATCCAATACTAATAAATATTTTCTTTGATTGTTTTATCACTTCTATAATAGATTCTTGATTATTGATCCTACCATTACTATCCACAATCTTATATAAATCTCGAATAGGGAAATCACTAAAAGAGAAAGAATCATTCACTTTACTTCCATTAGGAAAAAAGGAAACTAGATTATACTCTCCTAAATACGCAATATCATTTTTCTTAAATCCACAGCTAGTACAAAGAATAATGCAAAAGCAAATAAACAATTTTTTAATCATCCTCATAGATCCCTACCTCATTATTTAAACTGCATAATTTATCGATAACATCTTCATATCCACGGTATAGATATTCTAGCCCATAAATCTTCGTTTTAATTGGATTTAGAAAAGCATAAAGAACATAAGCCATCGTTTCCCTTAAGTTGTGCCCAATCAGTTTAAAATGCGCTCTATGATGATTTCTAGGATTAATCAATACCTTATCATTTTTAAAATAACAAGCCTTACCGAATTCCTTCATAAAAAGGATTCTTTTCTTATATATTAGATCATTAACTAAAGACATCTTTTTATTATTTAGTAGAAGATAGACTAATAATAATGGTTCGATATCGGTAGAGACATCCTCCTCATTTCCAAAGGATAAAACAATACCTTTATCAATCATCTTCTTTTGAAAATATCCAACCTTTTCTCCAATATCATATGTAGCTTCTATATGATCTAGAAAAGATAGGAATGGAATATGGTGGATTTTATTAATATCTACTAGAATCATTCTTCCATATGTTAAAGCAAATATCATAAATGTTTCTGCTTCTATACGATCTGAAATAATTGTATATTCAATAGGTTTAAAATCATTTGTACCTTCAATAACTATCTTCTTATCATCATATTCAATATTAACTCCCATCATTCTTAACACATTGATTACTTCAATCACTTCAACTTCGTGTGAATAATTATAAAGAATGGATCTACCCTTAATATAAGAAGCTAAAAGAATAGCATTGATACTTCCTCCAACACTCTTTTTCTTAAATCTATATTCGTTTGGATGTAAATCATTCTTTCTAAAAATATAGCCCATTCCATCCCTTTTACAATCCACACCAAAAGAGGAAAAAACATCAATATGAATATCGATAGGTCTCTTTTCAAAATCGCATCCTCCAATAGAAGAGATTTGAACTTCATCATTATAGTAAAGAAGTACTGGGATTAAGTAATAAGAAGCGCGAAGTAACCCTACTTCCTCCATCGTTAAAGGAACATACTCTATTGAAGATGAATCGATTATTAAATCATTATTAATAAAAGATGATCTAACATTCAATAAATCAAAAATCTTTAATAGATTTGTAATATCACTTATCCGTGGAACATTATGTATAAGAGATTTATTTTTGCATAATAAAACACTTGAAATGATTGGTAAGGAAGCATTCTTAGAACCAGATATTTTAATGATTCCTTCTATTTCCTTATTACCATAGCATTCCAAGTGTCTAGTATTCATAATCAATATTATGAACTCATAAAAATTCTTATTACTATTTTATATCCTCTTTAACAATATAAACAGGGCGATCCTGAGCTTCAACCATAATGCGAGACAAATACATTCCAAATATTCCAAGAATAATCATCATAATTCCAAGGACAAACATCGGAACAATAATTATGAATAAAACAAGACTAGGATACGATGGAAGAAATGTTATATCATTCATTTGACAGGAATATAAGATAATATTGATTAATAATGCAATAGCGTTAAATAATGTTACAAATATTCCCCATTTGAATGGCCAAACAAGGGGAGCAACACTACTTGAAGTAATTGAATCTCCTGCAAGCTTAAACATATTCTTATAATTATAATGGGTTTTTCCCTTAGGTCTTTCTGCTCTTACAAATCCAACATCAGTAGTCTTATATCCAACAAATGGAACTTCGACTCTAAAAACACGATTTCTCTCACTTAATGCATTGATTTCATCAACTACTTTACGATCTAATAAGCGATAATTCCCTACATTTTCAGGAACTTTAATCTTTCCAGAAAGTTTTGCAATTACCTTATAAAATGCTTGAGCTGTAAATCTCTTCATAAAAGGATCCTTCATACGATCGATTCTTTTAGCATTTACAACTTCATACCCTTCTTCATATTTCTCAATTAATTGTAAGATAACTTCAGGTGGATCTTGTAAATCTGCATCCATAACGATCATTACATCACCACTTGCATACTTAAATCCTGCAGCTACCGCAGCTTCATGACCAAAATTTCTAGAAAAAGAAACAATATGAATATTCCCTTGTTCTTCTTTTTTCTTTTTTAATAATTCTAATGTACGATCTCTACTACCATCATCAACAGTAACAAATTCAAATGTATAATTAGTAATTTTACTCAATGTTTTATTCATCTTCTCAAAGAATAGATCTATCATTTCTTCTTCATTATACATAGGTACAATAATTGATATTTTTTTCATATAATTTCCTCTATTTTTATTCATGAAATGATTATAACACATATGATAATTATTTATAACCTATTGAAATCACATATTTTAGGCTATTATTTAGAATATAAAATAATGGTTTCAAAAATTAATTATTCAAAAAGTATGACTATATTCTATTTCAGTAAATAAGATATTTGAATGATTCGTTTACTTGACAAATACCCCCTACGGGTATATAACAGAAGTATCATACGGTATAGTTAAGGAGAAAATAATAATGGAAAATTGTAATAAATGTGGATGCTCAATTAAAAAAACTGCTCGTTCAGAAGAAGAACGTAAAAAATTAATTAATCGCCTAAATAGAATCGAAGGACAAATACGTGGAATCTGTAAAATGGTAGAAAAAGATACATATTGTACCGATATATTAGTTCAATCTGCTGCAGTTAAAGCTGCGATTAATGCATTTAATAAAGAATTACTGGCAAATCATATTCGTAATTGTGTATTAAAAGGTGTTCAAGAAGGTAATAATGAAGTAATAGATGAATTAGTTTCCACTTTACAAGGTTTAATGAAGTAATGGGAGGTTATAACTATGAAACAATTTACAGTAACTGGCATGAGTTGTGCTTCTTGTGCTAGTCGAGTAGAAAAGGCTGTTACAAATGTTAAAGGTGTTACTTCTTGTTCAGTAAATTTACTTACTAACACGATGGGTGTAGAAGGAAATGTAAATGAAGAAGAAATAATTGAATCCGTTCGTAAAGCTGGATACGATGCTAAACTTAAAACAAGAGAAAAAGATAAAAATCATTCTACCTATATTGAAGATGAAATAAAAGACAAAGAAACTCCAAAACTTAAAAAGAGACTCTTTGCTTCATTATTCTTTTTGCTTCCTCTTATGTATATCTCTATGGGACATATGATGTGGGATTGGCCTCTACCATCTTTTCTTTCCTCTAATCATATAGCTATGGGACTAATACAATTATTATTGACCTCAATAATTATGATTATTAATCAAAAATTTTTCATTAATGGTTTCAAGAGTTTATTTCATCGTTCACCAAATATGGATACGCTAGTTGCTTTAGGTGCAACGGCTGCTTTTATTTATAGCACATTCGCTTTATTTGCAATGACCGATGCTGAGGTAAAGGGGGAAATCGAAAAAGTACTTTCTTATATGCACGAGTTTTATTTCGAATCCGCAGCTATGATACTTACTCTTATTACCCTTGGAAAAATGCTCGAATCATATTCAAAAGGTAAAACGACAAATGCACTGAAAGGACTTATGAAGTTAGCACCCAAAAATGCAACACTCGAAAGGGATAATAAAGAAATAATAGTCCCAATAGAAGAAGTCAAAAAAGGAGATATATTTGTCATACGACCAGGAGAAAGTATCCCAGTAGATGGAATAATACTAGAAGGCAATTCCGTAATAGATGAATCTACTCTTACTGGTGAAAGTATTCCTGTAGATAAAACTATTGGTAGCTCCGTTTCTGCAGGAACTATGAATATATCGGGATTCATCCGTTGTGAAGCAACAAGAGTTGGAGAAGATACAACTCTATCACAGATCATCCAAATGGTAAGCGACGCATCTATAACAAAAGCACCAATTGCCAAAGTCGCAGATAAAGTATCTGGTGTATTTGTTCCAACTGTTATTGCAATTGCAATTATAACTACAATAGTATGGCTCATAATCACTAAAAATGTAGGTCTTTCACTATCTAGAGGAATATCCGTATTAGTAATCAGTTGTCCTTGTGCACTTGGACTAGCGACTCCAGTAGCGATTATGGTTGGAAGCGGAATGGGAGCTAAAAACGGTATTCTATTTAAAACGGCTGTATCTTTAGAAAAAACAGGCAAAGCACAAATTGTAGTTCTAGATAAAACTGGAACAATCACTAAGGGAGAACCTAAAGTTACCGATATAATTCCAATGAATGATATAAATGAAAAAGAGCTTCTTTCTCTTGCCTATGCTTTAGAGAAAAAAAGCGAGCATCCATTAGCTCGCGCTATAGTTCAAAAAGCAGAACAAGAAGGTTTAATTGCTTCTGAAGTGGATAGTTTTCTATCTTTAACAGGAAATGGAGTTACTGCATTTCTTAATGAAACAGTTCTATATGGAGGAAGCTATAAATTCATTAGTGAAAAAATTTCAATTACCGATGACATTAAAAACAAATATGAAACTCTATCAGAAGAAGGAAAAACACCGATATTTTTCATAAAAAACAATTCGCTTTGCGGTATTATAGCTGTAGCAGATACTATTAAACAAGATAGTCCACAAGCAATAAAAGAAATGCAAAATATGGGAATGCATGTTGTAATGTTAACAGGTGATAATGAACGTACTGCTAAAGCAATTGGCTTAAAAGTTAATGTTAATGAAGTAATCGCAGGAGTCTTACCAAATGACAAAGAGAACGTAATTAGTAAACTTAAAGAAAAAGGAACTGTAATCATGGTTGGTGATGGTATCAACGATGCTCCTGCACTTACTAGTGCTGATATAGGAATCGCAATTGGAGCTGGATCAGATATCGCTCTTGATGCAGCAGACGTTGTACTTATGAAAAGTAGTCTAAGTGATGTTCCTTCTGCAATCAGGTTAAGTCGTGCAACTCTAAGAAATATCCACGAAAATCTATTTTGGGCATTCATTTATAATATAATCGGCATTCCTTTAGCTTCTGGAATATTCATCAATATATTTGGATGGCAACTTAATCCAATGTTTGCAGCAGCTGCCATGAGTTTATCAAGTTTTTGTGTAGTTGCTAACGCTTTACGCTTAAATCTCTTTAAAATGCATGATACTAGTAAGGATCATAGAATCATAAAAAAAATGAAAAGCAATGAAATAAAGGAGGAAAAGAATATGGAAAAAACATTGTCAATTGAAGGTATGATGTGTGCACATTGTGAAATGCATGTAAAAAAAGCTCTTGAATCACTTGATGAAGTTAATGAGGTTGAAGTCAGTTATAAAAAAGGAGAAGCTCATATCAAATTAAAAAAAGATATATCAAATGACATATTGATAAAAGCTATAACTGATCAAGGTTATACAGTAACAGATATAAAATAAAATAGAGGCATCGAGATTCACAATAATTCGATGCCTTTTTCTATTCTATGATTCATTAACAAAATTACATATATTCTAATCTATTACGTATCATGTTTTTTTTTACAGTCAACTCATCAATCTTTCAACTCCCCTCAGTTCAGTAACTGCATATACCGCAATCTGAAAGGTACCAATAACAGATAAATTGGCTAAAGGATCTGTTATGTAAGAATTCACCCTATCTGTTTTAGTTAACTCCATAATGATATTCTCCAATAAGTAATAATAAATGTAATGATAAACTTTTTTTCTAATTTCGATTATTCATCATCTTCATCATCTTCATCATCTTCATCATCTTCATCATCTTCATCATCATCTTTATCTTTATTAAAGATACCGACAAACATGTAATAAATAGGTAATGTGATAAATAAGACCCATAATGGATGCCATAAACCTAAGAAAATACCTAATGCACAATATAATGACGTAATAAGGAATGGATATGCAAAATGCTTAGCATTTCTCATTTTAATTGATTTATAAATAGATCCAGGAATTGGTATTGCGATAAACATGAACCAATATGCATTGAATCCAAATCCTAATGGATTAAGAACTCCTAATACAATATAAGCAATAACAATTAATAGAGCTGTAATAGCAGTAATAACTCCCGATACACTATCTACTTTGCTTTCTTTTCTATTAAAGAAAGCTTCTTTTCCTAATACTTTAACTTTTCCATTTTTATCAGTAACAGTCGCTTTACCTTTTTGAAGAATAACTGTGTTACCTTCATCGTCTTTGAATGTTACCCTACCTTTATCTGCACTGACGCTTGTTCCATCGTCATCCTCAAAGATTACATCTGCATTAATTTTTTCTTGAGTATCAGATTCCTTATTTTCTTCAATAATATCAATTGCATCTTCTCCATTTAATAATTCATCTAATGAAATACCATATAGATTTGCTAATTGGATAAGATTATCTGTATCTGGAGAAGATTCACTTCTTTCCCATTTAGATACTGCTTGTCTTGATACTCCTAATTTGTCTGCTAAATCCTCTTGTGATAAATTGTGTTTTTTTCTTAATTCACATAATCTGTTTGCTGTTTTAATATTCATTGTTTTTACCTCCTAACAACCCCATTATTAAACCAGTAGCAACCGCGGTTGCACTACCTATTCTAGTTTGAAAGAACGCAACTTTAGGTTGCAAATGCCTATTTCTCCTTAATTTTATTACATTATTTTTATTTTTTGTATATTTTCTTACTATCTTACTTAGAAAAAAAAGAATGTACTCAAATCGAATACATTCTCTTAAATTAATTTATAGAATATCTTATTTATTTAAGAATTTTTTAAGTCTATTCCATCTATCTTCAGCACATTTTTGTGATTTTTGTAAGAGTTCTTCACAATGTTCTGGGTTAACCTTTGGTAATTGTGAGTAACGTGTTTCGCACATTACAAAGTCTCTAAATTTGCTGAAATCAGGTTCTTGGCAATCTAATTGCATTGCATCTTCACCCTTACGTGGATCGTATCTGAAGATTGGGAAGTAACCACATTCAACAGCTTTCTTTTCTGTTAATTGTGCATTAGCTAAGCCACCCTTGATACCATGGTTTGCACATGGTGAATAGCAAATGATAATTGAAGGACCTTCATATGATTCTGCTTCTTTCATAGCTTTAATTGCTTGCATCTTATTTGCACCCATTGAAATTTGTGCAACATAGACATTTCCATAAGCAATAGCCATCATTGCTAAGAACTTCTTAGAAGTTGTTTTACCTGAAGCTGTGAATTTAGCAATAGAACCAGTTTGAGATGATTTTGATGATTGACCACCAGTATTTGAATATACTTCTGTATCAAGAACCATAACATTAACATCATCTTCACTAGCTAAAACATGATCTAATCCGCCGTAGCCAATATCGTATGCCCATCCGTCACCACCGACAATCCATACTGATTTATCAACTAAGTCTCTCTTATAGCCTTTTAATTCTTCTAAATTATTGTCATCAATTGCTTTTTCAAGATCAGCTTTAATATCTCTTACATGGTCACGGTTCTTAATGTTATCCATGTAATCTTTGAATAATGCTTTAGTTTCTTCTGGAACTAAGTTTTCATCAATTGCTTTAGTCATTAATCTACAGATTTCTGCGAGTTTGTAGTTTGTTGCAACTCTCATACCAAATCCGTATTCAGCATTATCTTCAAATAATGAGTTAGCCCAAGCGATACCTTCGCCATTCTTATCTGTACAGAATGGAGTTAATGGTGTAGAACCATTGTAGATTGATGAACAACCTGTTGCGTTAGCAATTAACATATCCTTACCAAATAGTTGAGATGCTAATCTGTAATATGGAGTTTCTCCACATCCAGCACATGCACCAGATACTTCATGATATGGATATAAGAATGCTGCACCTTTAACTGTTAATGGGTTATTACCACCTAATTTATATTCAACATTCTTGTACAAATAGTTTGCAGCATCTTCTTGTGGGAATTGTGATTTTGCTTCAACCATCTTGAGAGCTTTTACTTTTGTAACTTCGCCAGTTACTGGATCCTTAACAGGTTTACCTGGACATTCGTTAACACAAACACCACATCCAACACAGTTTCTTGGTGAAACTTGAATTCTGAATTTCAATCCTTTTGATTGTGGTCCACCCATTGCATCAAGGACATCACCTTTTGCAATTTCTGGAAGTCCAGCTACTTCTTTTTCATCTAATAAGAATGGTCTAATAGTTGCATGTGGACATACGAATGCACATTGATTACATTGAATACAATTTTCTTTTGCCCATACTGGAACTCTATCAGCAATAGAACGTTTTTCATTGAATGTGATATCGTTTCTCATTGAACCATCTAATAATTCATATTCTAAGAATTTTGATGTTGGTAAATCATATCCATCAAGTGAACCGATAACATTGACGTATGAATCGAAGTATTCGTCACCTGTTTTTGCATATACTCTAGCTTTTGGTAAATCACTCCATGCTGGATCTACTGGAACTTCAACTAAGCCTTCTGCGCCAGCATCAATTGCATCCCAGTTCATCTTAACGATATCGTCACCTTTTTTACCATAAGCCTTCTTAGCGAATTTCTTCATCCAATCTTGTGCTTCTGCATATGGCATGATAGTTGGGTTTAAATAGAAGAATGCTGATTGTAAAATTGTATTTGTTCTACGACCTAAACCAATCTTTTGAGCTAATGCATTTGCATCAATAATATAGAATTTAGCATGTTTGTCAGCTAATTGTTTCTTCATTCTATTTGGCATCTTCTCAACTAATGTCTTTGCATCCATATCTGTATTGAGTAAGAATGTACCATTTTCTTTTAAGCACTTGATCATATCAAATTTGAACATATATGAGTCAAGTGAGCATGATAAGAAGTTTGCATGTTCAACGTAATATGTTGAACGAATTGGTTCTTTACCGAATCTTAAGTGTGAACGAGTAACACCACCAGCTTTTCTTGAGTCATATGCAAAATATGCTTGTGCGTATTGTCCTGTTGCATCACCGATAATCTTAATTGATGATTTATTTGCAGAAACAGTACCATCTGAACCTAATCCATAGAATAAGCAAGATGTATAATTTCCAACAACGTGGAATGAATCATCAACAGGGATTGATAAATGTGTAACATCATCAACGATACCAACAGTAAATCCGTTAAATGGTTTATTATCTAAGAAGTCATAAACTGCTTTAACGTGTTTTGGTTGTGTATCTTTTGAAGATAATCCATAACGTCCACCGACGATAACATCAAATTTACGTCCCATTTGTGCGCAAGCTGCAACTACATCAAGATATAATGGTTCGCCTGTTGCACCTGTTTCTTTTGTTCTATCAAGTACAGCAACTTTCTTAACCGTTGAAGGGATAACATCAACTAAGTGTTTTGCTGAGAATGGTCTATATAAGTGAACTTTTACTAAACCGACTTTTTCGCCTTTTGCTAATAATGCATCAACGACTTCTTTAGCACATTCAGTAACAGAACCCATTGCAACGATTACTTTTGTTGCATCATCTGCACCATAATATGTAAATGGAGCATAATGTCTGCCTGATAATCTCGATGCTTCTTCAAAGTACTTTTCAGCGATTTCTAATACTTTATTAAAGTGTGCGTTTTGTGCTTCTCTACCTTGGAAGTAGATATCATCGTTTTCTGCACCACCCTTTGTAACTGGATGAGTATGTGGATTTAAAGCTGAAGCTCTAAATGTTTCTAATGAATCTTTATCCATTAATTTGACCCATTCATTTTCATCAACGAATTCAACGTTTTGAATTTCGTGTGAAGTTCTGAATCCATCAAAGAAATGAACAACTGGAACACGTGAAGCAATTGCAGTCAAATGAGCAACATTAGCTAAATCAGCACATTCTTGAACAGAATGAGAGCAAATCATTGTTGCACCTGTTTGTCTAACTGCATAAATATCTTGGTGATCACCAAAGATTGAAAGTGAACGAGTTGCAAGAGATCTTGCTGAAACGTGTAATACTGCTGGTAAACATTCTCCAACCCATTTATAAATGTTTGGAATCATTAAGAGTAATCCTTGTGATGCAGTATATGTAGTTGCAAGAGCACCTGCTTGTAATGCACCATGGACTGTACCTGAAGCACCTGCTTCAGATTGCATTTCAACAACTTTAGCTCTAGTTCCAAACGCATTTAGTTTTCCTTCTGCTGCGTATTGTTCAACAAGTTCAGCCATTGTTGATGAAGGTGTGATTGGGTAAATACTAGCAACTTCTGTAAAAGTATATGAACTTAATGCAGTAGCAGTATTACCATCAACTGAAAGAAATGATTTTTTAATTTCGGACATATATATAGTAACCCCTTTCTTGATCATATTTTTTCATCAAAATATATTGTAATATATTTATATAAGCATTTCCATAACAAATAAAAATATTAAAATAATATTTTATCGAATTGGTATTTTTTTCCTAATCCACTAAAAAAAGATACTCCCATTACATGATAAGAAAAGTATCTTTCTATATAGGATTGTTATTTAACTAATGAATTAATATATTCTTGTACTTTATCCTTTAATTCATCTCTTCTTAAACTAAAATCAATAATAGCCTTAACAAAACCGAATTTATCTCCTACATCGTATCTTGTTCCTTCAAAATCATATGCATAGACTCCCTCGATATCCATAAGTCTTTTAATCGAATCTGTAAGTTGAATTTCTCCTCCCTTTCCAGGAGTTTGAGTTTTTAATAATTCAAAGATTTTAGGAGTCAAGATATATCTACCTAATCCCGCATAACAAGAAGGAGCTTCTTCTGTCTTTGGTTTTTCAACAAAGTCAGATATCTTAATTAGTCTTCCATCAATACTAACTGGTTTAACTACACCATATTTATGAACTACTTCTCTTGCAACTTCTTGTACCCCTAGAATTGAAGAACCAACCTTATCATAAGCATCAATCATTTGTTTTAAAACTGGAGTTCCTCCAACATTAGACATTAAATCATCTCCAAGAAGAATTGCAAATGGCTCATCGCCTACAAACTCTTCAGCAAGAGAAACAGCATGTCCTAATCCTTTAGGATCATTTTGTTGAACGTAACTAATCTTGCACATAGTACCTATATGATGAACTAAATCATATTCATCCTTTTTATTTGTTTCTAATAATTTATTCTCTAATTTTTCATCAACAGAAAAATATTTATGAATTATAGTTTTATCAACATTATCAATAATTAAAATCTCTTCAATACCTGAATCTATTGCTTCTTCAATAATATATTGAACTGTTGGAATATCAATAATAGGCAACATCTCTTTTGGTAACCCTTTTGTAACCGGTAAAAATCTAGTTCCTAATCCCGCAGCAGGAATAATTGCTTTTCTAATTTTTTTCATAATAAACCCCTTTTTTGTGTCACTTGTATATTATAACATTAAAAAATTAGTTGACAATCCCTTGTAAGCACAAAGATTGGTTATTCAGTAATTAACAAGAGAACTAACAAAAGAAATAATATTCTATCTAATATATTCTTATGTTACACTTAATTATTTATTAAGCCTTATAACGGTAAAATAACGTATATTCTGTAACAAATTTCCATTTTTATTGAAATATCATTTTTCATATTATAAAATGAAATTGTCTTGGAGGATTATTATTATGGTAAAAATCTTTGGTCAAGTAAATCATCAACAAGGTTTAACATCAAGAATGTGTGCAGAATTAGTTGCAGAAGCTAATCGTGCATCTTCTTGCAATCTTACATTATACTCAAATGATGAAGAGGCAGATTTAAAATCAATAATGAATATGATGTCATTACCAATGCATCATGAACAAGAATTCACTATTGAAATTGTTGGTGCAGATGAAGAAGCAGTAAAAACAAAATTTGAAGAGCTTCTTAGAAAACTAAATTTATTAATTTAAGCTCACACGAGCTTATTTTTTTTGTTCCTGCATATAATTGAATATGCGTGGAACAATAGAAATCAATTTAAACAAATTAAAATCGAATTACCTTAAAGTTAAAGAGTATGCAAATAAGGATGTTATTGCTGTTATTAAATCAAATGCCTATGGACACGGGCTTATTCCTATTGCAACTGCATTATATAACTCAGGTTGCAACTCATTTTTAGTTGCAACTTTAGAAGAAGCATTACTATTACGATCTAGTAATATTAATGCACGTATTATCGTCTTAGAGAAAACGAAGAATTATTTCGTTATCTATCGTAATAATCTAAGTCTATCGATTTCATCAATGGAAGAATTAAAGGACGTTATATCATTCAATCATCCTTTAAAATTACAAATCAAAATAGATACAGGACTAAATAGATTAGGTTTATTACCAAAAGAAATAGACGAAGTTATTCTTCTATTATCAAAATCAAAGCATATTATCGAAGGAATATACACTCATATACAAGATGAAGCAACATACGATATTCAAGAAAGATTATTCTATGAAACAATTAATAAATTTGATCTATCAAAGATCAAAATGATTCATATTAATTCTAGTTCATACCTCAATCATCATCTAGAATATACAACTCATGTAAGGTGTGGATTATGTTTATATGGCTATTCATCATTAATTGATGTAGAACCGATATTGACATTCCAAGTTCCAATATATCGCAAAATAAAAGTGAATAAAGGAGAATATATTGGATATCATAAACATGCTTCTACTCCAGAAAATGGATATTTATATACAGTTCCACTAGGCTATGCAGATGGATGGAATAAGAACTATATTACCTTAGCCTTTTCAAATGAAATAATGCAAGAAATCGGAGATACATGTATGGACCATATGATGTTTTTCTCTACTAAAGACTACAATGGAGATAGTTTAGAAATAATAGGTCCAAATATGCCATTAGCCACATTAAATAAATATAATTTCTCTTCTCCTTATGAAGTACTATCCTCATTATCTCCTCGTATAATTAGAAAATATATCTAAAATCAATAATCTATGATATACTTTCAAAAGGAGAATTTTATCGTATGAAAAAGAAAATATTAGCATTAAGCTTATTAAGCGTATTAATAATAACAGGTTGTAAAAAAAATTCCATTTCATCATCGAGTGAAACACCGTCAATTAATGTAACATCAAACGTAGAAGTTTCTAGTAACGAAGCATCTAATAATGTATCTTCAAGCAATGTAGTGTCAAGTAACGTAACATCAAGCAATGAAACTTCGAGTAGTTTAGCATCAAATGTTACTTCTAGTACTGTAACATCAAATAATGAAACGTCAAATACTGTATCATATACTTCTCAATCAAGTAATGAAATCAGTTCTAACATAGAATCGAGTAGTAACCTTAGTGATATTTCTTCTAATATCAGTAGTGAAGAAACAAGTAGTATTACTCCTCTTAAAACAAATGACTTATTCATTTCAGAATTCTTCAATCTCACATATAAAAATGGTGTATATGAAGCATATAATTCAAATAATGATAAAGCATTAGAATTATATAATCCATTAGATACATCAATCGATTTATCCTCATATAGAATTGAAATCTATAGTTCAGGACTTGATGAAGTAAAGAATAACGATTACATTATTAATTTATCCGGAACAGTAGAAGCAAATAAAACATATACTATCGTTAATTCAGCAGCACGTGATGTTCTAAAAGAAAAAGCAGATTTAATATCTAAAGTTTATATAGGTCCAAAATCTGCAGTGGGATTATATAAGAATAATGTATTAATAGATGTATTTGGAAAAATTGGTAAATCATATGGCTCCAATTTAGATTTTGTAATAAACGATATTGAAGGAGCAGCAGATACTCATAATATCATTAGAAAAGCAGGATATGCTGCGAATAATACTTTCACTGAAAATGAATGGGAAGTAAAATTCGACACTAACTTATCAACCTTAGGAAATCATGATTACACATCAAATAATGATAATGATGAATTTAATATAGAATTAGGCAAGATTGCGCTTGAATTACTAATCGAAGAACATTATAACTATGAATCAACATTATTCAATGGAGATATAACATTAATCGAAGAATATGAAGGATATAAATTCCAATGTAGCGTTCCATATAGTACTGATTATTATTCTATTGATGGCAAATTAATTAAAGCTCCAGAAGATGGCTTCTATATCACTATAGAAGTAAACCTATTAGATAATAATGGCAATGTGGTTGAAACAAGATATGGTGGAGGTTCTTACATTAATCTATAGCATCTAAAAAGAAGGTCAACGCCTTCTTTTAATTTTCTAATTTTATTCTGCAGCAGCTTCTTTTTTCTTTTTATCAGGTTTTGCAGGGAAATCTTCATGTAAATATTTGTAATCAAGAATTAAGTTAACTACACAACCAATAACAATACCAACAACGAAAGTTAACGCTGCGCCAGCAAGAGTGGAAATACCACCGTCTTCTTCAATTACATTTGTGTTAATGAAGAATACTTCAGTTCCCTCTTCCATTACTTCTTTTTCAATTGCTTTATATTTGTCTGTCTCATCTTCTAATTTCTCTCTATAGCCATTTAATCTAACAGTAAATGATTCAGGAGTAGTTTGACCATTATTTATTTGTTCATCTAGGTCATCTACTTTCTTTTGAAGATTAACATTTTCAGCAAGTAATTCAGCAATCTTAGCATTATAACTACTTAAGTCAAAGCTTTGTGAAGTACTTGAACCAGCAAGTAATCCTTTAATTTGTTTATTCAAACTTTCAATTGTTTTTTCGTTATACTCAATTGTTTTCTTATATGAATCTTGTCTTAATTTCAATGTTTCAACATGAGTTGTATAATCCTTAACATATCCTTTTTGATTTGCTTCAATTCGTAAATCATTAATAGAATAGTTTGTAAAATACATACTTAATTCATTTCTTAATGTACTTATTTTCTTTCCACCATTCTCTTGAGATACTATTACATCACCATATGTAGATATCAACCCATCATATTTAGTTAGAATATAATCTAATTGATTCTCTAAATATGAGAATTGATTTTCAAAAAACTCAACTTGATCAAATCTTTCAAGATTCACTTTATAGTTAATGTTCTTTTGTATTTCATTATTATGAGTAATTGGATAATTAATCAATGATGAAATAAAACTCTTTGCTTGATCTTTACTTGTGAAATATGATTGATTAACACTTAATGTAAAATATGTGTCTATTGGATCCTTATTTACATCATATGTTTTATTTAATTCAAGTTCAATTGCATTTTTCTCAATCATCTTATCAACGTCAATAGAAGCATATTCTTCATTATTACCTTTAACACTTTGAAGAACCTTTTGAGTAGTTAAACTATTAAAGTAAAAACTCGATCCATCTATATACTTACCATTACCATTAAAGTCTGAAATATTATATTTGAATTCTGATTTATATGTTTCTACTCCTTTATTATAAATAAAATTTATTCCTAAACATCCAACTAACATTGTTCCAAGTGTAATTGCGATTAAAGGAATCTTTCTATTAAACATTACTTTAAATAATCTACCTAGTGATACTTCTTTTTCCTCATTATTTTCCATTTTACCCCTCCTTAGGATTCCTTTACATTATAAAATAAATATAGAAACTCGTAAAGTTTTAAACAAAACATTTTAACCAACATATTAAATAATCATTTAATTGTTTTTTACATTATTTTTTTTATGAATAAGCTTATTTTTAACCCTTATTAAAAAAGAATTAACAATTTTTTCTTTCATAAAAACTAGAATTACAAAATAAATAATCATTCCTAATATAATTAAAATAAATGTATGTATTATTGTCGATCTCATATAAAATGATAGAAACTTAATCACTAATAACATTATAAATCCGGAGATCCAATATTTCCAAGACATAACTACTATTTTCTTCAAATCGATTTCTTTTCTTACTGATATTGCCATACAAAATGTAACACACAACTCAGCAATTATAGAAGCAATGGCTGCTCCAATACTCCACCATAATTTAATGAAAATCAAATTTAAGATTAAATTAACTAATGCTCCAATTAATAATGGAATATTATACTTCCAATCTCTTCCACATGGCAATAAATACTGTAGACCAAAAACATTTGAAAATCCAATAATAATTGTTAAACAACTAAACAAGCATAACAATGTCTCACATTTTTCATAACCATCTCCATAGAACCATGGGACAATGTTCGATGATATCGCCATTAGTCCAAACATAATTGGAATTCCGAGAAACCATACCATCCTAGAAGATAAATAAATATTTTGTTTGACTAAATCTATATTTCCATTTGCATATTCTTGTGTATTTCTTGGTATCATAACTGAACCAATACAAGTAATAACAGTCATTGCAAGTTTAATCAGTTTTTCAGATTGTTCGTAAAATCCATTTTCTAAATCAGAATACTTCTTAATTATTTCAATTCCTTCATCGTTAATAACCGAATATGTATCTTTTATAAGTAATCCAATAAGAGTTTTGTCCAATATTGTGTATATTGAAATAGCAACAGTAGGCAAAAATAGAATAAATGATGGCTTAATATGTCTAAATGGTTGCAAACTTTTAATATCAACTTTTTTTAGTGAACCAGGAAGATATATCCAAAGAGATAAATACCCTAAAAAAAGGATTAATCCTTGTATCATTGTGTATTTCCACACATCATTTTCATTTTTAATAAAGATAAAAATTGAACAAACTCCTAATATTCTAATGATTGAATTAGCAATAACTATTTTTCCAAACTGCTCATTCCCTTGAAAGAAAAATGCAATATCAAATGCTAAAGAAACAATGTTAATACTCATAATTAATAGTAGATTAGAATAATCACCATATACTTTCAAAACAGCCAAAACAACATTAATGCATAATGCTATTAATACAGAAAACAATCTACAAATAATTATTTCCCAAAATATAGATGACTGTTTTTTATTATCTCCTTGATACTTTGCAATCTCTCTCTGAGAATAAGTTCCAAATCCCAATGATGCAAAAATCGTAAAATATGATATGATAGAAAAACTAAAACTATATTGTCCTACACCTCCTGGAGTTAGTCTTCTAGATACATATGGTGTAACGATTAACGGGACAATTATTAATAAAATTTGATACATAACATTATATATATAATTTTTTTTTATCTTCTTGTTATTTTCTTTTTTCATAATAATATAATGACCTCAGTGATTATCTTTTAATTATTCCAACATATTTAGTAATAAAATTAAATAAACTATTGTAAAATGAGGAAAAATCATCTTATTTGACTCATCTCATCATCCAAAAAGAGAAAGATGAAAACTATATATCATATTCTTTTTTCAACAATTTATTGACATAATTTCTTATATTATTGATAAAACAATTTTGATCTAAGCGTCCTACGGAACAATAATAGATTTGTTTTTCATCAAAATTGTATCTTACCCAGACATTAAATAAGCGTTCTGCTAAAAATCCTATTACTCTTTGTTGATATGAATTTCTACATTCAATCTTATCTTTTATTTCAGCAAAAACATCATCTAATATATCAAAAGCAAAAGAACAATATTCATTGAATTTATCTTTTTTCATTATGCACATATTACATAAGGTTGATTCATTTTGCATGAAATACTCATCAAAAGTAGGGAGATATTTATTATGCTTTTTTTCGATTATTCTTCTAACTATATCAATATCTTCAATATAATGGCAATCAGCGTATTGTTTATACATATTTTTTAAAAAGTGATGTTTCCTTGGAAGTATTATGCTATAACTACTAAAGATTTTTGAAATTTTTTTATCACTTAGTGCTGAATAAAAGAATAAACTTGTTCCTTTATTTACAAAGACTCTCCTATAGTGCTCAATTGAAACATAATCAATATCCTGGACGTTTTTCCATACCCAGTACATCGCAGTAAGCTCACAATAAAACTTATTCAAATAATCTATGTTATCATCTTTCCAAGTAACACAACCATCAGAAATATCCTTTTTTTTCTCCTTAGCCACAAAAAGAGGTGTTCTATTTTTTAGTAATTTATTTTTCCAATCACAATGACAAACAACATATTGCATAATTTTTTTCATAAGATAATCTCCTTTGCTTCTATATTGGTATTAAATCTTATTTAAATTAATGCATTATATTAGTATATATTTTAATTTAAACGAATAATACCTAATCATTTTATTCCAATCATTATTCTCTCTATCCAAAAAAATAGAGTACCTAAAATAAAAACAAAACGCTTTATATAATTTTATATTATATAACAATTAATAGCAATAAAAAAGGAAAACATATGTTTTATATTTACTAGTTCCCGTTTTTCTCCAATAACACTATAAATCTTTCGACTAAAATTTAAGAGTTTTAAATTTTAATATTATAAATAATATTAATTTTTCAAATAAACTCTTTTTTTATGTTATAATTCTAGCGTTATCTAATGTTATACAAAAGAAGATGTTTTTATAGCTTACTTTCTTAAAGTTTCTCATTAAAAAAAAGGTGATTATTTACAAATCTATGATTCTTTTCATGATAAAGAAAAAAAGCATTCTGTTCATAAATCTTATAAGGCTTTAGGTTATCTTGATGATCTTATTGCTTCTGGCATTGATGATCCTATTTCTTTTTACAAAGCTGAAGTTGATAAGTTGAACAAAAAGGCTAAAATAGAAAAAGAAGAACTCGCGATTAGAAAGATTGATGAATCCCCAGTTAAGAATTTAGGTTATTTTCTAATAAAAGGTATTTTTAATAGATTAGGTGTTAAGTTCCATCTTGATTTACTAGATAAGATTGAAAAAGAAGCAATATCTACTTATGATTACTTACTAAATATGGTTTCCGCTAGAATCATTAATCCTTGTTCAAAGATTAAGACATATGAAGAAGTATTACCCACTTTATTTGAGCCATATAACATTTCTAAAGATCAAATGTATGGTAAATTAGATTTTATTGGTGATAATTATTCTCGAATACTTGAAGTGTTTAATGAATTCTATAACAAAAAATACATTCGTAAAACTGGTAATGTATATTTTGACTGTACTAACTATTATTTTGAAATCGATTCTGAAGACGATTTCAGAAAAAAAGGTCCTTCAAAAGAAAATAGAAAAGATCCTATTGTCGGAATGGGTTTGTTGCTTGATGAAGATCAAATTCCTTTAACTATGAAACTATATCCTGGTAACGAATCTGAAAAACCAATTATTAGAGAGTGTATCAATGATATGAAAGAACGTTTTCATATGAATGGTAAAACCATTCAAGTCGCAGATAAAGGGTTGAATTGTTCTAAAAATATTTATGAAGCTTTAAAAAATGGAGATGGATATATATATTCTCAATCAGTTAAAAAGCTTGAAGAAAAAGAACAAAACTGGGTTTTATTAGATAATGATTACGTTGAAGTAAAAGATGATTTAGGCAACGTTGAATTTAAATATAAGAAATGTATCGACGACTTCACATATAAACTTGATAATTCTAAATTCACAGTTAAACAAATTAGAGTCGCTTCTTTTAATCCATCTTTAGCTAGAAAACAAAAAGCCGAAATACTTAAACAAGTTGATAAAATCAAATCTCTTTCTACTTCTCAAGCTAAAAGAAAAGAATATGGTGATGCTTCAAAATATGTTACTTTTACTCCTATTGATTCTAAAGGTGAAGTTGATGATGAAACAATTGTTATTGCTTCTTTAAATAACGAAAAAATCAATAAAGATCTAGCTTTATGTGGATATAACTTAATTATCTCTTCTGAAATAAAAATGCAACCAATTGAAATTTATCATATCTACCATCGCTTATGGAGAATTGAAGAAACTTTTAGAATTCTAAAATCAGAACTAGATGCTAGACCAGTTTATTGTCATAAGCAAAACACTATTTATGGTCATTTCTTGATTTGCTACTTATCTGTTTTCCTATTAAGGATACTTCAAATAAAGAAATTTAAAGATAAAATACATACAAATAATATCATTAATTTTATTAGATCATTCATTGTCTTAAAAGAAAAAGATAGAATCATTAATCTCTCTTCTAAAGATAATATTCTGCCTCTTTCTAATGTTCTAAATTTGAATATCGATAACTATGTTTTTAAACCAAATGATGTCGAAAAATTACTTAATTTAAAGGTTTAACACTAGATTTTTCTTTGATTTGTCGAAAGTCAGGTATTCTAAATAATAGTTTTACTCAATCTATATTTTATTCTTTTAAATTTAAACCAATTTAAATATTTATCCAGTTCAATAATAAAATCATCATATTTGCATTTTGACCAATCTCTTGAATAGAAGAATTCATTTTTTATTGTACCAAAGAATCATTCACCCATTAAATTATCAAGGGAACACCCTTTTTACTCATTGATCTAATGTATTTATATTCATCCATTCTATCAATCCATGCAGGAGCTCTATAATGGGATTCCCTATCACTATGAATAATTATCTTTTCATATCAAATTATTTAATGGGCTCTAACATTATGTTAGTAAGTATGGTATTTGGAGATTTACCCTAATGTCCATGTAATAGGTAATCCATCATAACAGTCGATAAGATGTGATAGATATACTTTGCCATTACACATAGGGAATTCTGATATATCAGTTAAGGCTTTTTATAAATTTTTGTAGACAAAGGAATAAATTTACGTATCACTTTATCTTAAGTAAAAAAGCAATTAGAAGCAAATAAGTCAGGATTCAAAGGAAAAGATGGTTTATAAATATTTAAGACATTATCACCACAAAAATAATCACCAGGAGAAATTGTTTTAATATATTTTCCATTTGAATTCAAAATACCACTTAAACAGTTTTTTACAGTTCCTTCATTTCGTTCATTAAAACATTATCTGAAAGTAATGTTATGTATATTAACAATTTCTATATATTCTTTTAATTCATCAAATATTTATTTGTTGATCCATCATCACATATAATTGCTTCATAATTCAAAATATTTTGTATTATAATTGAATAAATTGTCTTTTTTTAGTTTTAGCAAATTTGGATTATAACATAAAACAAATATGCTATATTCAATATTGTTAATATCAAGCATATTCTCATATTTCCTTCACAATTTTTAAATTTTTAATAATCTTTTTAGAAGTAACTTTGTTTTACGATAAAAACAATAAAATGGTAATAAACAATTGTTTTTAAAATAACCGCAGCATGTTCTAATTAATTTAATATCTTTATTTTGTTTTGCATATAACAACAATGTATCAAAATAACTAAAATTAAGTGACTTGGCGTCAGAAGCATGGTACAGAGGAATTGGAAATAATAAAACTTTATCTCCATTTTTATGACAACGATACGAATACTCTACGCCATAAAAATGCCATGTATTTCCATAATTATTGAATCCAACAAAAGTATCTTTTTTAACAATCAAAAGAACTTCGTCAAGTGCAAAACATTCGCAAACACAATTCAGTTTTTCTCCTGCCTGTCTTCTGTCAATTCCCATCAAAACAGATGAAAAAACACTAAATTTATCGGTCCCTGTTGCACCAGCAACACCAGCAATACCAAAATCATTTTCGTGACAATATCTAATTAACAAATCAACAAAATCATTACCAATCAATTCTACATCTTGATGAACGAAAGCAACATACTCCCCTTTTGCCTTTGAAAATCCATAGTTTAGTGTTTCAGAAGCACTAGTAAAATTTTCTTTTTGAGCATCAACAATAATCAGTTCATAGTTTTGATTGTTTTGAGCCTTCAATGACTTAATTAACATATTATTGCATACTTCTCTATTATTGCATGCACATACAAAAGTAATCATAAAATCCTCCATTACAAAAAAATAAAAAATAAGTATACTATTTCATTTCATCAAGGTATCTTTTTAAAGCATCTTCCCATTTAGGCAATCTATTGAAACCTGCTTCGTCTAGTGAAGATTTAGATAGTCTAGAATTAAGAGGCCTTTTTGCTTGTTGTGGAAACATATTTAGATATTCATTAGTTGAAATCGGTATAACTTTAACATTTTTCTTAGATAATTCAAATATTTTTTTTGCAAAATCTGCCCATGATAAAAATCCTTCATTTGTAGCGTGATAGATTCCATATTTATCAGTTTCAATCATATCACAAAGCAATTTTGCTAAATCACGTGTATAAGTTACGCTTCCTATTTGATCAGAAACAACTTTAACCTCGTTTTTTCCTTCGTCAGCAATTTTAAGCATTGTTTTAACGAAATTATTTCCATTTTTACCAAATGCCCATGAAATTCTCACAATAAAATATTTATTGTGGCTAGAAACAATATAATCTTCACCAAGAGATTTTGTCCTACCATATACAGACAAGCCACACTTAGAATCATCTATTTCAAACGGAGTATTCCCAAGACCATCAAAAACATAATCTGTAGAAATGTATATCATCTTTGCACCTAATACGTTGCAAGCTTCAGCAATAAACTTAGGAGCCAATGAATTAATCTGATATACTTTTTCCTCATTTTCTTCTGCAATATCAACCGAAGTCCATGCAGCATTATGAATAACAATATCTGGTTTATAATTAAACAAAAAAGCTTTTGTATCGCTTTCGTTAGTTAAATCTAGATCTTCAATATCTATTCCTCTAACATTTATATATTCACGATTACTAAGTTCTCTCATGCAATCAAATCCAAGTTGGCCTTTACATCCCGTTACAAGAATTCTTTTTGATTTTAAAACAATATTCCTTATTTTCGAATTATCACCATATATACATGGCGAATCATATGGTCTATCTGGATAGACACCATACTTTAATTCAATTGGTAATTTATTATACGAAATATACCATTCAACTTGTTCTGCTAATGACACTGCTTTACCTGAGCAAACATTAATTATTCCCAACACTTTATCTTGCATTACACACATTGAAATTTGCTTTGCCAAATCATCTATATGAATAAAATCATATTTATTCTTACCAGTAGTGAAAGGAAATGTCTTCTCTCCTCGCTCAACTGCTTGCCTAATCTTACAGAAAATAGAATTTCCAAACGTATCATCACCAAAAATATAATATGCTCTTAGCCATTGAAATTTACATCCTTTTTGTAAAGAATATAATTCAATAGATTTTCTTAATGCATTTTTAGCAATTCCATATTGTGATAGTGGATTGCAAGGAGTATTTTCGTCGATTACGCCTTCCCAATACCCAATTTCATGCATTGTGCCCATAACAGCTATTTGATTGATGCCTTCATCAATGAGTTTTGTTAAAAAACGATAATGATTTGATAAGTCAAGCATGTGTTTATTTGAATTATGAACAAATCCATTTCTCCAAGCTAAATGTAAGCATACATCCGGATTCTTAAAAAAAGATTTCCATTCTTCTCTTTCTTCAAAAATATTAGCTTCAATAAAGCAAGCTCTTTTGTCAATATTTGTGCAACTTAAATCAGTAGCAATAACTTCTACCCCAAAATCACAAAGTTTTTTTACTACTTTAGATCCTATGTATCCATTAGCACCTGTCACTAATATTTTCATATTAAAATCTCTCCTTCAATTCCTTAATACTAGAATGTAATTTGTCCTTTTCGGATAACAAAATCTCTCCTTCATATGGCCATTCTATACCAATATTAGGATCATTCCACATTAATCCACCTTCAT
>CAMCEE010000017.1 GCA_945873815.1 uncultured Caryophanales bacterium
TCCTGCATTTTCTTTGTTTAGAGTGTAATAACTGCGTTTACTTTAAAAATTTGCGTTTTAAGTAGATATATTTTTAAAACTTGAAAATGTGGTGTAAAAAGTGTGAAAAAAGCTGTTTAAAATGCATAAAAATCTTCTTTTTTTAAAAAGGAATTTAACTTGTCACTTAACATTTATTTCAGGAGAGTTATTTAAAAATATTGCATATTTGCAGGTTTGAGCATATAATATAAATGATAGATCCCGAAAGCCTACTAACAGTGCTAAAATTTCGGGCCTTTTTATTTATGGCGATTAAGTTTTTTAAAAGTTTTAATGATCAAATTAACATCTTGAAGTCGCGCGGGCTAATAATTAGTAATGAAAAGCAAGTAGAAAATGTTTTGAAAAATGAAAATTATTATAGGTTGAGCGGTTATTTTAAGCTGTTTTCTAAAACTGGTAGCGATGATTTTGTTGAAAAAACGACATTTAAAAAGATACTTGCTGTGTATGAATTTGACGAAAAACTTAGAATATTACTTGACGAATTTTTGGTTAGAATAGAAATAAATGCAAGAACAAGAATTGCTTATAATTTTGCTAGAACACTATCACCAGATGGATACATGGATGTTACCAATTTTATAAATTCAAAAAAGCATAATGTGTTCATTAATAACGTCAATGAAGAAATAGGTAAAAATCAAAGGAATCCTATTATAAAACGATATAAAGGTGTTAATTTGCCTATATGGTGTTTGGTAGAATTTTTAACATTTGGAACATTATCGAAAATGTATGCAAATTTATCAAAAACAAATAAAATCGCAATAAGCAATGCTCCTGATTACATAAAAAAATATAATTATGTTGAATATGGAAATTTATTACTGATGGTAACTAATTTAAGAAATATATGTGCACATCATAGTAGATTATATGGTAACAAATTCCCATATGGGCTCTCACTTTCTACAAGTGATACTAATTTATTTGTTAAGTATGGAGCCTCTCTCCCAACTACATCTACAAGTACTCCATTTGAGCTAATATTTACTGTTTTTAAACTTTTACAAAGTAAAAAAGAAAAGAAATTGTTGGTGAAAAGATTAAAATTTTTGTTTTTTAAATATCGCCATTATATTGATATTAGCAAACTTGGATTCATCACTAAGTGGTACAAGGTGTATCTTGAATGTTGAAAATAATAAATTTTTCATAGAATAATAGATAAGTTGATGGTATAAAATTTATTACAAAGTAATAAGCATTTTCACCTCAAAAATCTTTATTAAATCACTTGAAATACCTGACTTTAGGCTAGAACCAAAAAATGTGGTGTTAAACTAGTCAAAGAACAACTCAGAGGAAAGGATATTCTCGACGTCTTTTCTTCTTAATTGGATGTTGTCTAATTTAGATAAACCATATCTTTTTTGAATAATAGATAAAGTGTTAGATTTGGTAGCGTTATTAATAAAAGAACCTTCTAAAGTTTCAGTAATATTATAATTTCTAATGAATTCAATAATCTGTCCAATAGGTAATTCATCATTAAACACTTTGAGTTCAATCAATCTTAAAATAGTTAAAGCCATATAACAGATTGTAAAATGACCATAGATAGATTCTTTGTTTTGAAGATAAACGGGTCTAGCTTCTAGATAAGTTTTCATAACTCTAAAAGATTCTTCAATTCTCCATAAACCATGGTAAGTATTACAAATATCTTGAGCGCTTTTATTAATCTCTGAAGTAACTAAAAGATTATATCCAGCAAAAGACAAATCTTCATCAATTTTTTCTTGGTTTAAAGAAGGAATAGATTTAACAACTTCTCCTTCTTTATCAATAGAAGTGAAATTGACATATTTAATAGAATCACCATATTCTTCTTTAGAAGCCTGTTTAAAGGAAGATATAGCAATAGCTTTATCGATTTGTTTTTGAATTTGAGCTTTTTGTTTTCTAGCTAAAGAAGGATTATAAGAAACAACTCTTTTTTCTTTCACATTAAATTCAACACATTCTCCTTCTTCATTTGTAAATTTATATTTAAAAGTATCAATGCATTCTTTGTATTTATAAACTAGTTTACCATTAGAATCATTAACTTCGTTCCATATATTGTTTTCATTTTCTAGAAGAACCCATTCTTTTTCTTGCTTAGATAGATTCTTTCCATGTACAGATTTAGAGAATATATATCCATCATTTGCTTCTATAGAATGCTGTGATTCGTTTTCATGACATATTGAATGCCTAACGTATATTAGGTATAATACTCCTAACGAATATTAGGTATATGAAGATTGGAGAAACGAAATGGAAAGGATAAAAACAAAGGACAGAATACTTTTAGCAGCGCTTGATTTATTTTCTGAAAAGGGATATGACCAGACATCCATTGATTTAGTTGCAGAAGCTGTGGGAATAAAAGGTCCATCCATATACGCACATTATAAAGGAAAGGAAGATATTCTCAATTCCCTGATTGCCATGATGGAACATAAATATGATGAGAATTTCGGAAATAGCTCTCATTTGGATAAGATTCCGGAATCACTGGATGAATTCAAGGAAGATTGTCTGAGACGAGTTGGATTCACAATGAAGGATCCGCAGATACAAAAGGTCAGAAGATTTTGTACAAAGGAGCAGTATAGAAATGAAAAGATTGCGGCACTTACATCAAAGCACCAGCTGACCGGAAATCAGGAAATGTATGCTCTGATGTTAGAAAAAATGATGGAAAAGAATTTGATTCGCAGGTTTGATGCCAATCTGCTTGCGCTGGAAATCGTAGCACCGGTAACAGTGATGATAGAGATTGCAGACCGGGAGCCTGACAGAACGGACGAAATGTGGACACAGATAGGCGTGCATGCGCCCGCTGATTGAAAAAGATATGGCATAAACAGAAAAAGTGTTGACTGATTTCCTGCGCATAAAATAAAATCCTCTAACTATTAAAAAAGGAGTTATCACTGGACATGAAAAAAGAAAATGACTTATTAGAAGAAGCATTGTCAATCGCTGAGAACGGATATGCTGCTGCATATCAATTTTTACTGGAGGAATATGAAAAAAAGCCTGAGCACTATGGGCCACAAACACTATATTTTCTCGCTTGTTTAGCAGGTGGGGATGATCTGCCAGAAAAAGCATTGGAATGGCTGAGAAAGGCCATTCTTGATAACGGATGGTGGTATCGCCCGGAAGTGTTGGAAGATGAAGATCTTGCGTCACTAAAACACAACCCTGCGTTTATTTCGTTGAAATCCATTTCTGATAGTCGTTATGCAGATGCCGTGTCAAGAACGAAAGAGGTATTCACTTGGGAAAGAAAACAAGCTGACAAATTGTTTTTGGCTGTTCACGGAAATACGCAGAATGGACAGATTGCAAGAGATGATTGGAAACCGCTATTAAGTGACGATACTCAGTGGCAGCTGGAAACAATACAAAGTGCCGAGCCAGACGGATATGGAACATATCGCTGGAGCTATAACATGGTGTCCTATGCACCAGTGGCAAATGCGATAGAAAAAATCCAAAACAAAGGCTATACGAAGATTGTTTGTGGTGGTTTTTCAGCCGGATGTGATATGCTCTTGCGAGCGATTGTATTTACACCTGCACGCTGCGATATATTGATTTTGCAAAGTCCATGGATTCCAATAATGCAAGACCATTCAGAAGAGGTGGTGAATGCTTTCACTCAAAAGAACATTGCCCTAAGGATTTTTTGCGGCTCAGATGACGAAGATTGCCTTCCAATGGCCAAGCATCTATTTGAGGTAACAACCAAGAAAGGGATTCATGTGGAGATTGCTATCCAAGAAGGGAACCGTCATCAATTTCCCAAGGAGTCATTCAAACTATCAGATGTGGATTGATGCAGAAGATAGTCTCGAAGTTTGGTAAATATAGAAAGTTGTAAAAATCGAACGATTTTTTTGATAAAATCGTTCGATTGTATCAAAATGGTGGTTGCGATGAACCCCTGCAAATGCGGCTGGCACGGTCGCCCCAGCGGTCACTGCATAGACCTGATTTGTCCCCCCCATACACCGGCATATGATTTGTTCCCATGTACTGCGGACATTCACGGTATTGTCTCGACCCATGTTGAGTCTGTTGTATTATTGACTATTAGATAAATATTCGTTGGAATTTTCTTAAAACTATTGAAATTCCAACGGAAGTTTTTATCACTTGGTGCACTATTTATCAATTGATACCAATACAACTGTTCTTCTATATAATTTATTAAACGCATGTTTGAGCATACAATGACATACCCCACACGTTTAGACTATCGTACTGCTAGAAAGAAATAGCCAAAAAGCCCAATTGTAGTTGTCTAAACTCATTGTATGTAATTGTCTAAATTCGCCGAACGAACATAATACTTAAATGATCTACCGAACTGGTAGGTCTTTTTAGTGTCCAAATCTCACTAAATTCAAAGATTCTTTGATTTTTGATAGTAAAATTTTCAAAGAAATCTTTACTGGGTCTTGGTCTTTTAAGTTTAGGAATAGTCTTAATTATAATATTTAGTTTATAAAGAAACTGAAGTATGTTTTTTATATTCAGATGGTGTTAAACCAGTGATTTTTTTAAAAGCAATTGTAAAGTAACATGAAGATGAAAAACCAACTTCAAAAGCAATGTCTGTAATGGATTTTGATGTGTTTTTTAATAGAATTGTTGCTATCTTTATTCTATAGTGAATTATATAATCCATAGGAGGTTGACCAGTTAGTTTTTTAAAAGTTCTTGAAGTTTCTCCTTCAGATAATCCCATAATTGAAGCTAGGGTTTCTACTTTTATTTGGGATGAATAATTTTGATAAATATAATTTAAAACTTTTAATAAGTTTTCATTTTTCTTTCCTTGATTTTTGACTTCAATAAGTTCTTTGTTTTTGTATATATAATTTATGATTTCATATATTACTAATAAATAATCTAGTTCAATTAGTTTTTGATTATTCTTCTTTGAATTTTCAAGATTACATAAATCATTAAAAATTTTTTCATCTTTTATTATTAAAGCTTCGAAATTCGTATTTAAAATATTGTTTATAATATCATCAGTTTTATAAGATAAAATGTTATTTCTTAAAATCTTAGGTGAAAATAATAGGGGTTCTACTTTAGCTTCTTCGTCTAGATGATGTTTAATCCAGTGAAGATTATTTGAATTTATAAAAAGTATATCTCCTTTTTTGATGCGATAAGTGTTTTCATTAACATCTACACTGATTTCTCCTTGTACAACGAATAATATTTCTATTTCTTCATGATAATGTGAATAATAAAAACGATTTCCATATAAATAGTAAGAATCTCCATATAAAGCAATAGGAAACTTGTCTTCACCATGTTTAGTTAATTCATGTAATTTTTCATCAACAAACTTTTCCATATAAAACCTCAGAATAATTATAAAATATATCTTTATTTTTATATAAAAGTCTCTAAAATGTCAATATAATTATATTATAAAAAGTAGGTGAGTTTATGGAATTGAGTTCTATTCTTCATTATTTAAACGAGTCTTTTCATTATAAAGTCGATGATCATCATTATATATTAAAAATAATTACAAAGAAAAATGATTGCACCAAAGTTCGTATTGGATTTATGGAAAAATATTTCCGCGAAAAGAATATGCCTGGTATTCCAAGTGAAACTTTTTATGTAGATTGTAAAAAAGTAGCATCAACATCAAGAAATGATTATTACGAAGGTATAATTCCAGATAAGATAACATTGCATGGTGTAAATAAAAAAATAGATGACTTTCTAAATGTTTGTGATAATCAGGAAGTTGCAAAACATTTTGATTCAATGAGATATTTGGAAAATCAAGATGTAGAAATGATTGCTTGTGCATATTTCTTTTTATTAGAAAATGAAAATGAAAAAAAATATTACGGTAATTATAAATTTTATGATCATGAACCAACTGATACAATGTCAATGTTTATTATGGTTTTACATCAAGAAAATGCATCATACTTTAAGACTCCTTCTTGGGCAAAAGGTGCTATTATTTATCAAATATTTCCTGAGCGTTTTGCTCCTACTGATTTACAATATTCTTTATCTTGGAATCAAGTACCTATGCAATCTAATACAAGAACTAACGGAAGCATTAAAGGGATTGAACAACAAATACCATATTTAAAAGATTTAGGTATAGATGCAATTTATTTAACTCCTATATTTTTAGCTAATTCATCCCATAGATATGATTCAGTTGATTATATGGTAATTGATCCATTACTGGGCTCGAAGGAAGAATTTAAATCTTTGGTTCAAAAGTTACATGAAAATGGTATAAAAATAATATTAGACTTAGTATTTAATCATACCTCAACACAATTCTTTGCTTTTAAAGATATTCTACAAAAACAAGATAAGTCCAAATACAAAGATTGGTATTTTATTAAAAAATTTCCTGTGAAAATGAAATTACCTTCTGATTATTTAAGTTTTTCATTTTACCCTGGAATGCCTAAATTAAATACGCACAACAAAGATTGTCGTAAATATTTATTTAATGTAAGTAGATATTATCTAGAAGAATTCCATATAGATGGTTATCGTCTTGATGTAGCAAATGAAGTAACTCACGACTTTTGGAAAGCATTTAGAAAATTATGTAAAAGTATAAATCCAGATTGTTTAATCATGGGTGAAATATGGTATGATTCTTCAACTTATCTACGTGGAGATGAGTTTGATTCTATAATGAATTATACATATTTTGATGCGATTAGAGGACTTTTAACAAATAAATTTAGTATAGAAGAATTCATTACTATTATCGAAAGAGAAAGAGGAGAAAGTTCATTAACTTATTATCATAATTCAAATATTTTAGTTGGCTCTCACGATACTGATAGAATTTATAATGCTATTAATCATGATAAGAATAAATTCATACAAGCAATGACATTATTATTCACCTTACCTGGTTCACCAATTTTATATTATGGTGATGAAAAAATGATGGAAGGTGGAAACGATCCTGATTGTCGAAGAGGTATGATATTTGATGAAAAATATCATCAAGATAGTTTTAATCTAGTTAAGAAACTTATCGAACTTAAAAAATTACCTTGCTTAAAATATGGAGATATTAAATTTTTTGAAACGAAGGAATATTTAAAGTTCAAAAGATTTATCAATGGAGAAAGCATCTATATTATTTTAAATTTTAAAGATAAGAAAATTCATATAAATGATTTTGATGGATATATTAATTTAATAACGAAATCTCCTTTTGATGGAATTATCGATGGAAATGGTGTAGTGATTATTACAAATGGAAACTCAAGCAATGCAAAATAAAAAACAAGATGAAACAATATTCAAAAAATTAATAAAATTATTTATTCCAATATTTTTAGAATTACTCTTAATTAATTTATTATCTAGCGTAGATACCTTAATGTTGTCAAATTACAATAAATTATGTGTTAACGCTGTTGGTACAGCTCAATCAACAATATCTTTATTAACTTCATTAATCATAATTTGTTCTAATGGAGTTGCTATAATTGTTGGTCAATTTTTAGGCGCAAAAAAAGATAAAGAAGCAAAAGATGTTTTAGCGCAAGGAGTAATTTTTAATTTATTACTGGGTATTTTATTATTCCTAATTTTCTTTTTCTTATGTGATTATTTATTAAAATTAGTAAATACAAGTGATACTTTTTTTGGGTATGCAAAAACATATATTCGAATTTATGCGATTGCTCTACCTTTTCAAGCCATAACTCAAGTAGTTGGTGCAGACTTTAGAGCTCATGGGAAACCTATTTATTTAACTATTATTTCGATTATTTCTAACTTTATAAATGTTGGTTTGAATTATTTATTGATATATGGAATTTGGATATTTCCAGAGTTAGGGATAAAAGGAGCAGCTATTTCAACAGTTGTATCTTTAATTTTTAAAACAATAAGTATAGTTATCCTTGAAATAATAATTATAAAAGATAAGGTATTTACGTTTAAAGTAGATAAAAACATTTTAGGTAGTATCTTAAAAATAGGAGGTCCAAGTGCTTTAGAAAATATTTCATATACTTTATTTTCTTTTATTTTACTTGCTGCCCTTAATTTACTAACCGATGTTGAAATAGGCTCTAGAGTCTTTATCAATATGGTATTAGGATACACCTTAATTTTTTCAAGTTCTTTAGGTAATTCTAATTCAATTTTAGTTGCCTATTATGTTGGAGCTCATGAATACGAAAAGGCTAAAAAACTTACACTTAGAGTATGTTTAGTTGGTCTTGGAATAATGGTTTCATTAATATCTTTATTAAATATTTTCGGTCGTCCATTATTCACATTAATAACTAATGATAAAACATACGTTGATATTATTGTTAAAATATTACCTTTATTATTTATTCTTGAAATAGGTAGATGTACAAATATTGTTGTAATTAATGCTCAAAAAAGTGCCGGAGATGTTATCTTTCCACTTGTTCTTGGTTTATTATCAATGTCTATTATTATGGCTGGTGGTTCGTGGCTCTTTTCAAAAACTTTTGAATTAGGATTAGTAGGAATAATACTTGCTCAAAGTTTAGATGAATTTGTTAGAGGTATTGTATCGTTTATTAGGTGGTTATCAAATGGATGGATGAAACATTCTTTGATTAAAGAGTAAATAAAATGATAAATATTTTATATTAGTGTAAAATATATTCATAAATAAAAGGAGAGCGTTAGAATGTTAGAAATTAATTCAAAAGCACCAGATTTTTCTCTACCAGATGAAAATGGAACAATTCATAAATTAAGTGATTATTTAGGTAAAAAAGTTGTTTTATATTTTTACCCAAAAGATAATACTTCAGGTTGCACGATGCAAGCATTAGAATTCAAGCGTTTATTTGATGATTTTAATAATGCAAATACTATTATTATTGGTATTTCTAAAGATTCAATTAAATCTCATTTAAATTTTAAAACAAAATATGAATTACCTTTTATTATATTAAGTGACCCAGACTTAGAAGCAATTAACGCTTATAACGTTTATGAAGAAAAATCTATGTATGGAAGAAAATATATGGGTGTAGTTAGATCTACATTTATTATTGATGAAAAAGGATTCATCAAAGATATTAAAAGAAAAGTAAATGCGTCTAAGAATGCCGAAGACACACTTTGTTTATTAAACAAGTAATATTCCTAGCACAGTTCAAACTTATGTAAATATGATATAATTATTTATAATAGCATGTGCTTTAAGGAGGTGAATTTAATGGCAAATAACTTTTTTGATTTAGTCAGAGATGGTTTTTTTAATCCTTTTTCTGGGCCAAACAAAAGATACAATTATGATTTATTACAATTAATAAATAGCAAAATGTCATTAGATAATCTCCAAGTTGTTAAAGAAGATATTGTTGATTGGATTGTCGATTACGTGGATAATTGCCCAATCAATATGTATAGCGATGATACAAACGAAGAGGAAAAAGATGCTAGAACATTTGCATATGGACAAGTAAGATATTTTGTAAAGTGTGGCTGGTTAATAGAAGATTTTGAGGGAATTAAAATCACATATCAATTAGATGAAAATGGAATTAAAATTTTATCGGCGATGGAAAAAGCGGTTAAAGATGATACAAAGGCTTTGGAGTTTTCTGGATATGTTTATAATATATACAACAATCTATACAACTATAATTACGATCACGCTGTTGATATTATTGAACAAGTATATAATGCTTCAAAAGAATTGAATTCAATGCTTAGGGGCTTGAATGTTAACATTAAGAAATTCTTAACTAAACTTATTAGTGAAAACGAAGCAATGCCTAGAGAAATCTTACAAACAATATTCTTTGATTATCAAAAGAAAGTTGTTCTAAAAGCATTTAAAAACTTTAGAGAAAAAGATAATCCATCAAAATATAAACTTTACATAGAGAACCGTATAGATGAGTTATTAACTGAAGAAAAGCTAAACTTGATGATTAGTAATTATATAAAGGTAAAATATGATAATTCATCAACAATTGAAAACGAAGACGAAGCAAGAGAATTCTTTGTTACAAGACTAAATTATATCAGCGAACAGTTTGAAGAAATTGAAGAATATATCAGTATGCTTGATGGAAAGAATACTAAATATATTTCAACTGCTCAATCAAGATTAAACTTTCTACTTAACGAAGAAACAGATATTGAAGGAAGAATTATTGATTGCTTAAAAGAAATAGGAAATGTTGATGATGATTTCTTTGAAGAGTCTTATCTAGATATGTATGTTGGTTCAAATATTGATGAGTATTCTTTATATAAACCTGTTTCAAGAAAAACAAAGGTAAAACCCGAACCGATTATCGATGAATTTGAAGATGACCAAGAAGAAATAAAAAGACTTGCTGAAAACTTATTTAAAGATAATGAGTTTTCTGTATATAAGATTAATGAATTTGTATTATCTCAACTAGGAAGTAATAATCAAATTCATGCAAAGGATATAAAATTAAAAGAATTTAATGATTTATTAAAAGTGTTTTTAGTTAAATTATATTCTGCAAATGCCAATGTTGAGTACAGTGTAAAGTATCTCGATGATGTATATAAAACATTAGGGTATAAAATGAAAGACTTTATTATAGAAAGGAAGGTGTAATATATGGCAACTATACAAAGAAATTTGGCGTGTGAAGAATATGCTAAGGGTTATATTGAATTAACTGATACAAGAAAGAACACCTTCTCAAGATTGTGTAATAAACTTTTAAATGATAATTTTATTTATGCATATAGACAAGAAGATAGAAATGATTACTATGAAATCTTAAGTATGAAGAAGCTTATTGAAAATTTTTTCTCTATGATGGATTTCGATTTGATTCATGTTGATTCATATAAGTTATTCTATATTCAAACTAACGCGGATAGAAATAGAATCAGATTAAAGAAATTGGATACAGTCATTGTTTTGGTATTTAGACTTTTATATCACAAAGGAAGTTTAGATATTAATTCAAGTTCTGATATTTCAACAACTCTTGGTAAAATGATTACCGAAATAAATCAAACAGGTATATTTAAATCACAACCATCTATGACAGATTACATGGAATCATTAAGACTATTGAAGCGATACAAATTAATTGACTATAACTTCAAAGATTTCAAAGAAGATAATGTTATTGTGATTTATCCTACTATTTTATATGTAGCAAAAGTGGATAGTATTAATATGCTCAATGATAAGTTAAAGACTTATATTGCAGTAAAAGGAGATGATGAAGATGAAGTTGAAGAAGATTAAACTTATTAACTGGCACATCTTTACAAATAATACTATTGAAGTTGATGGAAATATATTGATTACAGGAGAAAATGCAAGTGGTAAATCAACTTTAATGGATGCTCTTTATTACGTTCTTTCAGGTGGAGATCAATACCATTTCAATAAAGCTGCTAATGAAGGTGGTCAAAGAAATCTTGAAACATATATGAGAGGAAAACTTGGATCTGAAAAGAATCCATATTTAAGACCACAAACTGATGTAGTGAGCTATATTGTATTAGAATATGAAGATGAAAAAAGAAGACATAACATGGTACTTGGCTGTGAGATGGAAATTATTGCATCTACTCAACCAAAGAATCATTTCTTTGTAATTAATAATTACAAGATCAAAGATGAAGATTTTATCAAGGATAAGCAAATAATTGAATATAAGTCATTTAAATCTAATGCAAAAGCAATGAAGTATGATTTTGATGAACTTCCTGATTCGAAGAAAGATAGGCGTAGGAGACTTGCTAAGGATATCTTTAAATTAGAGGATCACAAGAGATATTATGATTTACTTCAAAACGCAATATGCTTTAAGCCTATTAGTGAAGTGTCAACTTTTGTTAATGGTTTTCTTTTAGAAGAAGATAATATCGAATTGTGTAGTTTGAGAGAAGAAATTAGATCATATCAAAATATTCATAAGATGGTTATTAGGGAAAAAGAAAAAATCGAATCTTTAAAAGAATTCACACCTAAAGCAGAAAAATATATTTCTAATTTAGATGAACTTAAGTATTTTAATGCACTAAGAATAGATTCAAGAATCGAAAAACTAAATAACCATATTAATCTTGTAAATATAGAATTAAAGCGATTGGAAGATGAATATAATGGATTAAAACTTGAAGAAGAATCTTTGAATAAAAATCGTGATAGATTAAGAATAGAGATTCACCAACTTGAAAACAATGAAGCTTACAAAGCTTTGTTGAATAAAAAACAAAACCTTGAACAATTAAAGAATGAATTAAACATATTAAATCAAAAATTAAACGATTTTTCTAAGATGCTAGCTTCAGAGCAAAAAATAGTTAGAACATTAGGGTTAAACTATAGATTTGATGAAGATTATAAACAAAAAGATTTTGGCTTATTAAAGGCACATTTTGAGAATTATAACACTCAATTAAAAGAATTAGATGATAAGACAAGAGGCCTAATAGCTGAAACAAAATATTTAATTGAGCAAAATAATAAATCAAAGAATGAAAAGAAAAAAGAATTAGATAATTTAAATAAGGGTATTAACAATTATCCTAATGATGTATATAACTTAATCGAAATAGCGAAGACAGCGATTATGGAATATAATCCAAAAGATAAGAATCCAGAAGTAAGACCATTATGTGAGTACATTGAAATTAATGATGAAAAGTGGTCAAATGCATTGGAAGGTTATTTGAATACTAGAAGATTTAACTTAATCTTTGATCCAAAGTACTATGATGTTGTAAGTGAAGCATACGATAAATATAAAAAAGAACGTAGCGTATATGTTGCAGGTATTGTTAATGTTGCAAATATTCCAAATAATAAGACATTGAAAAATTCTTTGATGACTAAAATAGATGTAAAAAATAGATTTGCTAATAAATATGCAAATTATCTTTTAGGTGATTTGATTTGTGTGGATGATGTTAAGGATTTAAAACATTTTGAATCATCAATAACTCCTGGAGTAATGGTTTATAAAAACTATGTTCAAAAGGCTACAGATCCAAAAATTTATAAAGTTCCATTTATAGGCCGTGATTCTAGGAAAAAACGAATTGAAATTTTAAATAACGAAATTAAACAATTAGATAATAGTAATTTAGAATACAACAAGAAATTATCTGATTATGATGGAATTCTTTTAACTATGAAAAATAGTTCTATTGATGACTTAATGAAATCTGAAAACTATTGGATTCAAATATCAAACAAAGAAAGTTCTATAGAAAGATTAGAAACAGAAATTAGGTCTGATGAAAAGAATAATGGACTTCTAGAAATAACAGGTAGAATTGATGATGCTAAGAAGAATTTAAAAATTATTGAATCTGATATTATGAGAAACAGTTCAAAGCAAAAGGAAAATAGTACAAGCCAAGGACAATTAAATCAAAAATTATTGGACAATAAAGAACAATTACAAAACGAGCAAGATAATTATAATGAGATGCGCAAAAGCTTAGTTGATGAAGTGTATGAAGCACGTAAAGAAAAATATACTTCAAATGGTTGGTTAAATGATGAACAAATAAACAAAGATTATGAAAGTGTTAGACAATACAACAATGCAGTTAATTCTTCACTTATTGCAACAATGCAAAAATACTCAACTACTTATAAAGCTTCATTAACACCAATTATTGAAAACATCAGTGACTATGTTAACGAATATTATGACTTAATTAATCGTGGAGTTGTTCAATACGAGATGGAAGCAAAGGAAGCTTATGAAAGAGCAGAAATTTCATTTAGAGAAGATTTTATTGCTAAATTAAAGGAAAAAATCGAAAAATCACAAAGAATGTTGGATAAGATTAATAAGAATCTAGCACTACATCCTTTTGGTAACGATGAAGAAAAATATAAGTTCTATTATGAGCCAACCAAAGATAGTGAATTCTACAATTACTATAGAATCATTATGTCTGGTAAATTAATGGAATCAAAAGATTTATTTACAGAGATTCTTGATGAAAAAGATTATTCTTTTATGAAGGATCTATTTGGAAAAATTTCTATGGAAACTGATTCGGCACAAGCTGCAGCAGAAGTTGAAAGATATTTAGATTATCGTAATTACATGAATTATGATATTAAGATTACTAATAAGTATGGAGATGAATCATATTTCTCTAAGATTAATAGAGAAAAGAGTGGTGGAGAAACGCAAACACCATTCTATATTGTTATGGCTTCATGCTTTGATGAATTGATGAATAAAGATTCTAATAAAGTTGAAAGTACTTGCCAAGTTGTTTTTGATGAAGCATTTAACAACATGGACGAAAGCAGAATTAAATCATTGATGGAATTCTATAAGAAATTGAATATTCAAATTGTTATTATTGTTCCTTCAAATAGAATAAGTGCTATTTCACCATATATGGACACATTAGTTGGTATAACAAAAGTAAATAATCATCCTTACTTAAATGTGGTGTGTAAACAATGATAAAGAATTTTGAAAAAAATATTTTAAATAAGTTATTAGATAAATATGAAAAATCAAAGCTATCTAAAGGTGGAACAGCAATTAATAGAAGTATAAAACTTACTACAAAGGATGATGTATTAAGTTCTTATACAAGCTTTGATTCTTATAAATATTCTGATGACAATGATGCGGTGATTAGAAAACTTGAGTCTCAAGGATTTATTAAAGCGGAATTTAGCAATGACACATTTAAATCACTTACATTGAATCTAAATAATGTTGATGATATTTATGATTACTTGAATAGGAACAAGCCTTCTGATGAACTTGCTAAGATTAGAATAGTATTATCTAAATATAATTTCGACAACTTTTTGGGATTATTCTTAGACTATGTTAAGACTTATTTGGATGAAAAATTTGATTATCCTAAATCGTTTTTTAGTGATGCAGAGCAGCTAGATTTATTATTAAACATATTTGAAAAATTATTAGGATTAACTGAGGAAATAAAGAAAAGAGATTTCTCTGTAAAATATTTAGGAGATTCTAAATTGTTTGAAACAGTTCAAGGAAAAGTTATTAAAATAATTAAAGACTTTGATGGGAACAATTATGAATCAGATGAAGATGTTTTAGCATCATATAATATAGTTAAGAACTCTTCATATGCGATGGTAAAAAATAATCTTGTTTTAAAAATTAATAATTCAATAATCAATCTAAATGATCTTGGATATGAATTATCACTTTCAGATGAGATGATTAAAAGTGTAAGTTTATTAGATTCTGCAGTTTCAAAAGTAATCACAGTAGAAAACTTGACATCTTTCTATGCAATGAATGATAAAAGCGCAGTAATTATTTATCTTGCAGGATTTCATAATCATACAAAACAAAGTTTATTATTAAAGATATATGAGAAATATCCAAATGCTGAGTATTTACATTTTAGTGATATTGATGCTGGAGGATTTTTGATCTTTAATAATTTGGTTGAGAAGACAGGAATTCCATTTAAACCATATAGAATGAATGTGGATGAATTGAAATCCAATCTTAATAATTTAAAACGTTTAACAGAGAATGACATCAAGAGATTGAATAAAATGAAGAATGATGAGAAGTTTAGTTATTTTCATGATGTTATATCTTATATGCTTGAAAATGGAGTTAAGCTAGAACAAGAATTGTTGGATTAATTAAAACATTTGTTTTCTCTATATACATACATATAATTATTAGGAAACAAATGGAAGAACTATTAGGTGATATGGCCATTTTTAAAAGACAACCTTTCGTTTATATGTTCATAGAGTAGATACAACTCATGTTGAATCAGTTGTACTTTTAAAATTAAAGAAATAAATATCCACAAATTTGAATATTATAAGAGTAGTAATGTATTAATCGTATTACTACTTTTTTCTTGACTTTAAAATGTTTTTTCGACTAAAATGGAATTATAATCCAAAAAGGACGTGAATAAAATGTATATTAAAAGAGTAATAGAAAAAACAATCAAAAAAATGGTGAATGAGTTTCCTGTTATTGTTATTTCAGGTGCAAGACAAGTTGGTAAATCCACTATGTTGCAAATGATTAAAGAAGATAATATGAATTATGTAACTTTAGATGATTTAGACGCAAGAAATTTAGCATTGTCGGATCCTAAATATTTTTTAGAACAGTATTCTTATCCGTTATTGATTGACGAAATACAATATGCACCAAACCTATTACCTTACATTAAAATGATTGTTGACGATGAAAAATTTAAAGCATTAAAAAATAATACTGAAGTAAAATCTTTGTTTTGGTTGACAGGCTCTCAACAATTTAAGGTTATGAAAGATGTTAGTGAATCTCTTGCTGGTAGAGTAGGTGTATTAAATTTATATTCTTTATCAAATAGTGAAATCAAAGGATATGAAGGATTATTATTTACACCTAAATTAGATGAACTTAAAAAGAATGAAAATATAGTACATTGCGATTCGAAAGAAATATTCGAGAGAATTTACAATGGTGGAATGCCTAGTATAGCTACTGGTGCAATTGAGAGAAATAATTATTTTTCATCATATATAAACACATATATTGAAAGAGATGTTAAACAATTATTAAATGTCGGTAAGACCATTGAGTTTTATAATTTTATGCAATATATTGCAGTAAGAACAGCACAAGAGTTGAATTATTCAACGATTGCAAAAGAAATAGGAGTTGATTCAAAAACGATTAAAAATTGGATTAGCATTTTAGAATCATCGGGAATTATTTACTTATTACAACCATTTTCTAGTAATTTGTCAAATAGAATAATAAAAGCCCCAAAACTATATTTTATGGACACAGGATTATGTTCTTATTTAGCTAAATATCCAAATCCAGAAACGTTAGAAATAGGGGCATTATCTGGAGCTATTTTTGAAACATTTGTTGTAAGTGAAATAATAAAAAATATTACAAGTCATGGTTTAGATCCAAAAATGAATTTATATTATTATAGAGATAAAGATCAAAAGGAAGTTGATTTATTGTATATAGAAGGAGATACTATATATCCAATAGAAATTAAAAAAGGTATAAGTCCAAATAATCCAGATAAGAATTTTGCAGTATTAAACAAGTATTCAAATGATATAGCAACGGGTATAGTTATTTGCATGACGCAAAAGCTTCAACCAATAAATAGAAATTGTTGGTTGTACCCAGTGTCGTTATTATAAGTTTGAACAAAACTGATAACTAAATTTGAATTTAGAGAGGAGATTATATAATAAGTTAATAGTTGTCACATCAATGCTTTTTAATATAATTAGTACGTTTTATAAGAATAATTTAATAATAGTATATATGATTAATTTTTTTGCGTGGGTATCAAATTTACCTGTTGAGTGTGTCGGCCATCTTTCGCTGAAGAAATAACATAAAAATAAATCGTGTAGTTGTCTAAATTAAAATAGCGGGAATTGTCTAAATTCGTCGAACGAAAATAAATCATAATATATCTACCGACCTGGTAGGTCTTTTCATTTGTCTTATAGTAGATTATAATTCTACTTTGTGGTAGAATATAATTGACAAAGCGAAGGTATTTGTATGAATATAGATTCACTGATGATACCAGAATTAAATGAAGAGTTAATAGCTTCTAAAATATATATAATAAGAGGGCAAAAAGTAATGTTAGATTTTGAACTCGCAGAGATTTATGGTTATGAAACTAAAAATTTTAATAGACAAGTAAAAAATAATAATGATAAGTTTGATGAAGATTTTATGTTTCAATTAAGTAAAGAAGAATATAAAGAAATTTTGAGGTGCAAAAATTTCACCTCAAGTTGGGGAGGAACAAGACATTTACCTTACGCTTTTACTGAGCAAGGAATCTATATGCTTATGACTGTACTAAAAGGAGAAATAGCAGTAAAACAAAGTAAAACACTTATAAGGTTATTTAAAAACATGAAAGATTATTTAATTGAAAACAATAATTTATTAACACAAAAGGACTATTTCAACTTATTCAAATTAATTAATAATAATAGTGATAGAATAACTGAATTAGAAAAAGACATTAAATCGTTTTCTAAATTAATTAACAATCATTATCTTATTTTGAATGGAGAAAAAATTGAAGGAGATATAGCATATCAAGAAATATATAGATTAGCTAATAAAACCATTTACATTATTGACGACTATATCGATGTAAAAACGCTTCAATTATTAAAAAGTGCAAAAGAAAATATAGGAATAATCATTTTTAGTGATAATAAATCAAGAAATAATTTAAATTCAAATTTCATTAATGATTTTATTAACGATACAGGATTCAATATACAGTTTAAAAAGAATAATAATAGATTTCATGATCGATATATAATAATAGATTTTGATACCGAAAATGAAATAATATTCCACTGTGGAGCATCTAGCAAAGATGCAGGGAAAAGAATAACTACGATTACAAAAATTGAAGAACAACAAATATATAAAGAATTGGTTAAAGATATTATAAATAATGAAAATATAGCGTTATAGGAGCAACTAATATGAAAGAATTAGGAAATAAAATTAAAGAATTAAGAATAAGTCTTGGCTTATCTCAACAAAAATTTGCAGAATCATTAGGATACACTCATAAATCTATGATTAATAAAATAGAACTTGGAAAATGTGATATGAGTTATGATAAAATTCTTATATTGCTTAAAGAATACAATTTAAACGCAGAAGAGTTTTTAGATAATAAAGAAGTAGTAAAGAACAACGAAAAGATAGAGGAATTATTGTTACTTAATGAAAGTAGAATATTTCCTTTAAAAAGCGGATTAAAAAGTGTTGTTCATATAAAACCTACAATTAAAAATAAAAATATTATTGTAGGGGAATTCTCATATTATTCAGGTAGTAATTTTGAATCTTGTGTAACTCATCATTATGATTTTATTGGTGACAAATTAATTATAGGTAAGTTTTGTCAAATTGGAGCAAATGTTGAGTTTGTTATGAATGGAGCAAATCATCAAATGAATGCTGTTTCCACTTATCCGTTTTATATATTTAATGGTTGGAAACAAGAACCACCATCAAAAAAAGATTTACCAATTAAGGGAGACACAGTAATTGGAAATGATGTTTGGATAGGTGAAGATGTAACAATTTTGCCGGGTATAAAAATTGGAGATGGAGTAATTATTGGAAAGTGTTCTGTGGTTACTAAAGATATCCCTCCATATTCAATTGTTGGAGGGAATCCCGCAAAGATTATTAAGAAAAGATTTGACGATGAAATGATTGAACTATTATTAAAATTAAAATGGTGGGATAAATCTATAAAAGAAATAAATGAGTTAATTCCTTTATTAACAAATAGTAACATTGATTGTGTAAAAACAACAATAAAAGGAATGATAGAAAAATGAAATATTTAGAATTACTAAATGTTGCAAATGTTATATGTGATTTATATTTTAAAAACAAAAAAATAAGTGAAAAAACATTCGTGAAAAACTAGAAAATATGTATTTGTGAAAAAATTTATTTATGAGGCTCGCGAAAGCTTCAAAACACGACATAATATTTATGAAGCTTGTGCAAAACAGGATGAATGACTTTAGATAACGACATATATGTTGTCGTTGCGCAAAAGCCACTTATTATAAATAGTGCAAAATGACTTATCCTAAAAGAGCCGTGCAATGGACTTGGCTGGTTTATCGGAAGCATAATATTAGTTATATTATACGAAGCTCCTATATTAGTACTTACAGTAGTAAGTATGGCATTTGAAATCGTGTCAATTGGCTTTTATATTCTTTCTATTAAGTCTAATATTATCCAAAAAAACATAAAAAATTAATAAAGATAGCAAAAAAGAATAAATGGCTTTCATTTTTTGTGTGAACAGCATATGTTTTGTGATATTATTTATTTATGAGAAACTTCGATAGAATTCAATACGTCGAAAACAGAATCAAGAATCGTGTCGTAGCTTTTGTAAATTCAAAAGATGACGTTTTAAATACGCCTTTTAATCTTATAAAAGGTAGTTTCGATTACTTTGAAATGGATAATATCTCATGTATCAACGATATCATTTCATCGATAGATGAACACTCTGACCTCTGTGAAGGTAAAGGTTTAGTTGAATATAAAAGGGAAATCATCTCATTCTTAATCGATTCTTTCGATATCGATTACCGTTCCTTTTTACTTCCTTTGAAAGGTAAAAACGGAAGAGTCGCTTTAATAATGGAAGTCTATCATGATAACGTCCATAACGAGATCGACTTCTTCTTCCAAAGAATAGATAAAGGTGGAGCATTAGAAGACATCTCCTCAGCTATATCTTCTAGCTACAAAGACAACTTAACTGGTCTATTTAACCTAAATACTTGTTATCAACACTTACGTACCAATAGAAGAAACGTTCATTTCGTTCTCTTCGATCTTAACAAGTTTAAGATGCTTAACGACTCCTATGGTCACTACTTTGGGGATATATTCTTACAAGATATATCTAATTTCCTTATAAGCATTTCTACCTGTAACGAAATATTTTATAGAAGAAGTGGTGATGAGTTCATGATTCTTATATTTAAAGATGAATATGAATACGCTTATAACATAATTAAGAGAATTAGCGATCACCTAAAGATATTATCCGAAGAAAAGTATGGAAAATATGATAATGTCGATATCTCTGCAGCCTTTGGACTTATATATCTCCCATTCTCTTCAGAACCTGAATTCTTTGAAAATCAATTCTTAGACATTGTAAAACTAGCGGATGTAGCAATGTACAAAGCTAAGAGTAGCAAAGAAACCTTAGTTTACATGAAGCCTGAAGAATACTTGCCGTTATTAAAAGAAGAAAATCGTCTTAACGAGATGATTAAAGAGTATTCTAGAGCAAATAAGAATAGATAATAGGGGCTGTTAATATTTTTCATTTCTTAACATCCCCTAATAATTTAATGATTCAGGATCAAGTAAGAAATCAAATATACTCATGATTATAATGCCGTCATCAGTATAATGTTTTCTTTCGTAATCATAGGTGATAATTATCTTTCTAAAATTATCTTGAATATTTAATAGAGAACGAGCTTCTTGAATATATTTTTCTTCATCGTGTACAGAATATGCTGATTGAATATACAATCTTTTATCAATGAGATTACATACAAAATCGACTTCTAATGTTTTTCTAATTTGAGTTTTGTTTTCGTCTCTAACAACTAATGGTACCTCACCTACATCTACATTATATCCTCTAATTAATAATTCATTATAAATTAAGTTTTCCATTAAATGAGTTTTTTCGTTTTGACGGAAGTTGATAGAGGCATTTCTAATACCTAAATCTGAAAAATAATATTTGCTTGGAGTATCAATATATTTTCTACCTTTAATGTTATAGCGTATTGATTTATTAATTAGAAATGAATCAGTTAAATGCTCTAAATATTTGCTAATTGTAGGTGCAGATAAGTTCACATTTTTAACACTTCTAAATGTGTTAGATAATTTAGTTGGATTTGTTAATGAACCTATAGAAGAAGAAATAATATTTACTAATTCTTTTAATTCATCGTTATTTACTAAATTATTTCTGTTAATGATATCTTTTAAGTAAGTTTCAATAAAAAGGTTATGTAAAAAATTTGCTTTTGCTTCATGTGTTTGCATTGATAAAACTAATGGAATACCACCATATGTTAAGTATTCTTCAAGAGCAGTCATTTTATCAATATTTCTTGCTTCAAAGAATTCTTTAAATGAAAGAGGATATATATGAACTTGATCACCACGTCCTCTAAATTCTGTTATTACATCTTTTGATAAAAATTTAGCATTACTTCCGGTAACGTAGATGTCAACATTGTCAAGTCTTAGTAAACCATTTAAAACTGCTTCAAATTTACCAAGAAGTTGAATTTCATCTAGCAAAAAATAATAAATATCTGAGTCAACTATTTTACCTTTAAGATAAGGAGAAGTAACTTTTGGATCTTGATATTCTTCATTTTCAAAATCGTCGAAGTTAAGTTCAATGATGTGATCTTCTTTTACACCTTCAGATAGTAGATGGTTTTTAAAAAGTTTAAATAATAGAAAAGATTTACCACATCTACGAATCCCAGTAATTACTTTAATTAATCCATTATGTTTTCGTTCAATTAATTTGTTTAAATACAAATCTCTTTTGATTATCATATTTATACCTCACTTTACAAAAACGTCACAAGTTACATTTTTCGAAAACATTATATCAGATTACATCTAAAAAAACAAGTGTTAAACTTTACAAAAACGTCACAAGTTACAAAAATGAAAAATCTTAAACAAATAATATTCTAATTACAATGATAATTTATACAAAAAAAGAATTGAATTCCAAAAATGTATAACATATAATAAATGTGGTGATGTTTATGATTAAAAGAACGATATTAAAAGAAATTGAATTATCTGTTAAAAGTAGACCTATAACATTAATTACGGGAGCTAGGCAGGTTGGGAAATCAACTTTAGCCCAATTATTTATGAAGGATGGTTTTTCCTATGTCTCATTAGATAATTCAAGAGAAAGGGAACTTGCTAGAAAAGATCCCTCAATGTTTCTAGAACTTCATCCTTGGCCGCTAATAATAGATGAAGTTCAAAGAGCACCAGAGTTATTTGAAGCACTAGAAGAAAAAGTAAATAAAGAAAAAATGAATAATTCTAGAAATTATGGAATGTATATTATTACTGGTTCTCAAATGTATAAATTAATGGAAAAGGTAACTGAATCTATGGCTGGAAGAGTATCAATTATACATATGTTGCCATTATCACGTAATGAAATATTAGGTAGAGAAGAAAAAGTATTTACATTTGATTTAAATGAAATAAATAAAAAAGCTTCATCAAATCCATTGAGCATAAAAACTTTATTTAAGGATATAGTACATGGTTATTATCCAGAACTTTATAGTAACGAATTACTTATCTCTGAAAGATATTATTCTGATTATATTGAATCATATATTGAACGAGATGTGTCTGATATGATAAATATAAAGGATAAATTTTCATTTAGAAGATTTATGGAGTTATTAGGATCATTAACAGGTGAAGAACTCATATATGATAATATAGCAAAAATAATTGGTGTAGATACAAAAACAATTAAGGCATGGGTATCGATTTTAGTTGCAGGTGATATTATCTATTTATTAGAACCTTATAATGAATATTCTATTACTAAAAGAATTGTTAAAAGACCTAAAATTTATTTTAATGATACTGGATTAGCTTCATATTTGGCAAAGATTAATTCACCAGAAACGCTTGAATCTAGTTTTTTGTCTGGTAGATTTGTTGAGACATATATAATTAATGAATTGAGAAAAAGCTATGTTAATAATGGTAAAAATCCCAATTTCTATTATTATAGAGACAACAATATGAATGAAATTGATCTGATTATAATCGAAGATGGTAAAATGTATAGAATTGAATGCAAAACAGGAATTAATTTTAATTTGAGTTCCATAAAAGGGTTTAAGCAGGTTGAAAATACTAATTACAAGTTATCTTTGTCAGGAATAATTTGTAATACAGATTCAATATATTCATTAAAAGAAAATATCTATGTGATACCAATTGCAGGGATATAATTTATCTATTAATTCAAATAGAAGGGTTATTAGAATAATAGATTATAACCTTTTATCCGTTAGATTAACTATGAAACCTGAAAACAAGTTTATAAAATATAATTCCAAAGCTTAATAGACCTACCGAACTGGTAGGTCTATTTGCATACATAGAATTTTTTTGATTCAGCTTTTTGACTCTTGTTTCGCAAAAATAAGAAATGTTTAAATTTGCGAAATATGAATATGAAAAAGAAATAGATTATGTAGCAATAAAAGATGGAATTAAAACTTATATACAAGTCAGTGATGATATTTCAAATAAAGATACTTTTGAAAGAGAAGTTAAACCATTATCATCTAAAAAGACGCTTACCCAAATGTATTAATTGCTAGAACAAAGCATCCTGAAAGTCATCACGAAGGAATAAAAATTATTGATATAGCAGAGTGGTTATTATAAAAATAATTTTTCCTGCAATTTCGTTATCGACGAGATAATAGTGTTGCTATATCTAAAGGATGTCAAAAAGTAGTAAAATACACTGAAATTATGTGTTTTGAACTGTTTTTTAGGCATTCTGTCTTTAATATTGATGCTGATGTAAGTCGTGAAATGACTATAAAAGACTAGGATCATTAGCACATTTAACTCTAAAAGGAATCGCGGGATTTTAATTAATTGAGTTACGGTGTATTTCTCTATATATTGTTTGTTTAGAAACATCTATCCTTTTACATATAACTTTTACTGGGATTTCATCTTCTAAATAAGTTTGTAATTTAGTTCTATTAATAAGTTATAATTGAGCTTGCTTTTTCATGCTTTTATCCTTCTTGTTTTTGATAAACTAAGTTCACATTTATTTTATCATTTTTGGAAAAAATAAAATTTAAAATTTTCTTATTATTGTTGCATTTACTTTTTCAAGTAACATTATCAAAATTATTTGATGATATTGAATTTTGCGTTATTTTTCACCCACATTTATTGATTTTATCCCTCACTTTTGGTGTAATATAAGTGGGGGATATTTTATGAATAATGAATTAGAAATAATCAATAAGATAAAAGAATTATTAGAATTTCCTGAAGAAAGAATGTGGTTTGAATTTAAAGAAAATTGGTATGATCCTAATCAACTTGGTGAATATATATCTGCTTTAGCTAATAACGCTACATATAATAATGAAAACTATGGCTATTTTATTTGGGGTATTAATAATAATACACACGAAATTGTTGGGACAAAATTTAATTATCACATTGAATATCAAAATAGTCCTCTTGAAATGTTTTTGGCTAATAATTTAAAGCCCGATGTAAATTTTAAATTTTATGAAGTGTTTGTGAAAGATAAGAGGATTGTTGTTTTGAAAATTCCTAAAGCATCAAGTTTTATAGTTTCTTTTAAACATAAGAGATATTTTCGCATTGATTCAAGTAAGGTTGATTTAGAAAATTACCCAGAACGAGAAATGGAATTGATGGAAATTATTAGACATGGGTATCCTACAATTGAAAATACTGAGGCAAAATATCAAGATTTAACTTTTAAAGAGCTATTTGGATATTATGCAAGTAAAGGGATAGAATTGAAACAAATTAATTTTAAAAAGAATTTAGGATTATTAACTAATGATGGTAAATATAATTTGTTAGCGCAATTATTATCTGATGATTCACATGTTTCAATTAGATTTTCAATTTTTAAAGGAAAGGATAAAACAAGCCAACTTTATTCAGTAAGAGAATTTGGAAATAGATGTATTCTAGTATCATTAGATAAATTAATTGATTATGGGGATACTTTAAATATAATTCAAGCGGATGAAACTAATAGAAAAGTTGAAAGAAAAGATATTCCACTATTTGAACCAAAAGCCTTTTTTGAAGCAACTTTAAATTCCATTATGCATAATAAATGGACCACAGGAGATGGGCCAAGTTTTACTATGTTTTCTGATAGATTAGAAATATTATCAAGAGGAGTATTACCTGCCAACCAAACAGTGGAAGGATTTTATAGAGGTGATAGCATTCCTGTAAACAAAAGCTTGGCAAGAATAGTAAATCAATTGCATATAAGCGAGACTAGTGGTAGAGGAGTGCCAAAAATCACTTCGTATTATGGAAAGGATTCAATATTAATAAGAGACAATAATATTTTAGTGACTATTCCTCTTAGATGGATTAACAATGTGGGGGATAAAGTGGATGATAAAATGGGGGATAAAATAAAAGTAAATAAAACCCAAAGGAAAATAATAGATGAAATGAGAGACAATCCAAACGTCACGTTACCACAATTAATGATTGAAATAGGACTTGGAAGAACCGCTATCCAAAATAATGTTACATATTTAAGAAAAAACGGACTAATAGAACGTGTTGGTTCTAATAAAACTGGCTATTGGAAAGTAAAAGTTGAACAATAAGATTATCGGAGGTATATAAAATGAAGATAATACATTTTGCAGATTTGCATATTGGCTCTAAATTTGAGAGAATGCCGGATGATATTAAAACTGAACTCAATACTAAACTTAGAAATGCATTTGCAAAAATAATTGACTATGCCAAAGAAAACAATATTACTACTATATTAATGGCAGGAGATATATTTGATAAGAATTCAGTTTTGATGAAGGATAAAAAATTCTTTTATGATTTAATAAAAGTCAATTCTGAGATAGATTTTTATTATATTAAGGGTAATCATGATTCATCATCTAAATATAATGATGAGATCGATAATCTTCATACATTTGATGGAATTAAATCATATATAAAGGATAATGTTAGAATAATAGGCTATGAATTAGCTGACAATAATAGTTCTTTATATAACGTTTCTCCTTTTACGACTGATAAATATAATATCATGATGCTACATGGTGATATTAAAAATCAAAAGGATAATAATTATATAGATTTAAAGAAATTACAAAATAAAAATGTGAATTATTTTGCTTTAGGCCATATTCATAAAAGAGAAGATGGTAAAGTTGGAGATTCAAAATATGCTTACCCAGGCTGTGTTTTAGGACGTGGCTTTGATGAGGTAGGAGAAAAAGGATTCTTAGTTCTTGATACGGAAACTAATTCAACTACTTTTTATAATTTTTCAGATATTTTATTTGAACATATTGATATCCAGGTTAATGGATTAAATGAAGCAGAGCTTAAAAAAGAAATATCTACACTGCTAGGAAGCACAAAGCATTCATATATTACAGAAATAAGATTAACTGGTAAGTCAGATATAGAGATAGATATTAATGATTTGGAAATGTCATTTAAAGATAAAAGGTATTATTTAACTATAAAGAATGCTTCTAAGCAAGCATTAAGCTTTAATCCTAATGAGAACGAAAATTCATTAAGAAATATGTTTATTAATAAGGTTTTAAAGAATCCTAATCTAGATGATGATACTAAAGAAAAGGTTATTTTTTATGGATTATCAAAACTAATGAAGGAGGAGGAATAAAATGCGCATAATAAAATGTCATATTACAAATTTTGGTTGTTATTCAGATAAGACATTTGATTTTTCTTCAAAACTAAATTCCTACTACTTAAATAATGGTAAAGGTAAAACAACTCTAGCAACATTTATTAAGGCAATGTTCTATTCATTGGAAAAATCTAGTACAAAATCTTATGAACGTAAGCATTATAAGCCATATTCAGGTGGAACATATGGTGGTTCACTTGAAATAGAACATGATAGTAAAAAATATAGAATTGAAAGAACATTTGGAGATAGTCCAACTAAGGATACTTTAAAAATATATAATGATAATGGAGAATTACAAGAAACATTTCGATCTAAACAAGTATCATTATTACAGGGTGAAAACTCATCATTACTTGGAGAACTTATTTTAGGTATTGATGTTGCATCATTTATAAGATGTAATTTTATCTCATTTAACGACCTTGATTTCTCATCTAATGAATCAATCAAAATGAAGATTGGAAATATTGTAATCGATAGAGAACATGAAAACTCTTTTGAGGACACATATGATTCAATCGTATTAGATGATCTAAGAGAAAAGGAACCTACGGCAAGGAAGAATGAAAATGCGTATCCATATAGAATAAAGCAGTTGAAAAAGGATAATAAGGATAAGCAAAGAGAAATTGAAGAACTAAATCAATTAGAAGAAAACCTTCAAAACTTATATAACGAAAGAGGTGCTATAAAGCGTGATCTTGATGAAATAGAAAAACAACAAAAGGCTCTTTCTTTTAAGCATATTCAAAAAGGAAAGTTAACTACTGTTGAACAGTATAAAAAAGGTATTGAAAGCAGAACAAATATTATTGAAGGTATTACAAACAAATATAATGGTAATGTTCCTTCAAAAATTGAAATCGACACTTTAAATGAAAATCTAGAAAATTATAATGGAAGCATTACAGTAGATAGAAGCTATAACATTACAGCTGCTGATATTTCAAGATTAGAAGAATTAAATGGAAAATTAATAAGTGATGATGATTACGAATTATTAGCTGATGCTAATAGTAAGTTATCAGGGAATAAAAGCAATAACGGATTGATTCAAATAGATGATTCTAGATTCAATAATTTAAAAAATAAGTTTGATGGAAAGAATATAAAAACTGAAGAAGAATTAGAAAATGAATTCTATGAATATAAAGGATTATTAAGAGATCAAAGTGGATTTGATTCAAATTATCAAACTACAAATATTGATTATCCATCAGAAAATGTATTAAAGCTTATAGAATCAGAAATAGATAATTTTAATAAACTATCAAAGGAAGTAGAAGATGCTAAAGCATCATATAAAGAGCCATCAGCATTTGTTAAGATCTTATTGGTTATTTTTACATTAGGTATTTTCTTAGTTGTGTTAAATAAGAAAAAGAAACAACATGCAGATTTAGTAAGTCAAAAAGAAAAGCTAGCTAATGATGTTGCTTTACACCTTAACGAATTCTTTACTAAATACAAAAAGAATAGTGGTACATATGAATTAAGATTAGCTGAATTAAGAGATGACATTAATAAATATGTATCTTCTACAAATGAAAATGAATTGAAAAAACAAAAATATGATGAATTATTAGAGAAATTAAGAAAGAAGAAAGAATCTTTAATTTCATATTTCATTCTATTTGGTTATGAAGTATCTGATGTTGAACTAACTTATAACCTATATAAAAAGGATTTATCAGACTACAATGATATGAAAAGAGACGTTGAAAGAAACGAAATAATCAATAATGGGATTAGAGAAAGTTCTGACGAGCTTAACAAAACTATCGATACAATATTATTAAAAAATAAAATTATTAGAAGAGAAGATTTTGCTAAGCAATTAACTGAAATAAAGGACAATTTAGATTTCTTTAAGAAATATAATCCTACATATATTAATAAAAAAAATAATGACAATTCAAAATTAGAATATGAAAAGAAAATCACATCTATTTTGGATAGTCATAATATTGCATATGATAATAATATTGTATTAGTAGTAAATAATATTATTAATGATTTTAAAGAATTTAATAGAGCAAAAGAAGAAAGAATTGATTTAATCGAAACGAAAGACAAGTTCATTAAGGATAATAACTTAGAAGGATTTGTCTTTGAAAATGTTGAGCAGGATGAAGAAAATCTTAGAATCCAGCATGAACAAAAGAAGGCAGAATTAGATACCAAGGATGATGAGATTAATCAAAATGAGGAAAGAATCGCTAGAAGGGATGCAATTAATGATGAAATTAATGTAAATATAGACTTAATTAAAGATTATGAAGAAAAGATTAAAATAGCTAACTTAGCAGCTGAAGCTTTATCATCTGCTCATAAAGACATGGATGCAAAATTTATAGATCCGATAAAAGATTCTTTTGTATCATATGCTAATAAGATTTATGAAAAAATTGGTACTAATGTAAGTATGAACTATGATTATGAAATAAAATATGATGTTAAAGGTCAATTACGAGAATCAAAGGATTTATCTGATGGAGAAAGAGCAATAATGATGCTAGCACTAAGATTTGCGGTTCTTGATTCAATGTATAAAAATCATGATTCATTAATTATTTTAGATGATCCGTTTGGAAGCCTTGATCCTATCAAATTAGAAAAGGCAAAAGAATTAATAAAGGATTTGTCAAATGATTGGCAAATTATATATTTTACTTGTCATGAAAGTAGGAATATTTAATTTTATTTAAAAACAGCACTTATGCAGTTACAACCTCCCGTTTTTTGAACATTTTTCAGCACGAATGCAGTCTGCACGCATGTTGAAACAATCGTTCAACTGCAATTAAGGGACAAGTTATAGTTAATTTAATAACAATAAACATATGCTATTAATATATATTTTATATAATATTAAGTCATGATAAAATTGTTAAAACAAGGAGGGAATACTTATAAAAAATAAATTATTATTATATTTATCAATATTTCTTTTGTCTTCATGTAAAGCAAATCCTTCCTTAAGTGAAGTAAGTTCATCATTAACTAGTTCAATATCTAGTGTAATAAGTTCAAGTAGTGAAGTAAGTATTTCAAGTGAAGAAGAATTATCAAGTTCATTTTCATTTATAAGTAGTTCACAAAAAGAAGAATCAGAAAATACTATTGTTAGTTCATCAAGTAGTACTTCATCATTAGAAGATACAAGTTCAAGTAATGAACAATTTAAATTTAATAAAGATTTAAAATATGATGATTTTTATAATGAATTAAACAAGAAGAATTTCACACTTAATATTGAAATTGGATCTAGACAAATTTATGAAGATGAAAGTATCATTTATGAACCTTCAATATATGAAACTATAGAAATTGAAGAAGGAATCTTTTATCACGAAATTGATTATATCGAAGAAGATGAATATATTTATGACACTTTAGAAGTTGCTAAAATCATTGATGATAAAGTGCATATAGCATTAACTAATTTATATAATAATTCCATTAATTATTATAAAATCCCTTTAGAAGCATTTTATGATACATTTATTAATAAATTTATTGCTACTCCTTTTGCATATCTAACTAAAAGTAAAGAAGGAGGGTTCTTAAATTCTTCCTTAGATTTTTATAAAAAAGAATATAGTGAATATTCTATTAAAGATAATACATTTAACTTAGAAATATATAATTATTATTTACATGAAGAGTTTACAAATAGTGAAGTAACACATTACTCTTATTCTAATATAGGTAATACTAAAATTAATATCGATGAAGAATTGTTTTTAAGTGTAGATTATGAAGATTATGATATACGTGATTTTGAACGAAATGGAATAGAGTATTCTTACTATGATAATGAATTTGAAGCAGATATATCCTTATCTTATTTCGATTTAGTTTATGTAGAAAAAGGTTCACATACTATTTATCCAGAAGTATATGATATACCTGTAACTACTATTTATTTTCCTTATTATGTTTATAATAAAGACTTTGAAGGATATGAATATAATGTTTATTTTAATGAAGAATTAATGTATCAAGCTGATTATTCTTATATCGGAGAAATAAAAACTTCAATAGGTACATCTAGATATGATGCGATTGAATTCTTTATTGAAAATAAGGGTAAATTTAATTATTATGGAACATGGTAATTAATATGAAATATACAAAAGCTCTTGTTTTAATTGCTTGACTTTAACCAATGAAAATTGTTAGTTGAAAAACTAAATGCAACAATAATAACGCTCGAGTGTCATAATAAGAAATGGAGATAGTAAAAAAGGGCATAAAACCTATGTAACAACGATTTAACTCTTTCTTGAAGATTTTAATTTATGGTATTTTTTTTATGTGAAGGAGAGAATTCTTCATAAAACTAAGCACGTCAAAAATTTGTTGAATTTAGTATTTGGAAAAACTAAAAATTAAAATTTTCTTATTATTGTTGCATTTACTTTTTCAAGTAACATTTTAAATATAGTACTTGATAGGATAAAAGTTCCGACTTTCTATGCTGATTTTATGAAGCAATTAAAAAGTATTTGTTATAATGCTAACAATTCTTTCAATAAAGACTTCAATTTAAAAGATATAACACATATTGATAAGTATTTTGATTTCTCAATTATCGAATTAGTATCATTCCTAGATAAAAATTATAATAAGAGATTAATTCAAAATATTAAGACTTTTACATCAATGGAAATTGGTTCTTATAGAATGGAAGATGTAATAGACCTTGAAGCCCAAGGATTGGTAAATGAAAACCCTTTAGAAGAATTAAAGTCTATTTATTTTGAGATGCAAAATGATTTAATATCTTATAAGAAATATCGTGAAGAAATGTTATATGTGTTATTTAATGCAAAATACAAAAGCACAAGACATGCAGTAAAACTATTAATAAATTTTTACGAAAAGTATTTGTTGTATAAAGACTTGTTTGAGGAAATGTATTATGAGTTTGACCCATCTAGGAAAAAACTAGAATTAACAACTACATTGCATTTACTTGCTAATAAAACATTAAAATTTGATTTCAGCCAAAAACTAAATTTTGATTCATTGTCATCTGGCGAAATTAATATGGCAACCATTTTATACTACTTGATTTTCAAAACAGCTAATGGATCAATTGTCTTAATCGATGAACCAGAAGTTTCTTTACATATGGAATGGCAAAAGCAATTTGCTGATATTGTTAAAACTATTATGAAGAGACAACCAGGAATGCAAGTGATTATAGCCTCACATTCACCTTTCTTGACATCTGGAGATGAATCGTTGTTCGTTGGTGCTGAACTGATTGAAGAGGATGGTGAGTAGTATGAAAAACAAGAATTGGAGAGAATTCATTCCTACATATCTTAAAGATTTTTGCTCTCAATTTACAAACTATTCACTAGATAAAATACATGCACTAATCGTTGAAGGGAAAACAGATGAGGAATTTTATTGGTCATTATTTGACAAATCTTATTTCATATTAGATAACAAGAAGAAAATAGTTTTTAATACACCAAAGAAGAAGATTTTATATAATTTTTCTAATAATTTTGAAGATCTGTTTTTGAGAAGCGAACCTTATAAATTAAAACAACATCAAAAAGATTTTGGTAATGCAGATAAATCTGATTATAGAGGATATCTGTTTGTTACTGAATGTATTAAATTCTTTGAAAGTAATAGAGATAGTTTTAAAAATCTTGATTGCTTTGGAATGATTGATAATGATTTTGGGCATAGTGAATTAATTTTAGGTCTAAAAAATGTTTCATCTACAAAGTATCATGATAGAGAAACATGTATAATGAGATGTTATTTGCCAGATTATTTAGAAAAATGTCAAGAAAAAGAAAAGGCAGTTAAACTTTTAAGCGAAATCATGGATGTATGTTTTAAACAAGGAATAATAGAAGAAGTATCGCATAAATTTGAAAAAATTGAAGGGTATAACAAATTCTTAAGAAAACTTACTAATTACTATTTCAAAGATAATTGTGATAAAACGGATTTTAGAAAAACAAATTTCAACTTAGATGATTATTTGAATAACTATCATAATTACCTAGATATTAATCCAAATGGTGTTATGAATGATGATTTCTTCAAAGAAGCAAAAAGCAAAATAGGAATTATCTATACATTTGAGAATGAATTGGAATCTATTATTCATAGATGGATTATTGAAAAAGAATTAAATGAAGTAGATAATTCTCGATTGGATAGGATTTTCAAATATTGCAATGGACATATGCTTTTGAATCAAATGATATTACTTGGAAAAGACTTGTTCGGATTTGATAAAGAAGAAACTTTTGCAACAAATGTTATTAACAATATTGTTTTTGGAAAACAACAATATCCTAGATTATTTGAAACATTGCCACTTAAGCCATATAAACAATATAGGTTAGACAATGGATTGTATAAATTTATGTAAAAGTTGACCCTTCATGATTATTAGTTGACAGACTAATTTCAGTTCGCATTTACAATACATACTAGTAGATGTTGTATGTAATATCCAGTAGACCTGTTATATTTGAATAGCAGTTGATATGTTCCTTGTATAAGGTACATCGGTTGTGTGAACATGTTCCTTCTATACAACCGACACATATCGACGCAAGTGTCTAAAAATGCAGTATCTTTTGTATCTAAAAGTACTTAAAGATACTTAAAAAATCCCTAAAAATCAAGACTTTGTTATATGTTTCAATAAGGTGCTAAACGGAAAACAAGAGACATAGGTGATGGTGTTGTTAAAAACTAAAATGATATTGCGATGATTTCTGGTTTTTTACCTGCAGTATGTAAGGATATTCTTTATACTAAAAATTTTAATCCATTTGATGTTATGTTACAAATATTAACTCCTTATATGGAGCTAATCTATAAGAAATAATGTCATTTTTTCTTGGCCATTAGATAAATAATAAATTTTTATATAATTATTCTTTATTGTCCAAAAAAATGTACATAGGTAATGATACATTTGTATTGTGGATAATAATAATTATATAAAAGGAAGAGAAATTAATGAAAAAGAAGATTTGATAGTATTGAAAGATGATAGTGGTGAATGCATCATTATCTAAATTTTATTGACGATATATAAAGAAAAAAATATAGATTAGATCTTTATTAGAAGAACTTTATTCGTCCTAAAAATTTTTTTTATATTAAAAATGCCTAACTTAAGGATTTTTATAAAACGTTATGAATTTAGGTTTGACATCGAAAAGACATTGTGGTATAATTTTAGTTATCTTGCTCTTTTTAAATAATATAAACAAAAATACACTATGGAGGAATGTGTAATTTTGCGAATAAAAAAGTTTACTAACTTATAGTGAAAATAGTACTTTGCCAACTGAAAAATAAACTTACATTAATCGATTATAGATTATTCCTATTTTCGATTTTCAATAGAATTAGATTATTTGGAGGTGAATTTATGAAGAAGCAAATTACATATAATGAATATTTTTATAATAAAAATGAAGAAATCCCAAATTGGATATCTTACTTTAATAGTAATGATACATTTGATATCAATGAAGTATTGAAACACAATATTTTATATTACCCTGGTAGTTTTACTGATGGACAGCCAATTAGTGTTTTTAATAAAACACATTCTGTACATACATATATCTATGTTGACTACTTTTATAAAAAAGATTTACTTAAAGATAAATTATCTGAAGAAAATTGTTTTAATGGATATCATCTTATAGGAATGAAGGAACTATCATATAGTGATTTAGCGCCAATGAATTTTCATTCATCTATTAGATTAACTAAAGAACAAGAAGAAAATCTTCGACAATTTGAATATAGAATAAATGAAGTTCCTTTTGCTTTATTATCAGTATTTGAGAGAAATTCGAATCTTGACGGAAGCCATGGAGCAAAAAGATTTGGAGTTATTTTCATTTGTGGAGATGGCTATGTTACTTATGAAGCACTATTTGTAAGAAGAAAAATTGCTCCAAAGGTTTTGGTGTTAGTGGATCATGGATTTGGTGGAAATTTTGATAGATGGGGAAAAGATGGTCTTTTGGAGCACATAGCAATGGGAAATTTGCCTTTTCCAGACTATCTTTTTTGCCAAGAAAATACAATACCATGGTTGCTATATACTAGAATACCTAAATTAATGCCGTCTGCTGTAAGTGGAAAAAATGGATACAAAAGATGGTTATATGAATTTAGTTGGTTCTGATAATAAGATTCAATCTGCAATATTATGAGCTGTTATTTTTATAAACTATATAAATAATTTGTTATTTATTGATGGAGGATAGTAATGAATAATCAATTTAAATTAATTTTAGGAACGTGTGGTACAGGAAAATCTGTGTTATTAAGAAAAATAATATCTAATTATCTAGATGAAGGTGATGATAATAATTATTTATTTGTCGATCCAAAGAAAATTGAATTTCATGGAGTGGTAAATAAAAATAGAATTAAAAGAATCGCTTCATTTATGGATTTAGAAACAATATTATCTACAAGAGATTGTAAAAGAAAAACAATTATCTTCATTGAAGAAATTAATGATTTTAATAAAATACAAAAAGAATACATTAATAATTTATCAAAAGAAGATGATTTAGATGTTTATGCAACATCTCAAAATGAATCATTAAATAAATCTATTTCTTCTTTTGAGGTGATAAGAACTAATATTGATGAGAATGGATATTTCTATACAACTAATAAATGTGAAGAAAAGAAGTATTTTCAGTTTATCTCATTTAAAGAAATGATTGATATGATTAATGAATTTTCAAAATAAAATGAATGATATAAAGGATAAAGAAAGGGGATTTATTATAAAATGGAAAAAAATTGTATAGTAGTAGTGAAAGAAGAAAGTGGAGAAAAACTTATTATTAGAAAAGAGTATTATGATATGCTCATAGAAAACGGCGCCAATATTGCTGCGGAATTGTTGTGCGATGAAACAATAATTTCCGAAAGAGATGGATTAATTTCTTTATCAATCCCTAGTGGCATTAATGGTATTGGCCCATTTGCATTTTGTGATTGGAATAATTTGAAAGATATCTTAATACCAGAAAGTGTAAAATTCATTGCACTTGGCGCGTTTCAAAACTGCAGTAATTTAAAAATAATACATTTTATGGGAACTAAAGATAAGTGGGATAAAATTGATAAAGCTGAAGCGGATATACCTTCTCCTATCAAAATTTTATTTGAGAATGAGTAGAAATTATTTCATTTACCGATTTTAGATATGGTTGGAGATATGTAGAATTTAATAAGGAGCAAAAAAATGGAGTATGAATTGATATTTACTAATGATTATCCTCTAGTCAAAATAGATGAAAGACTCTTTTTAATTGATTCAGGATGTCAAACTTCGATTGCATTAGGCAATCGACCTATTAATGTATGTGGAACACAAATCTATCCTTTTCCGAATGCGATTAGTCAATTAGGACAAATAGAATCATTTGGTACATTAATTGATGGCATTATTGGTAAAGATATTCTTAGAAAATATAATACTATTTTGATTAGTTTAGATGACAAAAAGGTATATTTTAATAGCAAATTAATAAATCAAGGAAATATATGCAAATTCGTTGACGACTATGTGTTCGAGGCTAGTATTGATGAGAAAAAAATGAAAGCCTATTTTGATACAGGTGCGCATAAAATAATGTTCAAAAATAATATAATTCACGCAAAAAATAAAATTGGTAGCAAAGAAGAAACTTCATTTATTGGAGTTATTAAATGCGATGAATATGAAGTTGACTTTTCTTTCAATAATAAATCAAATAAGATAAGAGCTTTAGATATATCTTCTTATCCATATCCAGATATGATTTATTTTGGAATAAGCGCTATCGCAAAGCATTATGTTGGAATTGAGTGGGAAAAATCTATTCTGGTTTATGAATAAAAAAGGAGCTAACTATTAAATAATCAATAGATTTTAAATAAATTAGCAAAATTATGTAAAA
>CAMCEE010000018.1 GCA_945873815.1 uncultured Caryophanales bacterium
TAAAGAAAAAGCAGTTTAGAGTGTAATAAACTGCGTTTACTTTAAAAATTTACGATATCTACTTAAAAAACTCGATTTTTAATTACTATATAAATATATAGTAATTAATTTTGTCGAAATGTTTTCAAAACCAGTAAAACGCACGTCTCGACATGATACGATTGTGGAAACATATCTAACGGTGTAATTGAAACAATATCATACTTTTCTTTTAAAGTTTTTAAATCTCTTGCAAGAGTCGCAGGATCACAAGAAACATAAACTATTTTTTTAGGTTTTGTTTCTAGTAACGTAGATAAGAACCTTTCATCAGATCCTTTTCTTGCAGGATCCATAATAACAACGTCATAGATTATTCCTTTTTTATGTTGATTTAAAATATATTCACCCGCATCACCAGAATAATATTTAGCATTGGAGATATTATTTATAATTGCATTTTCTTTTGCGTCTTCAATCGCTTTTTCAACAATTTCTATTCCATGAACTTCCTTACAATATCTAGAGGAAATAAGACCAATAGTACCTATCCCACAATATGCATCTAATAATAAATCATCTTTAGTTAAGTTAGCTTTTTCAATCGCAAGAGAATAAAGTTTCTCCACTTGAATAGGATTAATCTGATAAAAAGACTTCGCAGATATTTTGAATTTAACATCGCAGATTGAATCAAAGATATAACCTTTTCCGAAAAGAACCTTTTCTTTATCACCTAAAATGACATTAGTATCTTTTGAATTAATATTTTGCACTATCGTTGTAATACATGGTTCTTTATTAATCAGTTCTTTAATAAATGCTTCTTGATTTTTAAAAGAATCACTATTAGTAACTAAAACAACCATTATTTCTTCAAAATGATAACTTGATCTAATTAGAACATGTCTAACTACACCCTTTCTTTTTTCCTCATCATATGCGGAAATAGAATACTTATGCATAAGCAATTTAATACATTCAAGGATTTGATCAGCCTTTTCGTTTTCAATATAACATTTAGTAATTGGTATCACTTCATGCGTTCTTTCTCGATAAAATCCAGAAACCAAATTACCATGTTTATCTATTCTGATAGGCATTTGAATTTTATTACGATAAAAATATGGATTCATCATGCCTATCGTGTCATCCACATTAACATTATCGATTCCACCAATACGTTTTAAAGCCTCAATAACTCTATTCTTTTTAAAATCAAGCTGAGCTTCATACGACATATGCATTAACGAACACCCACCACAATTCTTATATACTGGGCATATTGGTTTAACTCTATAAGGAGAAGGTTCTAACACTTCTTTCACATATCCCGTAAATTGATTTGAGGTGTAATATGTCATTACGATTTTTGCTCTTTCTCCTTTAATTAGCCCCGGAATAAAACCGATGTGCCCATTATAAAAGACGCAGCCTTTCCCGTCAAAAGACATATTTTCACAAACAGCTTCAAATTCAATTTTCTTATTCACTATCCCCATACCAATCTCCAAATATCATTGTATCATCATAGAGAGATATGTTAAATAATAATGTTCTCCTAAGAATTAATTTTATCAATAAGAGTTAATATTTCTTTCAATGAATCTATTTTCACATTTGTTTTATTGTATTCCGTAACGTAACTAATTCCAACCGAAACAAAAGAAGCAGCATTCGCAGCATCAATTCCTGCAGTTGCATCCTCAATCACTAAGCATTCTTCAGGAGATAATCCCATTGCCTTTGCAGTAACTAAGAATACTTCTGGATCAGGTTTAGCTTTTGTAATCATCGTTCCATCATACACAACATCAAACCAATCATAAATTCCTGCTTTTTTTAATATCTTAGTAGCATTAACGCTCGAACTCCCAACAGAGATTTTAATATTCTTTTCTTTTAATGCTTTCAATACATATTTCGCTTCATCTGGAATCGATGATTCATTGACACTTTCTAATTCAATATCATAATAAATACCTTTTCGGTCCGATAATTCTTTCTTTTCATCTAAGGAATATGTTCTATTACTCCTTCTTAAAATCACTTCTAAAGAAGCGCCTCTTGATATTCCCCTCAATTCATTATTGATTTCTCTATCAAAATATATTCCTTCATCATCTGCAACTTTCTTCCATGCATTAAAATGCAAATCTACCGTATTAATTAATACTCCATCTAAATCAAAAACTACTCCTTTGATTCTAGATAGTTTTACTATTTTCAATAATTCTTTATAATTATTTCCTTGGAATGCGCATTTCCTTTCCGCTTTATAATCATTAATCGAAAAAGAATCAATTCCAGCATTATTAGAAGAAATAAGATCTAATTCTCTATCTCCAACTACAAGACAATCCTTTTTATCAAGATTATATTTTTCAATCATTTTTTCTAAAGGTTCAGATGAAGGTTTATTCGCATTAATAATATAATCTTTAAAATATTTCTTTAAGCCATATTTTTCTAAATAGTAATATGTCTTTTCATCTCTATTAGTATAGATAAAACAATCCACATTAAGTGAATGTAATTCTTCTAACATTTCTTTTGTTCCTTCAAAAGGTTCAAAAGATGGTAAAGAATCATCTTCTTCCATAATTATATGATATAAATCCCACTCTTCTTGCGTCATATTCATCTTTTCCGATAATACGCGAAAAGATTCCATTGCCATAAAAAACAATTGGTCATAAGAGATATCAACATTTCTTTTAGTTTTAAATACTTTTATTAAGGCATTTAACATACGTGGATAGCCATTAAATAGCGTTCCATCAAAATCAAAAAACAAGTGTTTATACATATAAATCCTCATCCACATTAATATTATAAGCCATATTCAAAATTAAAGATAGATGTGATTTTTTATGCAAAAACCCTCTTGTTTTGTTACATATTAGTTCTTTAACAATCCTTTCAATGTTTCAACAACATTATAAGCCGCGCCACGTCGAATATTATCTCCAACTACATATAAAATTATTCCATTTTCACAAGCAATATCTTTTCTAACTCTTCCAACATATACTAAGTCATTATTTATCGCATCACTAGAAAGAGGATAGATGTGATTTAAGAAGTCATCTTTTAGTATGATTCCCTTTGAATGAGATAATATATCTCTTATTTCTTTTAAATCAATCTTCTTTTCAAATTCTACATGAATCACTACCGCATGTGATCGAACAAGAGGCACTCTTACACACGTTGCAGAAATCAAAATATTTTCTCTACCTAAAATCTTTTTACTTTCTTCAATCATTTTCATCTCTTCTTTTGAATACCCATTTCTTAAAGGACTATCAATTTCAGGAATGCATGTTTTAGATATATCATATGGAAAAATTGAAGGTTTTCTTCCCATTCTAACATTTTCAAGTTCCTCTATTCCTTTATTACCTACTCCCGAAACAGATTGATATGTAATATAATTGATTTTCTTTATACGATAAGCATCATCTAATGGTTTTAAAGCAAGCACACTTTGAATTGTAGAACAGTTAGGGCAAGCTATTATCTTTCTTTTTCCTTTCACACTATTAATATTAAGCTCAGGTACAACTAATGCTACATCATCACGCATTCTAAAAAAAGAAGAATTATCGATAACAACAATTCCTTTCTTTTCTAATATTGGTGCCCAAATAGAAGATATTGATGAAGGAACGGACAATAAAGCATAATCTATATCATCGAATTCCTTTTCATTCAATTCTTGAATCATATATTCTTCGTTTCTAAATCTAACTATCTTTCCTATAGACTTATTAGATGCAAAGAACTTAATATCATTAATCGATACATCGCTTTCTTCTAATATCGATAAGATTGTTCGACCAACAAGGCCAGTAACTCCAATTAATGCAATATTTATCTTTTTCATAATATTCACCATTCATATTAAGAATATGAATAATAAGAAAATAATAAACATTATTAATTATGATTATCCCAATAATTCATCAACAAGAAGATAATATTCGATTAATTTATCATCCTTTTCTATCCCAAGAAGATCAAATAGAGCATTTTCTTCAAACCCATCATATGACTTTCCATATCTTCCTTCCATATTATATTTGATGCTTCGATACAATATTGCTAAATCATGATATCTATGAGAAATACCAGTCAAACCTAAATCGATAAACCCTACTACTTCATCATTCTCAACAATAATGTTTGTAAGGCATAAATCGCCATGAGATAAAACATAATCTTCTTGTGGTTTATTATTTTCTAGATAATCTACGATCTCATCAAAATTCTTAAATTTGAAAGTAATTGTTTTATCTGAATTATCATAGTCGATTGTTTTTTCTTTCAAGCATTTCTTCCCAAAATCCATGATAGTGTCATATGTGTTTTGTAAATCTAATTTCTTAACATCAACCTTCCATAATAGTTTTACTGCATCTGAAGCAAGCTTAAATAATAGTTTAGGATTACCTAGGTAGCTATCATCGCAAAGCATTTTCCCTTTGAGTTTTGATTTTAAGATATATACTCTTTCATCGATTACTTCATAAGCTATAATATCCGAGATTGGAAGTTTATCTTTCAAATTATTGTATACTCTTATTTCATTTTCAATATCAAAAGAAAGAGTAGAAATCTTCAAAATATAATCATCAAAAATAAATATATTCGAATTACTTTTTCCAATATCATCCACCTTATAATTCAATCCATCTAAATATTCCATTATCGACTCAGGAACATGATAAATCTCCCTTAATTCATTCATAATTTTATATTTCACCTAGTTCATTTCTTCCCAATTCATCGGATTTATTCTTCCATCTTGGCAGATCAAAACAAAAGAAGTATCCCAATAATATACATATTCATATGAAGATTTAATGTTTTTATTAATCCAATCTTCCATTGTCCCACAATAATAAACTTTGCTTAGATAAATGCAATCTCTAAAAGGGTTTCTCCCCCATTTAATCGATTCTGAAAGGATATTAACAGAATTTAAAGATAAACAATTTTCAAAAGCAAGATCTCCAACTTCCTTTATTCCACTTGAAATAACCACTGTTTCCAAATTAGATGAGCCTTTAAAGCATCTATCCCCGAGTTTAGTAAGTGAAGAAGGTAAACTTACTTCCTTTAGTCCACTATTTCTAAATGCCTCATCCATAATTGAAATTAGCCCTTCTTTAAAATCAAACGATGATAGGTTAGTACAACCATAAAACGCTCTACTTTCAATTGATTTAATATTACCATTTATAGTAACGCTTTCTAATGACGTACATCCATTAAACACATCTCTTTTTATCATATCAATATCTGAAAAGAAGATAATTTTAACTAATTCCACGCAAGACATAAACGCTTCTTCATCAATTTCAGTTAATGATTTAGGAAGAGTTAGTTCCTTATTTCTAGTATTCTTAAAGGCTGAATAGCCTATTTTTTCTAATCCCTCATTCAATTGTAAAGAAGAAAGGGAACAACCATAAAATGCCTCTCCACAAATTGATTTCACATCACCATTAATTAATACTTCATTTAATCTATTACATTGATAAAATGTTTTTGTTTCAATTTCATCAACATTTGAATTAATTATTACTTTAACCAAATCACTATTATTAATAAATGAGAATTCTCCTATTTTAATTAACGTAGAAGGGAATTCTATTTCTTCAATCGCAGAGTACGAAAATGCTCCATTTCCTATTTCTTCTAATCCTTCTTTAAATGTGAACTTTCTTAGTTTACTACAATATGAAAAAGCTTCAGCTTCAATTCTTCTTACATTACCATTAATTAGAACTTCATCTAATTGATTACATTGATAAAATGCTTTGTACTCAATATTTTCAATATCTGAATTGATTACAATTCTAGTTAATGACATATTTTGAGCAAAAGAAAATTTTCCTATTCTTTTTAATGATGAAGAAAAATTTATTTCCTCAATCGAAGTATTTTCAAAAGCATTATCTCCAATCTCTTCTATTAGAATATTAAACGAAAATTGCTTTAAATTTTCACATCTTGCAAAGGCATAATAATCTATTAATCTCACTTTTCCATCTATTTCAACGCATGACAAATTTGTACATTCATAGAAACTCTTCATATTAATGGTATCTATATCACCGGATAAAGATAATTTCTCAAGTTTTGAATAACATTCAAATGAATAAGGTTTAATATTATTTATTCCCGAAAGTGAAATCTCATTTATTTCTTCTCCATCTTTTATTAAACTACTTCTTAAACTAATCGGATTCGATTCTAAATCAAAATCAATGTCAATCCATGATTCTAGACTATTAATGTATATTTTCGATATATCACTTTCCTCAAAAGCCTTTAATTCAATTGTTTTTAATGTGGAAGGAACATGTAATTCTTCTATATTACTATTTCTAAAAGCATATGCTCCAATTGATGTTATCCCTTCTTCAAGAACAACCTTTTTAATACCTTTAATACCTTCAAATGCACTTTCTGATACTTCTATATTATCTGATAAAATAATAATAGAAAGTTCACATTCACTATCAATATTGAAGAATGATCCACATTTCTTATAATTAGAATATATCGATACATCAAGAGTTCTTTTAATATTGTTATTATGTGTAATACCATTAAATATCCTTTTTAAAGATGTATTACTAAGAGGCTTCATTTTTATCTCACGAAGATAATTTTGACCGCTTAATAAACCATCTTCAATGACTTCAACTGTATCAGGAATATATAACTTTGTTAAATTTACATCCTTAAATAAAGTACTACATAATTTAATCACTGGTTTATTATCTATAGAATCAGGAAGACTAACATCGTCTTCTTTTTCAATCATATCAAATAATGCTATCCCTTTTTCTCCTACAGGATAATACTTGTATTTACTTTCTTTTGGAACATAAAATGCTTTTAGAGTTAAATCATCTTTCCTATCTAAAGTAGATCCAATATCAATCTTTTTTCCATTATATAACCAACAAGAAAACTCATATCCCTCTTTTGTTGGTACAGGAAGATAATCAATAGTTTTCGAATATACACATTCAATACTATCTTTTTCCACCTTTCCTCCATTCGCATCAAAAAATATTCTAACTTTATCTAAAAAATGAGAAGTTAAAACAATATCTTCTTTTACATCAAATGAAGCAACATATCTTCTATTAAGTTCGTCATAATAAGCATCAAAAACGCCATCTTCCGTATCAGGTAGTGTCTCGAGTTTCACACATGTTCCATAATCGTATAAAGTCGTTTTTCCATCAATTGTAACACTATATTGATTTATTGAATAAACTGCAAATACCCTAGTATGAGAATAGATTCTAGTTGAATCAAAATCAAAAGGTTTTCCCTTTTCATCAACCCATCCAATAAATGTATATCCTTCTTTTTCCATATTGATTGATGGTTCTCTAACTGTGTCTCCATCCCTAACGATTACAGGAGAAGTTATCTTCCGTCCATTATAATAAAATGAAACATAATGACCAAGATTATAACAACTAGTTAGACCAAAAAAAACTAGAAATGCTAATATAAATCCGCATGCAAATTTCAATAATATCTTCATAAAAAATCTCCAAATTTTATCTATAAGAAATTATATCACTTACGAATAGTCCATAAAACAAAAAAATCATACCAATTAAGATACGATCTTATTTTGTTATTTATCTGTTACATACATGATAACTATTTTTTCTGTAATCCACATCATGACATTTTTCAAAATGAAATTGTAATATTACACATTGTTTTTTATAAATCTGCCAAATCTATTTTTTTTGATCTTCGGAAATTGAAATGATTGTTCTTCTAAAACATGATAAAGTAAATTGGATAATATATTTCATTCCCATTAACTTCTTCATTATAATTAGAAAAAACGAACGCGTTCTTAATTCCGTAATCTTTATTATTTAGCACATTATTTAAATATGTTTTACCAATTTGTCTAGCATCAGTTACTAATAATGCTTTTTTCTCATTATAAATCCAACCTATAATATCTTTTTGGCGTTTTGGTGCCTTCTTTTTCAACGCAAAAAATTGAATTATGCCCTCTTTTTCAAGTATTTTTTGTTCTTCTGTGCCTTAAAATGCAAAGAAAACACAAACTAATGTGATCTTAGTTTTCAATATACATTTGCTTACTGTAATTTTTTCAAATTCAAATTATCATATTTTCCAAAATAAACTTGTAATGTTACATATTGTTAATAAACTGCTCGAATAGATGGAATTTAGCAGTTTGGCGCCGGTGCTTTAACAACAATAAACTCTAGCGTTTCTTCAGAAACATTTTTTAAGTTCATTTTTGTATGGAATGGAACTTTTAATACTGTTCCTGAATGATATTCATGTGTTTTCTGTTCATTCAAGGTCGCTGATAATGTTCCGCGAACAACTGTAATATACACATTTTTTGCATTTGAAAAATGCTCTGGCAGACATTCACCCTTATTTAAGATCATATGCATATAGTGTATATTTTCATCAATAATTACCTTTTCAACTGTTTTTTCATTTCCTTGTGTTAATTTAAAAATTTGTTCAATCATATTTTTCCGTCTCCCTTTTTGTTTCATTAACTCTGTAAATTCCAATTTAATTATTAATTTTTTTCTTTTAAAGCAGAAAAATCAAAATTGATTATATTATTTTCTATAACCTTCTTTTGAAAAAACATTATCATATAAATAGGAATATATATTCTATTATCAACAACTTCTACTATAATACTTAAATTGCATTTTTCCAACCTTTTTATCGATGTTTTGTTACGTTTTTCCAACATCAAAAGTATTTTTATTTATTATAATATTATTTACATATTTATTTCAAAGAATGTAATAATCATTAGTAGTAAAAAACTCGATATGGACTGAGTATGGAGCTAATATGGACACCAGAACGTAAAAAAAAGACCGCCCTTTCGAACGATCTTTATTAATTATAAATTTTCTTCTGCCTTTACACTGCGACTAATCTTTATTGTAACGGTCCAAATCCAATTTGTAATTTTTATCCAAAATGAACAAGTAATGTTACAACATTTGTAATACGGCGAAGCAACTTTATATGTTTATCACAAATCCGCCTTACACATTTATTATGTCGTGAAGGTTTCATTTCGCGAGCCCCCAAAGCGAAGAATATTTAGTACAAAACGAAAAAAAGTCCCACCGATTGCTTCCGACAGGACCGTATTTATATATTCATATATAAAAAAAGACCACCACTGATGTTTGTGGTGATCTATTTGTTATTTTCTTCTGTTACCTATTTGATAACTAATTTTGTCTATAACTAGAAAAAACACTTTGTCTTTTAAAGAACAATTGATGTAGTCAGACAAGTCCATTTTTCCTCAAAATGACAATTTCAATCTTCATGTCTTAATTCTATTTTTCAATATGTGCAGTTATTGTATTTCCGTTCACTTTTACGAATCCTAAACTTTTATACGCTTTAATTGCAGGAATATTATCAATATCAACATCTAATTTCATACCTTTATTTCCATTTAACTCTATTGCATAAGATAACATTTCTTTTGCTACACCTAATCCTCGATATTCTTCTTTAACATAAACATCAAACGGTATATTAACTTCATCCGTATAAGTAATATCAACATATCCGACAACTTTATTATCTTTAACGCATAATATAACTTTAAATTTATCAAGTGAATTTAGCACTTTATCTGCAGTCCAATAGAATCCATCGTCATGAATACTAATATAATCTTTTTTATACTCGTCACTATACAAAACAATATTGTGCTTCCCTTTATAATAACAAGGAACATTTAATACCATCTTTTGTTGTTCTTTATCGAAAATAGCCTTGCGTTCTTTTAATTTTCTCATCATATAATCATTTTTAGGATTAAATACTACATCAATCGAATAGTCATTATATTCCTTATCTAGCAGTTCAAATAATTCTTTATATGCAATTTCACTACTTGATATTGCGTGAGTAATTTCAATATATTTTTCATCAGTAAGGATATATAAAACAAATATTCCAATTATCTTGTTATCATCATATATACCTATAAATCTTTTATTATTTAAATTTCTAGGATTATAGAAATAATACTCTCCTTCATCATCTAGTAAAAATGGATCATAATATTTTTCATTTTCCATGATATCATCAACAAAATATTTATAATCTTTTAAATCAAATAACTCTTTTTTCATATATCAATCACTTATTTAATAATATCTTCACAATAATCTTTTAATTCTCTAATACTCTCTACTGCAGTATTCCATAATATTTCAAGATTTATCGTATCATATCCATGAACAATTCTATTTCTAAGTCCTTTTATTTGTTTCCAAGGAATCTTTTTATATTCATCCAAAAATTCATTTGATAATTTACTGGTTAATTCACCTATTTGAAACAAATTAAAAGCAACAATCTCCTGCAAATCATTGTCACCATAAAAATCAGCTTCTTTGATATCTTTTAGTTTATTCATTATTCTGTCACAGTGACTTATTATCATTAAGATGATACCATTGTCTTTAAAATTTAGCATAGTTTAATTAAATCCTCCTCAATTTGTGATCTAAAATATTCATCCATTTTTGATGAAATAAATACTAAATCAACTTTTTTGCCTAATTCAGCCTCAAGTCTATCTTCAAGGATACCCTGGTCGATTAAAGTTTTAACATTTCCTTTATCACATAAAATATCTACATCAGAATTGGCATTTGCTTCTCCTCTAGCATAAGAGCCAAACAAATATATTTCTTTTATATCAAATTCATTTAGAACTTTCTTAAGTATTCTTTTAATGTCTTTTAATTTTAAAACATTAGGAAATGCATCTTCTTTTATCAATGAAACTAAATACGAATTTCTCATATTGATATTATCTAAGTATTCTATAATCTCATCATCTTTTCTTACTCTAAACTGATACATCTTATAGTTATCTTTATTATATTTTGATATGTATGCATTTTGTTTAAAACTCATATATATGCACCACCTTCCATACATATGATATCATATGTGCATTCAATTATCAACACATATGATATCATATGTGAGCAAAACAACGAAAAAGACCACCATTACGAGTGATCTTATTAATTCTTCTGTTACCTATTTGATAACTAATTTTCTTCGCCGGTCCACTTCGTGATCTTTTTACAAAGTCAGTCTGTGGTGCGACAACATTTTTTAATTAGTCAATAATGAATGGTAATAAAGCCATGATACGAGCATTTTTAATTGCTTGTTCAACTGCTCTTTGGTGTTTAGCACATGCGCCTGTAACACGTCTTGGAGCAATCTTACCATTTGGAGAAATGAAACGTTTTAATGTTTCAACATCCTTATAGTCAATGACTTGATTCTTATTTTTACAGAAAATACAAACCTTTTTTCTAGGTCTAATCTTTTTGAATCCCATATTAATGTTTCCTTTCTTTCACTGTGAGTGAAACTATTCAATCTACCTCGAATTAGAAAGGTAAATCATCATCAGCTACATCAATTGAAGATACATTCTTTTGTTGTGGTTCTTCAATAACAGGGTCTGGTTGATAACTAGGAACAGTATCATTTACAAATGCACTATCTCCATTTGTTACACCACTTGTATTCTCATCTTTTCTTTCTAAGAATTGAACTGAATCACAAATAACCTCAATAACTGATACTTTGCGTCCATCTTTAGAGTCGTAGGTACGTTGATTTAATCTACCTTCAACTCCAACTAAAGAACCCTTGTGAACAAAACGAGAAACATTTTCTGCTGCTTGATTCCAAACTGTACATGGAATGAAGCTTGCTGTTTTATTTCCAGCTGCATCTTTTGTTCTGTTGTCAACTGCTACTGTGAAGGAAGAAACAGCTGCACCACTTGTAGTTCTTCTTAATTCTGGATCTCTTGTCAAGCGTCCAACTAATACAACACGATTAATCATAAATTTATCCTCCTATTGTTTTGTGGATACTTATTTTACTACGACGATATGACGTAATACATTAGTATTGAGTTTTGCTCTTCTACTGAATTCATCTAAGACTGCTGGAGCAGATACTGTTGCTTCAACAACTACGTAATATCCTTTTTTCTCTTTGTTGATTTCGTAAGCTAAATCTCTTACGCCCCATTCATTAACGTTATCGATTGTTCCACCGTCAACTGTTAATAAATCGTTGAGTTTACCAATTAATTCATTACGATTTGCATCGTCTAAATTAGCTTTAAGGATATACATGATTTCATATTTCTTCATATATTTACACCTCCCTATGGTCTTCTGGCTGCATCTAAAAATGCAACAGAGAAGTTCTTTCCGCCTACCTTCACGAAAGCGGACACTCATACTATATAATAGTATCTTCTAAATGTAAAGCGTTTTTTTTTCGCATTTCACAAATACCCACATATTATACATTCGATGATTTCTAGTTTTATTCTAACATATTTTTTCTTCTTTGCGATTTTTTTTTATTCTTCTAGCCATATCGATAATGCTATTTCCATCATAGGAGGAATTATTTGAAACATATCGTTTAAACTTATCTTTTTCATCAGAAGTTGGTAAAACATCATTATCACTCATGTATTTATCGAATATTCTTTCGCACATGTCTTTATCGATCTTTTTAAATTCAATAATCGAATCAAGCATAGATAAAAATTCATTACCTAATGTTTCAGAAATATTGTTTTCTTCCTTATTATCATTTGTCGAATCTTTAGTAGGTATTGATAAATTGAACCTTTTATTATAATCATTCGTAAAAACAAACAAGAACGTGCAATTTGATACTGAAATCTTTGAATTGTTATCATCATAGATATATCCATTTTCCAGCATATTTGTAACAAAATGAACCGTCTCTTTATCGGCTGATTCCATATCCTCGAATACAATTAATGAAGATGGTTTTTCTTTAATTAATCTTAGCATTTCTTCATATTTATCGTTATACAACCCTTTATTCCATACACTTTGTTTTCTGCAGAAAAGTGCGCTGTTTATTATTATGTTATCCTCTAAATATACTTCATTAATAAGCGTTTTTATTACAGTTTTTTTACCTACCCCTTTTTCTCCCGTCAATAATATTTTCTTGTTCATATTCACTAAAGAAAGAATAAGTTTATCCTTCATTTCATCTTGTCCGATTAAACGTTGATTTAGCATAGTTTCAAAACGTTCCAACTTCTCATTATGATTATAGATATTAAAGATATTCTCTAACGTATAATCTACATCATTACGGCTTAATTTCTCCTTTGCTCCAACGCATGAATTATCGAGTAATTCAATTGCCTTATCAGGGAATTTTTGATTAATCATATAATCATTTGCTTTATTACATATATAATCAGTGATTTCATCATCAATTCTAAGCGAATAATATTCTTCATATATATCTTTGATTCCACGTAGAATGTTTTTTGTGTCCTCCAAGGAATTCTCTAATACATTAATCAATTGAAATCTTCGTTTTAAAGCTTTATCTTTTTCAAAAGAAGCATTAAATTCATCAAATGTCGTTGCACCTATAATTTGAATATCTGCACGTGCTAAATACGGTTTAAGGATATTTGAAGCATCTATCGCACCTTCTGCACCCCCTGCTTTTACAATAGAATGTATTTCATCAATAAAAAGAATAATATTTCCTTCTTCTTTAACTCTTTTAATAATTCTTTTTAGTTTCTCTTCAAATTCACCGCGATATTTCGTCCCTCCTACAGTTGAAGCTATATCTAATTCATATATAACTTTCCCTGAAAGAATATCTATTTCGTTATTCAATAATCTTTTTGCTATTTCTTCCACTATTGCAGTTTTTCCAACTCCAGGTTCTCCTAATAGAATTGCATTTGGCTTATTACGTCTTGCTAAAGCATATATCACTTTATTGATTTCTTTATCTCTTCCTATCAATAAATCTCTATTTTTATCTCCCATAAGATGGAGATCATTAATACCTAAATTATCTCTATTTCTCTTTTTTGAATCTAGGAGAATATGAGAAAGATAATCAATATCAATCCCATATGATTTTAATAAATCCGAAGCGGCATTTTTCAAATTAATAAGGGTAAAAATTAGTGAATTTATACTTGCACTAGATTCTTTGTTTTTAAGTGAAAACCTTTTTGTTTCTTCAATAATATCATTCAATTCTATGGAATATTTAATGTCAAAAAAAGTATTCTTTTCATACTTATATAGGTTTTTAATCTTGTCACAGATTAAACGATATTTAATTCCTTTTTTATTTATTTCATCGCTTAAATAATTATCTCCACTCTTTAATAAAGCAAGTAAAATATGCTCGCTTCCTATCACTGGATGAGCCATACTACGAGCTATTTCTTCTCCCATAATTAATACTTGTTGAACTGCATATGATAAACGTTTATCCATTTGGCATTTCTCCTATAATTACAATATGAATTCTTATAATAATTATTGCCAAATATGGAGATTATATTCTCTTATTCTTTTATTAACGCTTTAGTTTTCCATTTATCAGATTTCCATCTTAAGAACATTAATATTCCTCTAATGATTTCATCGCATGCTTTAGCAATCCAAACACCAAGAACATACCACTTTAAAGTTGTCCCTAATATATAAGATCCTCCACCTGCAACTAATACCATAAAAACAATTCCAATAATAACAGTAAATGTAGCATCTCCTGCCGCTTTTAGCGCATTACCAATAGTAAGATTTACCGACCTTCCTAATTCTAAAATAATATCAACAAATAAAACCGTTACTCCAATACCAATAATTGTTTCATTATCAGTAAATATCGATAATAATCGGCCAAAAAGTGCTAAAAGAGTCGCGGAAGCAATAGAAATAATCATCGCGAATAAAAGAACGCGCAAGGTAAATTTCTTACATTCATCAAATCGTTTTTCTCCAATAAACCAACCTACTTTAATTGCATTAGCCTGAGACATTGCAATACACATAACATATCCAAAGTATGTTATTTGGTTACAATATGTATACGCTGTAACATAAAAACCATCATCATCCATATGATTCAAGCAAGTAGTAATAAACGCCATTACAAGATTGAAAATAATAGTTTCTAGTGCTCCTGGTATGCCAATCCTAACGATATCTTTAAGAATTTGTTTATCGCTAAGTTGAGGTTTAGTTTTATCCTTATTTCTATATATAAAATAAAAAATAACATTCAAAGATAATCCACAAAATTTTGCAATAACTGAAGATATAGCTACTCCTCTAACTGCATCCATTGGGCAAGTTCTAGTATAGATAAATAAAGCATTCAATGAAACGTTAACTACATTCATCACTCCGGTAGAAATCATTGGATATTTCGTTTTTCCATACGACCTTAAATATGCTGAAAAAATAGGAGTAAGCGCATCAATAAATAAGAACGACCCAATTATCCATAAATATTTTGTCGAATATTCAATGATATTAGATGCGACATCAAGTGCTTGTAATAAAGCACTCGTTCCAAAAAACATTGAAACTGAAAGAATCAATCCAAAAATAATATTAATAATTAAAGCAAGAAAGTGAGCTCTATTTGCAGAACTTTCGTATTTTGCACCAATATATTGGCTCATTACCGCTGCAAGACCTCCGGAAATAACACTAAAAAGAATAGTTATCAAATATGAATAACTATTTGCTGTCCCTACCGCTCCAACTAAATCATCTCCTACTGCTGATAACATAAATGTATCAATAGAACCTATAAGAACTGTGAGAATCAATTCTATCATAATTGGAATCAATAATTGTCTATACGATTTTCTTTGCATATAAAATATCCTCAATAAGAAAACAACTAGAATACTATCACTTCTTATGTTATCTGTACACGATAATTGGTGTTTTTTTTCATAAAAAAACTGTGATACTTTTTACACACGAAAAAATATTATTCTTAAAGAATCTTCGTATCTATTAAAGATTATTTTATTTTGATTATGCTCCCCCTTATCACTAATTCATTATCAACATAATGCAAATACTTATAAGTAGAATCAGTTGGTTGATTTTCATTTTCAATTGTTTATAAAGATATACATAAATATACCCTTCTTTATTTATATAAAAAAAGAATGCAACTACCTTTACGAAAGTTACACTCTTGTAAGTTTTTGTTAACACATGGATTTTTGAGCATTTTCTATATTAACAAATAAAAGCTGTATAATCATCCTATTTTATAACGATTATGTACAGCCTTTTATTCATTATATCTCAATGATTTTTTTCATATATTCTTTATATCTTTGATTTAAATCTAAACCAATATACATTATAGAGAATAATGTGAATCCTATTCCAAAGCCAAGTATTCCTGTTTTAAGACCAGGAGTAACATATTCTAATGAATAAGAAAAGTCTCCCTTTTCCGCGACGAAAGAATTAAATCCACCTTGTGCTTTATATAGTTTGATTTGTGTTTTATTCCCTTTATCATCAAAACGATACAAACTCCATCCTTCATCATAAGGAATCGTTAATACTTCCATTTTTGTATCAGTGTAATTAGTATCAAAAGTGAAACTATTTGTACGGATTTTTAAATTCTCTATTTTATTTTGATTTAATTTATCAATATTAGCTTTGTAATCATCGTAATATGTAACAGTAATATTTGGTTTTGCAAATTTTTGATTTTCTTTAAATGTATCATATGCTCTTACTCTTATTCGAGTCACTTGATCATTGACATAGAACCCTCTTTCAAATTTCCAATCACCACTCTTATCGTAAGCATGCTTCATATGGATATCGCGAGCTAGTTCATACTCATTTCCATATTCATCTTCACCATATAATGTGATAAATAAGTTTTCACCCATTCTCGCATTAACAGTAACAAATGCTCCACCTCTTAATTTTGCTTCACTTGCAACATTATATGATGATAAATCAACATCCATGTATGAATTCCAATATATATTCTTAAAGTTAGAAGGATAATTTTGTGGTTCAGAGAATGATGTTGCAACTCCATTTTTATGATCCCAGTTTTGTAAATAAACTTGAATATCAGAATTCGAAACATTGATTACATCTATACTATTTCTAATATTATTTGTTTTATAAATCGAATAATTTTGATCTAGATAATATTCAAAATTTGCATCTGTATAAGTATCCTTAATTTCTAATATATCTTCTGGATCAAGTATTGCCGTCCTTACATAAGCGGCTTCATTGAGCATTACTTTTCCATTATATGTAGCATCATAATAAGAATCACTCGCAGTAAGAGGACTATTCGAATGCAATGTGTCGAATGCAAAACCAAAATTAACGAAATTCTTATTCTCATAAACTACATTATATTCATCTCGAGCAATTTCTTCATACCCAAATGGAACGTTTGTATCCTCTCCTTTAAATACAACTGGCTTCAATGTTTCACCATTAGTCATTACGATATTATAAATAATATTATTTTTCTCCGATTCCATTTTTTGAATTGATTTAATTGTTGAATACGTACTATTAGATAGACTATTAGGGCAGCCTTTTACTCCAATATCTAAATCATTAAAGAACCAGTTACCATTAGCTCCTATTGAAACCTTAATCGCTTCTTTACTTGAGATAGTGATATTATATGTTTTCTTTACATCATCAGAATTTGATGTATTTGTAACAAATTCAACTGTGAAAACATCCATTTCACCTTTTTGTTCTTTTAAAGAAATTGAGGAGATGACATATTCTCCAGAATTATAATCTACTAACGAACTAGAATATGCGTTAAGTGAAGCAGCATTTTCATTAACTGACCATTTACCATTAGAAATACTCAATAGCTTACTATTCGAAGTAAGACGAGAATCATTTGCATTTACAATATAATATTTTACACCTAAGAACGTATCAAGATTTGCCCTTTTCTCATGGACTCCCATCGACCATGGTCTCCACGATTTTGAAGATGTAGTGTAAGTGATTCTTGACCATTCTGCAAATTCGTCTAATTCATAATTATACATAGAATGGAAAGTACCGAGTCCTCTATATCCTTCAACCATACCTAAGTTATTTGAATCACGATCTGCGCTAGTATTAAATATACGGAAATACGAATCATCATTCTTATTTATATCTGCGATTAATTTAGTTGATGAACTAACATCATTTAATCCACCATAAAGCGTATCCATCGATACTGTTCCTTGACCAATTACGACCATATTCCCAACGAATACGGCTTCAAAAATAAGAAGTGTTTTCAACGTTTCAAAAAAACTCTTCTTCATAAAGTTTTGTCTAATGATTATATAAACAACAACTAAATATATAGGTTGAATAAGTGCAACATATAATCGTTCATCTACACTAGTGCTTGTAAGAAGGTTCTTACTTCCCATTGTTCCTTGAAATTTTAAAGAAAGGATAATCAATACGATTTCTAAAGCTAAACAAGCTACAACCGATATGTCAAAATACCAACCTTTCATCTTCTTAATCTCATCGATATTAAAGGCAATATAAATACAAGCAATCGCAACAATAAAGAGTTGCCATCTACCATAACATACGGTGGTGAATCCGGTGAAACAATAATAGAAGAATGGGCTAAAAATCATTACTACTGCACCAACAAAGCCAATAAGATGAGAAACCTTTTTCTCTTTGAAACTCTTAATTAATGAAGGAATTAATAATAAAGTCAATGGCGTGTACATAAATAGGGAGCAGTTCGTATTATCATATCCGTTATTTGCAAATAAAGGTGAATCGAAGCATCCTACAGGTGGAAAGAAATATGAAACTAAAGGATACATCGTATGCTTTTTCGCATCGGATCCACTGAATTTAAAGATTATATCAAAAAATTCTTTTATCGCTTCTCCAAATGTACCTTTCTCTGTATTTCCTTTAATCGCTTCAAAAACATTTTTTAACGCATTAGTTAAATTAGATAAATATGATCCTGAAGAAGTCTGTGCTCTTGACGATTCCATTGCGACTTTAAATGCAGGAATAAGAATGACAGCTGCCATAACAATTGCAACCGCGAAAGATAAGACACCTAATGCAATTTTAATTGCACGGTCCTTACCATTATTATCTTTCCACATTTGGAAATATCTAAATAATGCATAAATCACTCCACAAAAGCAAAACATAATGAAAAAGAAATAATTCGTGATCGCGGATACGAATAAAGACATTACTAGATGTCCTATTTTCTTTTCCTTTAAGACTTTTTCAATACCTAATAATACCCAAGGGAAAAGTACTGCAATTTCCAAGAAGTGATTAAACCAAAGATAGTAGAAAGACCATCCAGAAAAAGCGTAAGCAATAGAAACAATTTTCGCAGTTTTAGAAGAAATACCCATATATGATAATAATTTCTTCATAACAAAACCTGCTAAAACGAATTTAGTAATAATGATAAAAGCCAATGCTTGAGGAACTAATACTCTTGGAAATAATAGTGTAGGAAGGAAGAAGATATTCCATAAATAATAGAACGTGTTTGTACCGATATTATTTTGTCCAAGGAATCCAGAATCATCCCACATGACAAATTGTCCACTCAATAATGATTTCCACCAATCATCATATCCGTTATAGTAAAATGGAACTTCTTGAAGTTTAAAATCACCAGAAATAACAATTGCTAAATAATTTGAAAAAAGCGTCATTAAAAAAACTAATATTGCAATTCCATATAGAAGAAGGACGAATTTTCTATCTCCTTTTTTAAAAAAATTATATATATAACATCCAACTTTACTTCTTTTAAATCTATCAATAAGGTCGTTAACATAATCTTTCGCTCTTTGAGTTCTTTCCTTTATATTTATTTCCATTATATGTTCCTCCTATTTATGATAAGTTTGATTCGCATTGATTTTGAAAGTTCTATAGATTTGTTCAAGAATAATTACTCTTGTCATTTGATGAGTGAACGTCATAGGAGAAAGCTTTAATAAAAAATTACTTCTCTTTCTCACTTCATCACTCAACCCTAAAGAACCACCAATTACAAAAGTTATATTCGAAGTTCTAGAAGAAATTAATTCATCCATTTTTCTTGCAAAATCCTCGCTAGATATTTCTTTTCCATGCAAGTCGAGCAAGAATACATATTCATCTTCTCTAATTTGAGATAATAGTCTTTGTCCTTCCTTAAATAATACCATCTCTTCTTCTTTTATCGATGCGTTATCCTTTAATTTTTCTTCATCGGCTTCAACGATTTGGCACTTTGAAAAGCGAGATAACCTTTTTAAATATTCATCAATCTCATCACGATGATATTTTTCCTTTATTTTTCCAACGCATACTATCTTTATATTAACCATTTGATACCTTCTCCTTTCCACCACTTACGGTTTCCGTTTGAGAAGTACATTTGATATCAAAAAGTGAAATATCGATATTTCTTTCTTCAAATACTTTATTATAATCTTCCATTGCTTGAGAAGGAGTGTTCGCTTCTGAAGAAAGGTGAGCTAAAAAGATTTGTTTTGTCTTATCACCGATTACATCACACATGTAATTTGCCGAATCTTCATTAGATAAATGCCCACAATCACCAATAACTCTCTTTTTCAAATATTGTGGTCTATTGCATTCTAATTCCATCCTAACATTGTGATTTGATTCTATAATGTAATATTCTTTATTTATGATTTTTTCACATACTCTTTCATAAATATATCCTGTGTCTGTAATATATACTAAAGTTTCTCCATCGCATTCAATAATAAAACCACAAGATCCAGGTGCATCATGAGAAGTAGGAATACAAGTAATCATAAATCCATTGATTTCATATGTTTCAAAAGGAACAAGATAATTGCTTACAGGAGCTCCAATATTACATAATGAAGTGGAATATAAAATATCTTTAGGAAAATAGCTTATTCCTCCAATATGATCAGTATGAGAATGTGTAACTAAAAGAGCTTTAATATCCTCTTTTTGAATATTAAAGTCCTTTAATTTATCCATTGTTTTTTTCTTTGTGAGTCCATTATCAATCATTATGTATCGATGGTCATCTGATTCAATAACTGTACAATTTCCTCTTGATCCAGACTCAAAAATATGAAATCTCATCTTATTCTTTTCCCTCTGGAATTAATTCAACAAACTTACCTGTATTCATTATCATTTCAAATGCTATAGGGCCAGTTTTACCATTTCTATTTTTAGCAACTGTAACAATCGTTCTATCTACTTTATTTTCATCGATTTGATTAGAGTTATCAAATTCTCCTTCTCCTCCATTTTTTTGATAGCTTTCACGGTGGATAAAAAGAACGATATCAGCATCTTGTTCAATAGAACCAGAATCTCTTAAATCTGATAACTTCGGTGCTTGGTCGGTTTTATTTCTTTTTTCATTATCTCTAGATAATTGTGATAAGCAAATTATAGGGACTTCAACTTCACGGGCCAATGCTTTAAGTTGACGAGAAATTGCTGCAACTTCATTTTGTCTATTATCTGCTTTCATATTAGTAGTAATCAAGCCTAAATAATCGATAAAGATTGCACATAAATCAGGATTTTGTGCTTTCAATTTAAATACTTTTGTTTTTATATCTGTGAGTTTTTCTCCTGGTGTATCATCAATCCATAATTTACAATTCTTTATAGCTTTAACCGCAGAATCTAAATTAAGCCAATCGTTATCTGATAGTTTCCCTTCATAAATACTATCACTACTTAAGCTAGATACTGTCGAAAGCATTCTTTTTACAATGGATTTTGCATCCATTTCTAATGAGAAAAAAGCCACTGTTTTTCCTGATGTTTGCGCAGCATTATATGCAAGGTTTAAAGCAAACGCAGTTTTACCAACCGAAGGACGTGCACCAATAATATTAAATTGACCTGGTTGCCAACCTTTTGTGTAATAATTGAGTAATGTAAATCCTGTAGATACATTTTGATTCTTTTGTTTTTTATCCTTCGAAAGTTTCATTTCTTCGGTGATTCTTTCAACAATTTCTCCTGCAGATTCAAATTCTGATACTCTTCTTGCTTTAGTAATATCAAGGATTTTACTTTCGCATTCGGCAACGTATTGTCCAATGTCTTCGAATTTTTCATTTTCAAACCCGTCACAGCAATCACGTAAACAAGCATGTAAACGTCTTGCTAAAGAAAGATCTTTAACAGTATTTGCATGATATACCGCATTTCTATCACCAATATATCTTTCTTGAAGACTAATCAAATATTGGGTTCCCCCAACATATTCTAAGCATTTCATATTTACTCCAAGTTCAGTAGTTACTGAAGTAATATCAACAATCGCTGAATCGGAAACTAGTTTTTCAATCGCTCTAAAAATAAGTTGATGAGGTCCATTTTTCTCGTAAAAATCATCCTCAACCAATATATTTAAAATATCATTACGTGCATTAGTTGATTCTAACATCGCACCTAATACATCGCACTCTTCTTCTATATTAAACAACGTATCTTTCATAAAACTATTTCTTCTCTGAAACGTGAACTTTGATTGTTCCAATCACATTTTTAAATAACTCAACCTTCAATTTAGTATATCCAAAAGCATTGCATGGATATTTATCAACAAATTTTCTTTTATCGACAATGATACCATATTTGTCTTTTAATTCTGCGACAATTTGTTTTTCGGAAATTGTCCCCATCATTCTTCCATCTTTTGAAGAAGGTGCTTCAAACTCCAAAACGATATCTTCTAAACGTTTTGCTTCCTCTTTAGCTAATGCTTCTTTTCTTGCCAATTCATCTTTTTCGTCTTGGATTTGTTTTTTCATTACTTCCAATCCTTTTTCCGTAGATTTAACCGCAAGGCGTCTAGGAATTAAGAAATTGCTTGCATATCCATCTGATACTTCAACAATTTGGTTTTTCTTTCCTACACCTTTAACATCTTGTAATAAAATAACTCTCATTTTCGTTCCTCCTATTTTCTTTCCGTTCTAGATTCTTGCAAATACATATCAAGAACTTCTTTTAATTGTTTTTCAATTTCATCTATTGATAGATTCTCAAATTGTGCTCCTGCCGCAGCAAAATGTCCTCCACCATTCATTCTTTCCATCAAATATTGAACGTTAATTGTTCCATCGCTTCTTGCAGAAATACTAACTTGCTTAGAATCAGTTCTACCGATAACAAAACAAGCATTTGTTCCATTGATTTGTAAGAAATCTTGCGCAACAATCGCAAGCATTGTTCTATCGATAATATCTTCTTCATTTGCCTTACATACAACTATTCCAAAAAATGGTATTGATGCATTAGACATTATTCTAACTTTTAAAGCATGTTCTTCAAATTCTTCTTTTAAAAATCCTGAAGCAATCGCATTATCCGCGCCTGAATCTTTCAAGAAAACTGAAGCATCGAAAGTTCTTGCACCCGTTTTATTACGATAAAAGTTTGTATCAACTAATATACCTGCAAGCATCATAGTTGCATTTCTGCTATCTAATTTAATGTTTTTGTCATTATATCTAATAAGTTCAACAACTAATTCTGATGCGGAAGATGAAGAAGGTTCAACATATGAATATACAGGAGAATCAACAAATTCCTCTCCTCTTCTATGGTGATCAATTACCGCAATTTTGTTTGCTTCTTCTAGAATCTTTGGATACAATGCAATACTTGGTCTATGCGCATCGACAAATATCAATAATGTATTTTGTGTAATTTCTTCGCTTGCTTGCTTTGGAGTTATTGTGATTTTTCTAATCTCATCTCTAGTAAATGATTGTTTAAATGCTTTCTTAGTTTTAGTCTCTACCATTCTTTCATCATAGATAATTCTTGCTTCTTTTCTACAAGATTCAGTAAAGGAATAAAGTCCTAAAGAAGCTCCTAATGCATCTAGGTCCATATCTTTATGTCCCATGATAAATACCTTCTCAGCATCATTAATTAAGGTTGATAATGATTTTGAAAGAACCCTAATTTTAACTCTACTTCTTTGAGATTTTGCTTCAAAACGACCCCCTAAGAAAATCAAGTTTTCCCCATATGGTTGAATGACAACTTGATCTCCACCTCTTGACATACAAACGTCAAGTGCAGAAGCTGCAAGATCGTTTAATCGGACATATTCCGCGCTACCATACGCAATACCTATTGATAAAGTGAGTTCGTTCTCCTCCGCTTCTCTAATCGCATGTATACGATCAAGAATGGAGAAATGATCATTATACATTTTTTTATATTGATCGTATGTTGCAACAAAAGAATAAGAATCAGAATGATATTGTCTAATCAAAATTCCATATTCTTTACCATATTCTAAAATTGTTCTTTTTATCTCTGCGATCAAATCGGTAGTTTTAGTATCATCGATAAGAGACATAACATCTTGATAATTATCAATAGCCATTAAACCGATAACCGGTGAATGATCTTTTGAGAATTTAATAACAGCTTTATAATCTGTGACATCCTTAAAAATAAACAAATATGCTTCTCTAATGAACTTAACTTCGTACAATCTATTATCAATCTCTAGTTCAATCAATCCCACATTCGCATCCATTAAGGATTCCAATTCTGGTTTCCATACAAATATATTATTATCAACGATTCCTGTTTGAACATCACTAAACCAGTCATTAGTCCAAATAATCTCGAAATTATCATCGACAATGATGATACCAAGATTGCCAAAATTATATACTTCTTGAATATCTTCTCCTACAATATCTAATGCAGTTACATCATTCTTTTTTCTTGCTTTTGCAATAAGATTTAGAACAATCCATATATATGAAACATTGATAAGAATAAAAAAGCATAAAGAAATTACTAAAGATTCAACTAAATAATTAAAACTATTGAGTTTATATAATAAGAAAAACAAAACGCCTGCTAATAATTCAACAAAGAAAATCATAAGTGCGATAAACATGTATTTCTTTATTCTTTTTTGCATAAGATTCACCTCTTCTATTATCTCATTATACTATATTTTTTATATAGTATACAAATCAAAAGGAATAAACAAATATATTATTTCATTCGTTTTTCTAAAATATTCATACTTCACTATGTTTCAATCATCAATTTTTTTATATTAAAAAAAGTCAACTTAGAAACAGAACTAGAAATTTATCTATTAGGAAAGATAAATCGATTATCATTAAGAAAAAGAAAGAATTTAAAAAATATGCGTGTTAAAGAACAATCATTAGCGCATTAAAAAATCAATTTATAGTAGAAACAAGGAAAAGAAATGATAACAAAATCCCTTTTTTGAACTACTAAGGCAAAACAAAGATTATTATTTATTATTAATATCTATCTTTTTCTCTTTCTTTTTAAAGATATATTTTCTTAACAAGAAGACATTATATCCAACAAACATCGGAACGATAATTGCAAGAGTTATAAGCGAAGAAGTTAAATCTTTTCCTGCGAAAGAAACTAATAATATCACCGGAAATCCAAATGCGATTGCTGGAACTTGTTGAAGAACTAAATTTTGTGCTGCTGGAGTTTCAAAATTAGGATCTATCTCCCTTAATAAAATCATTCCAGTAGAAGCGGTTCCTGTTAACATTCCAAACATTGAGAAAAATGCTTCATGTTCGTATTCTGGATAAACTTTATGACAGATAAAACGCACATAAACAAATGTTGCAAATGCACCAAAGGCACATATGATTAATAATGGCCATAATAATCCACTTAAATTATTCCAATCAATCGCTGCAATACCTGCGACAATCATAATATCAAAGAAGAACCCAGATAATCTGTTGAGCATATAATTATTAACGTAAGTGTGTTTCATTATCTTTTTATTCTTTAATGCAACTAAGATTTTTTTGATGATAAAAGCAAATAAGGATCCGAATAGGAAGTTGAATCCCCAGAATAATGGTTTTAAAGTATTTGTTCCGAAATTGCCTAAAAAACGTTCAGATAAATAAGATAAACCAAATATGACGAAATACGTAATTAAATATACTAAGAACACTACCGCGAATTGAATGGTTAATTTATCAACCGCTTCATTTAACGGTGCTTCATCTTCAGCATAAATATCATCAGTTGATAATCCATTATTTGCAATTCTTTCTTCTTGAACTTTTAATTTACCTTTTCTTTTAAGAACATTCAAATAGATTACTCCAATAATACAAGCAATCAAGAATCCTATCGCTGCGATAGAAAGACCAAATGTTGCACCATTTTCAAAACCAAGTCCTTCGTAAATCTTTCCAAAATTCAATGCTTGGCCTGTTCCTTGTCCAAAACCCATCGGAAGCAATAATCCTGCCGCATGGAATAATGAAGGGAAAATTGTAAAAGATAAAACAAGCGATAAAGTCAATCCCACAATTCCTTGAATCAAATATCCATTAACCGTAATAAGGCCAGTATCAACGATTACAAGTTTATTATGGTCTTTCTTAATTTGATTTGTTTTGAGTGCTAATGCAATAAACCCAAGTCCTAAGCAATGATAAGTTAACATTTCCATTAAATCTCTATTTATATAGTTATTAACCGCAGGTATAAAATTGATAATAAAAATCAATAAACCCGCTAAAACAGAAGTTGGAAGTAATGAATTCCTAATAAATTTAATTTTTCTTCTAATAATATTACAAATGATGATTGCTGTTAGAATTATTCCAAGTTGCAATACTATTGTCCACGCATCATAGTCCCAAAAATTCATTATTTTTGCCCTCCTTTTTATTTCTTCTTAGATAGTAATAATACATATATTTTAATACATTCAGCCTTTTTGTACCTTTAATTTGATATGTTTCTTGACCTACATAGAAATTCAATTTATTTTTCCCAAGTATAGTCATTTCATCGATATCATCTAATTTAAACGATGAAACTTCTTTCTTTCCTTGAATTAATATTTCATCTTGTTTTAAAACTAATCGTCCTTCATTAATAAACAATCTACTATCATAAAGTCGTGGAATTTTTAATGATACTTTTTCATCAGTGAATATTTCTTCACTTAATGTAAAATCATATTTGCTTATCCAATCTTTTTGATAATCGTACCATTCATTTACATGGTTAAATTTAATCTTTTTATCATTAGATGATAATGTGAGATTCTCATTGTATTTAAAACTCATTTTGCAATTGGTACAAGTAATCTCATCGTATGAAGAAACAAGGGTCGACATTCTTTCACATCTTGGGCAAACGAAAAATACTCTTTCGAGATATTCAGCCTTTCTCTTACTTTTAAATCTTATTTCATCATTAAAATTATTGACATCAAGTTCTTTAAGAATGATCTTCATGAGTTCATCATTATCAATATCTTTATATTCTTCATAAGAAATAACTCTTTTTACAAAAGCATCCATTTTACCCTTTCTAATATTATCCGCCCATCTTGGAGAAGTGCCATATCCTCCAATAATGTTAAATAAAACTATTGGTTTTTTTAATACCTTTGCAAGTTTCACAATCGATTCGTTAATGTAACATAGATTTCCACTATATGATCTATTACCTTCTGGAAATATACATATATGACCATTTTCTTTTCCAAGTGATATACATTCTTTTATACATTTTAGATCACTTTTTTTCGATTTTTCTTTGTGAATAGGCGCAACTAAATAGTCGATAAGTTTTCCAATAAACTTATGTTCAAAAATATCTATTGAAGCCATATAATAGATTGGTTCTTTAAAAGCTACGCCAACGATAAACTGATCCATTGAAGTAAGATGATTAGATAAAATGAGACTCCCTTCTTCTGGAAGAGAGGTTGTTTTAACTTTTAAGTTATATTTCATTCTAAAAAATACTTTAAAAAATGGTCGAACAAAATTTGATACTCTTCTATGCCTTTTCTTTATTCTCATTCATATCTCCTTCAAAGTGATATTATTATTTTATCATTGAATTGCAAAATATCATTATTGTTTTTCATTAGAATTATTGATTCTAATTCTTTCAATAATTCTTTTACTTATACCATAGAATGAATCAATAACTCCTAATAATATTAAGAATAATTGAAATGGAGGTATTAAAACAAATAGATATACAATAATGATGAGCCATCCTTTATTAACATATCGAGTAAATAAAATTGCCGTCTTCATTCCAAAATAGACATAAATCAATGAGAAGATCAAAAATACATTGATTACAATTATATATAAAACATGTACTACCATATTTTCATCTTCAAAATGCATAAATGAAAACACGGCAATAGGAAGCAAGATAATAAAAGAAATCGAAAGCCAAATAGGCGCTACCATAAATGAAAATGGTTGCCTTTTTGCATAAAATCTAAACATCTTAGTCTTCATAATAATAAGATTAAAAAGTAAATATATTAAAACCGCATCAATAAGTGAAATCAAAATTAATATCGCAGGAATTAATCCTTCTAATATCGCTTGAAAAAATGGGACATCAAATCCAAAAAGATTTAATTTAGGCGCTAGTTCTGCTATTCCATTTACAATCCATTCTATCTCTTTAAAAATGTTTTCAATATTTAGCATTGAAGAAAGAACAATGCTTGATAAGATTTCGGAAACAAGAGCAATCCCCGTTATTATTAAAATGATAAATACTGCTTTCATTTTAGTTTGGATTAATATTCCCCCAAAAATAGATCCAATAAGAAGAGATGGTAGAATATAGACAAACGAAGAAAATGGAGTGGTACATATAAATACGGATAGAATAGTAGTTGCAAATAAAGGTATAATACTTATTTTAAATCCATATTTGTAAGCGTATAAAGCAATAGGAATAGGCAAAACAAAAAATAAATCATATTCAAGTAATGATCCACTTAATCTAGAAAGCAAAAAGAAAGCGCAATATATTGCACATATTATAGATGCATCTGTGATTTGTCTAATCCTAGTAGAAGTTCTTTTCATGTAGCCTCTCAATATGAATATAATATCACATTGAGCAAGATAATAATATTTAAAACTCCATATTTCATTTGATATAATCTACTATATAGGAGAAGGATATATGACAGAAGAAGAGAAGATGATTAAAGGCATGATTTATGATGGAAGTGAAGATACACTTTATAACCAACGAGCATTGGCTCATAAACTTTGCAATCAATATAATAAAATCGAAGATGATTCAGATCCAAGAAGAAAAGAAATACTCGATAAATTAATTCCAAATAATAATGGAGTATATTTACAAGGACCTATTTATTTTGATTATGGGAAAAACATTGAATTTGGAAAACATTGTTTTGCAAACTTCAATCTCACCATTCTTGATATATGCCCAGTAACAATTGGAGATAATGTATTCATTGGTCCTAACGTTTCACTTGTAACTCCAATTCATCCATTTTTACCTGAAGAAAGAAATCTCTATCGAAATGAAAAAGGAAGAATAACAGATAAAGAATATGCAAAGCCAATAACAATAAAAAGCAATACTTGGATAGCAAGTAACGTCACAGTTTGTGGAGGAGTTTCCATTGGTGAAGGATCAGTAATAGGTGCTGGTTCAGTTGTTACTCGCGATATTCCAAATGGCGTGTTTGCTGCAGGAAACCCTTGTAAAGTGATTAGAAAAATCACTAATGAAGATTCAATTTATTTAAAGAAAAACTTATTCTAGATTATAAAGAGATGATCATTAATTACGAATCATCTCTTTTTTATTTATGAAATACAATAGGACCAATGTATATATGAACATGAATGTCCCCCTTATCATCTCTGCGATAAATAACTCATTTCCAGAAAGAAGAATAAACTTACTCTCAAAATCGAAAAGAAAATGTATTAGCATCAAAGGATAGATTGTATTAGTAAGGTATAATAAGCAAGTAGCCATGAACCCAAAGATCAAAGCATTGAGAACAACAAGCAATGTTTCTAAAACATCATTACTCATCATAAAAGATGAAGTATGTCCTAATCCAAAAATCAAAGATGAAATGATAATTGCAGGCATAATAGAAAAATTCTTGTCAAGAAAGTGTTTTGCTACTCCTCTATAATATACTTCCTCTACGATTCCAACCATTAAATATAAAAGAAGAATACCAAAGAAACTTCCCAAGTCTTTTCCTTTAAATCCTTTTACTGCAACTGGAATAAACACTAATAAACTAGGTAAATAGAATAGCATCCTTTTATTCCAATTTATTTTTCCATATCCCATCTTTTTACAATCGATTTTCTTAATCTTTATTACAATGAGAAATACTATTAACGGAATCGCCATAAAGCCCGCTTGAAGATAATAAACACAAGGCGCGGAAATATTACAAATAGTTGCAATAAATCCAGATAGAATTGGAAATAAAACAACAAATACTCCACTCATAAAGCTGTATAACACACTTTTATATCTACTCATAAATCGTAAAACCTCCATAATATTAAATAATATAATAACCTCTCTAATTATCTACATATTTATTTAGGTAAATAAAATAAGGCGATAGATTTTTTATATTCTATCACCTTTATTTGATTCTATTATTTACTTGTCATCAAACTTCTAATGTATTCTACTTCAACCGCAGGATCTAAACGTGGGAACAATGGTTCTCCTTTAGTTACTTTTTGTCCACCTAACAAATTGAAATCATTAACAGTTCTATATTCTTTTAAATCTCCTTCAATTCCTAATTGAGCAAATAGTTTTTCTGGTGCTTCAACTAATGCAGGAGATAAAAGAATTGCAGATTGTCTTAATGCATTTGCTAGATGATTCATTACCGATTTTAATTCATTAATCTTCTCTGGATCTTTTGCTAGTACCCATGGTTTTGATTCTTCAATATATTTATTAGCTCTAGAGATATATGTGAATAAAGCCTCATATGCTTCATTAACTTTTAATGAATCCATCTTTGTATGATAATTCTTGATTGCAATTTTACCAACTTCTTCTAATTCTCTATCTAAATCTGTCAATTGGCCTTGATATTCAGGAATTATACCATCGAAATATTTAATAATCATTCCGACAGTTCTATTCAATAAATTTCCAAAATCATTTGCCAAATCAATATTGATTCTTTCAACAAATTGTTCAGGAGTGAATTGACCATCTGTTCCAAATACAACTTCCCTTACATAATAGAAACGCAAAGTATCTACTCCATATCTATCAATCAATGCATTTGGAGAAATAACATTTCCTTTTGATTTGGACATCTTTCCATCTTTTGTCATAATAAGGCCATGAACATAAATCTTATCTGGCAATCTCATTCCCATGCTCATTAAGAATATAGGCCAATAGATTGTATGGAATCTAGTGATATCATTACCAATAATATGAATAATTTCAGCATCATCACCCCAGAATTTCTTATAATTTGAATCATCTTCTTGCATAAATCCTAAGGCAGTAACGTAATTAAACAATGCATCTAACCAAACATAAACAACATGTTTTGGATTTTCTCTAATTGGAATTCCCCATGAGAATGTCGTTCTTGAAATGCATAAATCTTCTAATCCTTTTTTAATAAAATTATTAACCATTTCATTTTTTCTTGATTCAGGAGTAATGAATTCAACATTGTTATTATAAAATTCCATTAATCTATTTGAATACTTACTCATTTTAAAGAAATATGCTTCTTCTTTTGCTCTATGTACTGGTCTACCACAATCAGGACAGATATGATCTTCTCCAGCTTGAGTATCAGTCCAGAAAGATTCACAAGGAGTACAATACCATCCTTCATAATTTCCTAAATAAATATCTCCATTTTCATACATTTTTGTGAAGATTTTTTGAATTACTTCAACGTGATATTCATCAGTTGTTCTTATGAAGTGATCATTTGATATCTTCATGTCTTTCCATAATTTTTTAATTCCTTTGACAATATCATCTACAAAAGCTTGAGGAGTTACTCCTTTAGCTTCAGCATTTTTTTGAATTTTTTCTCCATGTTCATCAGTTCCAGTTAAAAAGAATGTTTCAATTCCTTGCATTCTTTTATATCTTGCAATTGTATCTGTAAGTGTCGTACAGTAAGCATGACCAATATGTAGATTTGCACTTGGATAATATATCGGTGTAGTTATATAAAAATATTTTTTGCTCATTTTGACCTCCATATTCTATGTTCTAATAAAAAACCGCCTCCAAATAGGGACGGTATTCTTTTCTTATTTCATTCCGTATTTTTTCATGAATTTGTCGACACGGCCATCTGCTTGAGTAAATCTTTGTTTACCTGTGTAGAATGGGTGGCAATTTGAACATGTATCAACACGAATTTCTTTTACTGTTGAACCTGTTGTGAATGTTGTTCCACATGTTATGCATGTTACTTTTGTTTCAAAGTATTGTGGGTGAATATCTTTTTTCATTTGCTTAATCTCCTTATTCGCCTAGAGTATCTTCGTTTTCTCTAAGTCAGCGTAATAATATTATCAAAGATAATTTTGTTTTACAATTGCTTTTTCAATATTTTATGAAATTTTCTAATTATATTGGCTTTTTTTATAAAAAAAATGAGAAATGGATAATCACTTCTCATTTAATTTTCCTATTTTTTTACTATTATTTGCTGTATGTATTAGTTACTGAAGTATACATATTGATTGCTCCAGAAACAGTAATACCCATACTAGAAGCAGAAAAGGATACATCAACACTAACTGTAGAATCTACTAATAAACCTTCTTCATTGAAATGATATGTTTCAACAACGCCTTTTCCTGAAAATTTTGTGTTTTCATTTGTAGCAACATCGTATTCTGCTAAATAGTCCTTAACAGAAGTTTTCTTTGATACAGTTAATTTCTTTCCATTAATAACATATTCGTATTTGTCATTAAATGCAGCACCGACACTACCAAATAAACCTTCTACAGGTTCAAATTCAATCTCTGTTTCCTTCTTTCCTACTTCAAACATAGCTGCAAAGATGCCTTCTGCTTTCTTAACTTCCATTACTGTTTTAGAAACACATTTTGTAGATGTAACATTTTCAGCAACATAGTTTTCTTCTGCGAATGCTTTTGCTTTTTCGTGGTCAACCTTTTGTCCACAACCACTTAGAGTTAACGCAGTTGCAATTGCTAAAGTAAATGATAAAATTTTTTTATTCATTTTTTCCTCTCCTTCTCATCATTATACTATAATCATACATAGAAAAAATATTATCATCAATATCTAAAGCAATATTAAATGAGATAATGTCGTTTCTCCCTTTTTATTTACTGTTACAAGGGTATAAGGATATGTGTAATCATAAAGATATACTTCCGTTTTATATTTATCAAAATAATCTAGTGCATAATTGATTATTATCTCATCTTTTTCTTTTTGTTCACTCTTCATTTCTATCGTTATATAATATTTGTTTTTCGCGGAAATCTTAAGTGTTTTATCATCATCAATAATAGTAAATTCTTCAATTTTACTTTCTCCAACTTCATGAGAATAATAAGAAAAAGAAGCTATAATATAAGATATAATCACAAGAAATAATATAAATCCTACTGAATATATGATTTTAAAAAAAGACTTAAACACTTTCATTAAGTCTTATTATATGTCTATTTTCTTTTTTCTTTAAAATATGAAGAAATTAATGTTGAACATTCATCTTTCAACACTCCACCTTCCACTTCAGGAAAATGATTTAATGTATTAATAGAATATAGATTTAAAGCGCTGCCAAGTGCACCTTGTTTTAAATCATAAGCACCGAATACAACTCTTTTTATTCTCGATTGATAGATTGCGCCTGCGCACATCGAACAAGGTTCTAAAGTGACGTATAAAGTACAATCAACCAATCTCCATGAATTCATCCTTTTGCAAGCTTTTCTAATCGCATTGATTTCTGCATGACTAGTAACATCATTATTTCTTTCTTTTTTATTGTATCCTCTTGCAATAATCTTATCATCTTTTACAATCACACATCCAATTGGAACTTCGTCGATTTCTTTAGCCTTCAATGCCTCTTTATAAGCCTGTTTCATATATTTTTCATCATCTGAATTCATTATTTCACCGCCTAGAAAAAAACCACCGCACACGTAAGATCAGTTTAAGGCTGCTACCTTCCGGTCCTGACCTGGTTCGCCTACTTACATCGCGATGGCAAATGTATTATAACATAATATAAATGAATGTGAATAATATTTCTTTTTATTTTGAATTTTTTTAAATAAAAAAGCGTGTCCTTACACTTTGTTTTTATGTAAAAACACGCATATTTTTTATTTAATAGGTTTAATTACTGATTCTCCTCCCATATATGGTTGAAGTGCCTTTGGAATAAGAATTGAACCATCTTCTTGATAGTTATTTTCAATCACAGCAATAAGTCCTCTTGGAGTTGCAAGAACAGTATTATTCAATGTATGAACGAGGTAGTTTCCATTCTCTCCTTTTGCTCTAATGCCAAGTCTTCTTGCTTGTGCATCTCCTAATGTTGAACATGAGCCTACTTCAAAGTATTTCTTTTGTCTAGGTGACCATGCTTCAACATCACATGATTTTACTTTTAAATCTGCTAAATCACCTGAACAACATTCAAGTGTTCTAACTGGAACATCTAAACTTCTAAAGAATTCAACTGAATATGTCCACATCTTTTCGTACCATTCCATTGATTCTTCAGGTTTACATAAAACAACCATTTCTTGTTTCTCAAATTGATGAACTCTATAGATGCCTCTTTCTTCAATTCCATGAGCTCCTACTTCTTTTCTAAAGCATGGTGAATATGAAGTTAGTGTAATAGGAAGATCTGCTTCCTTTACTAATTGTCCTTTAAATCTACCAATCATTGAGTGTTCTGAAGTTCCAATTAAATATAAATCTTCTCCTTCAATTTTATACATCATATTTTCCATTTCGGCAAAAGACATAACTCCAGTGACGACATCTGAACGAATCATAAATGGTGGGATGCAGTATGTGAATCCTTTATTTATCATAAAATCTCTTGCGTATGAAAGCATTGCAGAATGTAATCTTGCAATTGGCCCTAATAAATAATAGAATCCGTTTCCTGATGTTCTCCCTGATGCTTCTTTATCAAGTCCATTAAATCTTGCGATAATATCTGCATGATATGGAATCTCGTAATCAGGAACAACAGGCTCTCCAAATTTTTGATTTTCAACATTTTCTGAATCATCTTTTCCAACAGGAACTGATTTATCGATAATGTTTGGAATTACCATCATTTTTTGTTTTAGTTCTTCACTTAATTTTACTTCTTCTTCCTCAATTGATACTAATTGAGCATTGATTTCAACGACTCTAGCTTTCATCGCCATTGCTTCATCTTTTTTGCCTTCTCTCATTAAGCTACCAATAGTATTTGACGTTGAATTTCTTTCTGCTCTTAGATCTCCGCCTTTTTGCTTTAATGCTCTTACTTTAGCATCCAATTCAATTACTTCATCAACAAGAGGAAGTTTTGCATCTTGAAATTTCTTTTTAATGTTTTCTTTAACAATTTCTGGGTTTTCTCTTAAAAATTTAATATCTAACATACCTTTTTCCTTTCATAAAAAAATCCTTTGGTAAAATACCAAGGGACGAATTACCGTGTTGCCACCCAAGTTGTAATAAAATAATATTACCTCTTCATTAATTACTTTAACGCAGTAAACGAAAGTTCATCACTTTTTCCTAAAGGGTGGAATTCATCATTATCCATATTGTCTTTCACCACACGACAATTCTCTAAAATGGAATCATAATTACTAAATCCTTATCATCGGACTAAAAACATTGTAAATCTAACAAATAATTCTTTCAATAAAATCTTTAATTAATCGAGTAGAAAGTGAGAATCTATAGTTTCTCCGCTCCCTCTCACACCACCCTACGTACGGTCTTCCGTATAAGGCGGTTTAAATAAACATTCTACGCTACCTGTTTAAGGTAGTATTCAAGAGGGTCTAAAAGCCCTCTTTTCTTTAGTCGTGAATTTGAAATTGCTTTAGTTATGCTCCAACAGTGACAAATGTGTTGGTATCCCTTTCTTGAATTAGAGACACATTTGGCTTCATTTTCACTTAATCCAAGTTTTATTAGAGCTTGTCTTCTTGTAAATGGTAATTTCCATTGTTTCCAAATTATAACTCTAATTGCATTTCTTAACCATTCACCAATTTTTGTGATTTTCACTTTCATAGAAGATTGTCGGTAATAGTTAATCCAACCTCTTAAAACTTCGTTTATCTTTTTAATTCGATAAGTTAAATCAATGCTCCAAGAACGCTTAACTAGTTTCTTTAATTTGAGAAATAGTTTCTTGAAACTCTCTTTGTGTGGTTTAGACTTCCAATTTCCTTTGTCTTTCCAAAATGAAAATCCTAGGTACTTAAGATTATTTGGCCTTGTGATATGTGTCTTTTCTGCATTAACCTTTAACTTGAGTTTTGTTTCAATAA
>CAMCEE010000019.1 GCA_945873815.1 uncultured Caryophanales bacterium
CTGATTCCATTATCCTTATTATACTTAAGGAATGGTGATAGTTACTAATCAACTACCTAATTAGAGTATATATGTATCAAAGTTGTTATTGTGACTTTGGCCTTGGCAACAAAATAAAACAAATGGTGGGATTCGAAAAACAATTCTTTTGTATTTGAGTTTTTTTATTTTATCAAACTAATTGACAAATGATAAGATAAATGATAAGATAAATGTGGTAGAAGGAGTCCTGTTTATGTATAAGGAAAATGAATTTATAGAATTGAAAAAATCTTTGTCTCAATTAAAAGAGGGCGTCATTTCAATGAGCTCAATGCTTAATAAAGGCGGAAAAGGAATTGTCTACTTTGGAATTAATGATGATGGCAGAATTTGTGGATTGACATTAGGCAAAAAAACGAAATCTGAGATAACTAATGAAATTAACAATAACCTAAAACCTCTTCCTATAAATATCTCTATTGAGGATAGCGAAGTAGATGAAAAAACAATCATCATCGTTCGCGTAGAAGGCAATGATACTCCTTATTCTGCATATGGTAGATATTATATTCGTTTGAACGATGCGGATATTCAAATGCAACAACATGAACTCCAACATTTTTTCGAAAGAAAAGAAGGGAATTATACCTCTTGGGAAAACAAAGAAACTTCACTTACTGTTGAAGATGTCAATGAAGAACTTTTGATAGATTGCATAAGAACAGCAAACGAAAAAGGACGATTGAATTATGTGTATAGGAATTCTTTTGAGGCATTAACCAAATTAGGTTTACTTTCCGACAATGGCCACTTAAACAAAGCCGGGGAATTTTTATTTGGAAATAACAAACCATTGAAAATTAAGGAAGCCAATTTCCCTACTGATGCTAGAACGGATTTTGGAGAAATAAAAGAATTCAGAGGAAACATTATTGAATGCATTAAGGAAGCTATCTCTTATTTACAAAATCATATTTCTTATAAATCGAATATCGTTGGAATTCAAAGAGAAGAAACACCAGAAATTCCTCTTCTTGCAATAAGAGAAATTGTTATTAATTCATTTGCGCATTGCTCATACGCAAGAACCGGTGATAACATCTCTTTTACAGTTTTCAAATCTCAGATAAAAATATATAATCCAGGTTCTATCTATAATGACATAGATCCTGTTAGATTTGCTTCAGGTAGTGTTGGAAGCAAAATTAGAAACCTATTAATTTCTCAAACATTATTCTATTACGGATATATCGATGCCTTTGGAACAGGCTTTGACAGAACTTTTACAGTTTGTGCTAATAACGGAGTTGAGTATAAATATAACAACGATGAATTGGGATTCACATTCTCTTTCAAAAGAAAACAAAATTTCTTAAATGATAAGATAAATGATAAGATAAATGATAAGATAGATTCAATCGATAGATCTATTATGGAGATTATATTAGAAAACAAATATATAACAATTCCGGAATTAGCTTCATTAATAAAAAAATCAGAACCAACAATTCATAGACACCTTGACCATTTATCTGAATTAAACATGATACGAAGGGTTGGTTCTAGAAAAACAGGATATTGGGAGATTCTTAAATAATGCAAGATTTCGGACTATCAATGCTATGATTTTGGAGTGCCTATATCATTGTCACATTAATTGGAATACTTCATACAATATTCAATATTTATGTTCTCCATATGAAGCCAATGGATAAAGAGTCAATGGGAGAAGGATATGAGAAAACCAAACCATGGCATCCATTGTATAACATTGTTATTTTCACAGTGTTTGGATTCATCTACATTAATGGATTATCTAATCCAATAATAGCTGAAGCATTCATTACTGGAGCAATATGGGTTTCGATTTGTATTGTATTCATCCAAGTAATATAGATATCGAAACTGTGGCTTTGAAGATTGGGTTGATTGATATCACAAATTCTACAAATATTTCTAGATATAAAAGATTTATCAGTATTGTTGAATTGGCGAAATAATATCATCTATTCCTAATATTGATGAAAGAATTAAAAATGGTGATCCAGAAGTTGTAGCGACTATTGCTAGAGCTAACGGAAAGATTAATCTGTTCTCATTTGCATCCAAGTATTGCTGTTACCACAACAATAATCTTTATGGCAGGGATGATTATTCAATATTGGATACTGTGTTGAAAGAGTCATTACCTAAGATGTTCAAAGATATAAAAAAATCGAATATCCAGCATTGGGTGGATACATATGACTATAAATCTTATAATGATTTCATCACAAATAAACTTGATGAGCTTGGAATAACTATTCCTTTTAGAAAGAGGAAGTTTGACTATTTTATCTGGTATAAAAATCGATAGGAAGAAGACGAATATGATTAGTGAGTTTTCACAGGAAGTTGCAGAACAATTAAAATATTATGTTTATAGATTAATCGATCCTCGAAATGGGATAATTGTCTAATTTGTTTGGTAAAAATGGCTCTATTATCTGATTTTTTTTATATTAAGGAGAAAAAAGAATAAAATTCAAAATTAGATTAGAAAAAAATGTGTTTAAACACAAAAAAGATGGTGTAAGAATGATAGAGAGACCGAGATATATTGAAAAATTAGTATCATATAAAGATAACGGCAGAGTTAAGATTATAACAGGAATTAAAAGGTGTGGAAAGTCATATTTGCTAAACTAGACCGATTGAGGGGTTTCGAAAGTGATTAAAACTCCTTTATTTGAGAAAAAACTTTGATGGGAAATAATTTGTTCCCAAAAGAATAAAATAATTGAAGTTTTGGGAATGAGACGTTATATTTATTAAATTTAGTATTAATATTTATAAAAATAAAAAAAAATATATACGATTTTTTTATCATATTGGGTTTTTAATATTATACTATAATGTCTACTTTATTAATAGCACTACATTTGGTTCTGTAAAATCTAATGGAGTTTTATAGGGTTAACAAAAATAAAAAGATGTAAAATCTAATGGGGCGAACAAAGTTTAATCTAGTCGTCCTTTTCTATTGGAAGATATATATAAAATACGCTTTCTAAGTCTATTAGAATTAGTATAACCTAATTAATTTTTATACTAAATGTTTGATGAATTAATTTACATATGATATCATATGTATAGAAGGGGTGATATTATGCCATTTAATCAAACTGAATACATTTCAAACTTTAATAAGAATAATTATAAAATGTATCAATTTAGAGTTAAAAAATCAGACATAAAAATTATTAACCATTTAGATAATATTGAAAATAGAAATAGTTATATTGTATCTTTGATTAACGCTGATATAAGCAGTTCCATTTATACAATTAAAGAAATAAAGAGTATCATTAAACCAATTCTTAATAAATATGGAATAAATGATATTTATCTTTTCGGATCATACGCTAGAGGAGAAGCAAAAGATTCAAGTGATATTGATATTTATTGTGATAAGGGTAATATTAGAACATTTATAGATCAAGGACTACTTGAAGATGAATTAGAAGAAGCTTTAAATAAAAAAGTAGATATTATATTTGATTCATCTTATATTGATGAATATTTTAAAAAGCAAATAATGGAGGACATGATTAAGTTATGTTAGGGGTTAAATACTAAAAAAGTTGTATGTTTTAATTAGTATAAGAGCTCTTAACGAGTTTTTTTTCTTTTGCTCAAATTTTAGAAAAAGAAGGAGTTTCTATTGAAATTCTTAATAAATATTACCTTGACTCTCCTCTTAAGGATAGAGTGTATAGTATTTTTGGAGGTGTTTTATGAACGAAAATATTATTATTAAAGGATTGAATCAAAATAATGCTAAAAATCTTTCTTTGAGTATTCCTAAAAATAAAATTGTTGTATTTACAGGATTGTCAGGAAGTGGTAAATCAACAATAGTCTTTGATACTATAGCTGCGGAATCGCAAAGACAAATGAATGAAACATATTCAAGTTGGGCTAGAACTAGACTACCAAAATTCGAGAAACCTAATGTGGAGTTTATCGATAATCTTTCTCCTTCTGTCATTATCGATCAAAATCGATTAGGTGGAAATGCAAGAAGTACGGTAGGAACGATAAGTGATATGTATTCGCTTCTTCGTTTACTTTATTCAAGAATAGGTTCTCCTAGTATTGGTCCTTCTTCGTTATTCTCATTTAATAATCCAAATGGGATGTGTGAGAATTGCTTTGGCATTGGAAGAACATTTGATTTTGATGTTTATAAGGTGATTGATGAAAATAAATCTTTAAGTGAAGGAATGTTGAATCTTCCTGCTTTTCATCCTGGTAATTATTATTATAAAGTCTATACTAGTGAAGGTTGGTTTGATGAAAAGAAGAAATTTAAAGATTATAGTGAGGAAGAAGTTAATCTTTTATTGTATGGAAGTAAAACAAAAAACGGGGAAAGAATTAGCAAAAAAATTGAAGGAATAAAGAATCAATTCCAACGTTTAGTTTTGATGAAGAGTGAACAAGAACAAACTGATGCAACATTAAAGAAGATTAGTAAGTTTGTCACTCAATGTGAATGTCCTGTTTGTAAAGGAAAACGATTAAATGAAAGAGCCTTAAGCGTCAAAGTAAATGGATATACTATATCAGAAATGTGCGAGATGGAGTTTTCTAAATTAGTTACTGTACTTAAGGAGATTGATGATCCACGTGCGAGAGCAATTACTGATTCGCTAATTATTTCTTTGACTAGAATGATTGAAATTGGTCTTCCTTATCTATTTATGAACCGAGAAACAGAAACATTATCTGGAGGAGAAGCTCAACGTGTTAAATTAGTGAGATATATGGGTTCTAATCTAACAGGAATGACCTATATTTTTGATGAGCCATCAGTAGGAATGCATCCAAGAGATGTATATAGAATGGCAAACTTATTAAAAAGATTGAGAGATAAAGGAAACACTGTTCTTGTTGTCGAACATGATAAGGATATTATTAGTATTGCAGATCATATTGTTGATATCGGCCCTAAAGCAGGTAAATTTGGAGGAGAAGTGACGTTTGAAGGAACATATGAGGAATTATTACAAAGTAATACTCTTACTGGTATGGCTTTACGTAATAAGATAAGAATTAAAGACAAGGTTAGAATTCCAACCGATTTTTATTCTATTAGAAATGCGAACGTACATAATTTAAAAAACGTTAGCGTTGATATCCCAAAGAATGTATTAACTGTTGTAACTGGAGTTGCAGGATCAGGAAAATCTTCGCTTATTAGAGACGTATTTGCAAAGGAATATAAAGATGATGTAGTTTTAGTTGATCAAACAAGTGTGACTGCAACTAACCGTTCTACTATATGTACTTTCTTAGGTTTTTTTGATGAGATAAGAAAAGAATTCTCAAAATGTAGTAAAAAAGATTCTTCTTTGTTTTCGTTTAATTCTAAAGGTGCTTGTCCTAAATGTAATGGGAGAGGATATATTGTTACTGAATTGATTTTTATGGATCCTGTTACTACTACTTGTGAGTATTGTAACGGAAACAGATATAGTGAGGAAACTATGCATCATAAATACATGGGTAAAACGATTGTGGATGTATTGAATATGAGTGTAAAGGAGGCTTTACTTTTCTTTAAAGAAAATAAGAAGATTAGTAAACATTTGTCCGCGCTTAATGAAGTTGGATTGGATTATATATCTTTGGGACAACCATTAAGCACTTTATCTGGTGGTGAACGTCAACGCGTAAAACTAGCGAAGGATTTATATAGTAGTGGTAACATCTATATTCTTGATGAACCAACGACTGGACTTCATAAATCGGATATCCAAAAACTGATGGTATTATTCGAAAGAATTGTTGATAGAGGCAATACTGTAGTTGTTATCGAGCATAATACAGATGTAATGAAACTAGCAGATTATATAATCGATGTTGGACCTGATGGTGGATCAAAAGGAGGAGAAATAGTCTTTTATGGTACTCCTTTAGAATTGCTTAATAGTGATACTATTACTGGTGAATATTTGAGAAAAGATTATTGTGGATAATAAGTATATTGTAATGAAACAAATAGTATTTGATGGCTTTCTCTATTAGAAGTACATTTGAATAATGATTAATCGTGTTTTGTCATCGTTTTTTGTGTATAATATGAATGGAGGAACAAAAAATGAAAAACATAATAAAAAAATTAGTCGCAGAATTCATCGGAACTTTTGTTTTAGTATTCTTTGCATGTGGCGTAGCTGCTATTACGGGAGGAAAACTTGTTGAAACATCTCTCACTTTTGGATTAGTTATTATAGCAATGGCCTATTCAATTGGACGAATTTCAGGATGTCATATTAATCCAGCAGTTTCTTTTGGATGTTTTCTTTCGAAAAGAATGACTTTAAAAGAGTGTCTTCTTTACTCCGCTTCTCAAGTTCTTGGTGGCTTAGTAGGTGGAATTGCTATTTTTGGTATTGCAAAGATTGCTGATGTTAAGTTTATTGGTAATGCATGTAATATGGTTATTGGAAATAGTATTAATGGACTTACTGCTGGAAATGCTATTGCTTCTTTATTAGTTGAAATAATATTAACTTGTGTATTTGTATATGTAATTCTTAATGTTACGGATGATAAAGCAACTGAGGGAGAAGAGTTTAAAAGAGGAAGAGCTCAAATCGCTGGAATAATAATTGGTTTGACCTTAACTCTTGTTCATTTGATAGGTATCCAACTTACAGGAACCTCAGTCAATCCAGCAAGAAGCATTGCAACTGCAGTAGCTGCTTTGATTTTTGATGGTACAGCATCACCATTATCACAAGTATGGATTTTTATCGTTGGTCCATTAGCTGGTGGTGCTTTAGCTGCTTTGTTATTTAAAGTTTTACATAGAAATGAAGCATAGAAAATAGTCTTATATATACATAGAGTTATTAGTAAGGATCTGCGTAGTTGTAGATCCTTTTTATTTCGTTTTGTACATCAGTAGATTTAAGAAAAACAGCATGTCAAATTTTATATTTATTCTTTTACATGATACATATTGCTTATTAAAACTTAATATTCTCATATGAATTTTAGGAATACTAGATATTTTGCATTGAAAAAAAGAGAATTAATCCTAAATTGTTGCATTTAGTTTTTCAACTAACAACATATAACAACTTATTTTGATTTTATGGAGAAATCATCTGGATGAGTGTATAATTCATAAATACATAGAGATTGGAGAAAATTATGATTATTGAATACATTGATGGGGATACATTTCTTGAAGACAATATAGATTTTTTGAATTCTAATGAATATTTAGCCACTTTTTTTAAATTAAATGCTGTTCGTCTCACTCGCTCAACATTGAATGATTATGCTTTAAGATGTGAGGTGGGAGAACATAAACTATTGACATTAAAAATGAATCCTTATTCCACTTTGTTTTTTGGCGATATCGAATGTGTAAGTGAACTTATTTCATTTATGATAAATAATGGTTATGAGTTAGATAAATATATGTGCGAATTATCATTAGGTAATGAGATTTTAAAAGAATTAAATAGAATACCTAATATAGAATTTTATGAATCACTTTCCATGGATTTTATGAAAGCAACAGAAAGAACAGAACCTTCTTCTATGGAAGTTGAAATCCCAAATGAAGATGATATTGATGAAATTGTGGAATGTGTAGATAGATTTTGTGATGATTGCGGAATAAGTAAAACTAGAAATAGAGATTTTGTAATTAATGATTTACCGAATTATAGAATTATTAGGAAAGATGGGAAGATTGTATCAATGGGAAAAATTGCTCCTTCCACATCAAATGATTTAAAAGTTTCAGAGGTTTATACAAGAGATGAATATAGAGGACAAGGTCTTGCAAGAAAAGTAGTCAATTCGATTAAAAATGAGATTCTTGATCAAGGGAAAAACGCAGTTTTAAGTGTTGATAGAAAGAATCCTATTTCAAATCATTTATATGCTTCTTTGGGTTACAAAAGAATATTCTCTCAAAGTGAATATAGAAAGAAATAATTTGATTATTCATATTTTTTGTTAATATTTTTTCTTTTTTTCTACTTGTATATTAGCACAAAATGGCCATTTTTTCAAGTCTTGTATCATCTTGCGCCCGGGTGTATTAAATAATAGGGTGATAAAAATGAATGAAAAAAATATGACTGCATTAGTTAGTGCATTTGCAAGGGCATACCATGTAAGAAATAATGATTTTCCAATTTATTCTGATGGAATTGATGGAGGAATTCTTTATGAGGAAGAATATAATTCTATAAGTAATTCTATGGCAGAGGGGATCCTATTCTTTAATCCTAATTATAAAGGCGATAAGAAAGAGGCATTAAGGTGGATTGTGGATAACAATTTATCTCCTTCTGTACTTGCAAGAGAAATAATAAGCGAAAATAATCTTATCAATATGATGAAATTAGGATGTAGGCAATTGATTGTTTTTGCTTCTGGTTATGATACCATGGGATATAAAGAAAGATTCCATAACCTTAATATCTATGAATTAGATAGAGAAGAGATGATTAAGGATAAGAAAAAACGTATTGAAGAAAAAGAGATATGGAATAAGAATGTAAGATACATTTCTTGCGATTTCGAAGACGATAATTGGATTGATTCTCTAATTAATAGTACATACGATAAAGAAGGATTATCTTTTTCTACATTACTAGGAATTAGTTATTATCTAGCAAAAGATGATTTTGAAAAGATGATTAGATTAATTAGTAATAATGTTGTTGAAGGGAGTACGTTAGTTTTTGATTATCCAACATATATAGAATGTGAAGAAAGTAAAAAGAACGAAGCATTAGCAAAAGAAGCAAGCGAAGAGATGAAAACGAAATATTCTTATCATGAAATAGAGTCAATGCTAGAAAAGAATGGATTATTCATTGTAGAACATTTATCAAATGAGATGGTTGATAAAGACTATTTTGCTTTTTATAACAAAATGAACCCTAAACATATAATTAAAGAACCAATAGGTGTGGCATATTGCATTGCAAAAAAGATTGAATAAGAGATTCTTAGTACTTATTTTATGCGGAAAACTCATTGTTTTATACTATAATAGACTATTACTATTATTGTTTTATTAACGCAAGATTGTGCTATAATAAATGTACTGATATTATTGGAGGAACATATGGCAATAACTAAAAGAATCTTGAGATTTATCGCAATGGCTCTTGGATTATTAATCTTTCAAGTTTTGTTTTATCAATTATCCATTGTTCTTATTCAATCGATAGGAAGGATTATTCCTAATATTCCGAATGATTATTTGTTGATGATCCATCATACGATTGAATTTGTTTTAGTGTTCATTCCTACTTTTATTTTGCATAAGCTCAAGAAAATGGATTTTGGATATCATATTAATGAAATAAGAAAAGCATTTTTGTTTCTTGCTATATCTTCTGGATTTGGCGTTATTGTATCTATATATACTATCATCAATGGCGCGCGATATGATTTCTCAGGAAGTACGATAATATTTCAATTGTTCTTTTCGGGATTAGGTGAAGAGATTCTATATAGATCACTTCCATTAGTATTATTAACTTTTGCATATGGAAAAGAGACTATAATAAAAATCGGAAAGAATATCTCTATTGATTTTGGTATTATTGTTAGTGCTTTATTCTTCTCTTTAGCACATATCTCATTTCAATTCGGTTATAGTGGTGTTTCATTTAGTTACCTTCAATTATTTTGTTCTTTTGTATGTGGTATCATTTTTGGATATGCATATAAAAGGACAAATAGCATCTGGATCTGTATGGGACTTCATGGGATATATAATTTAATAGTTGTACTTATTCCAATGATCGCTTCAATATTTTAATTTAAAACTAAGGACTTTTTACATAAAAACATAATATCTATCGATTGATGTTATATCAATGTAACATATAGAAACCAATGTGATAATGTATTTTTCAAACCTATATAATATAATACAATTGCTCATGGGAGGTAAAAATGACAACAGGAGAAAAAATATATAAATTACGTAGAGAAAATAATTATACGCAAGAGCAGCTAGCAGATCTTCTTAAAGTTACTCGTCAAGCTGTTTCTCGTTGGGAGAGTGATGTCACTTTACCAGAAACGGATAAGTTAAAAGAATTAGGAAAATTATTCAATTGCTCTATTGATTATTTACTTAATGATAATGAAGATAAGGAAAAAAATGATGAAACTAAGAACACACATCTAACTTACAGTTTATCTTCACTTAAGAATATTAGTTTTGAGTATACATCGAAAACAAAAATAGGGAATATCCCATTAGTTCACATCTACTTTGGACTTAAGAAATCTGCAAGAGGGATTATTGCGATTGGGTTTAGATCAATTGGTATTATATCCATTGGTTTGTTCTCCCTTGGATTATTATCTATCGGATTATTATCGCTTGGCTTATTATCTCTTTCAACATTCTCGTTAGGATTATTTAGTGGTGGAGCTATTTCAATAGGATTTATTTCATTTGGTGCAATTGCAGTTGGAGTATTATCATTAGGTGCAGTGTCAATTGGCCAGTTTTCTATTGGAGCATTAGCAATAGGAAATTATTTCGCGCTTGGAGATGTAGCTCAAGCACTTGTTGCAATAGGAGCAACAAAAGCTACTGGAAGTGAATACCAATTTGTTTCAGGAGTTGAAAATCAATTCATAGGATATGATGCGAACATAGTGAAATCTATATTAGATGAGAAAGTTCCTGCTTTCTTAAAGTGGATAAAAGATATTGCACTTGCAATTGCAGGAATTAAATAAAATAAATAACATAAAAGGTTCTATATTTTGGACTAAATCATACATATTATGAATTGCCCTTTTATAGAACCTTTTTATTAATCAAAAATTATAGATTATTATAATGCTTCAACGTAAATACCGTAAACGTTGACTCCACCTTCTGTACCATAGAAGACATAATCTCCTGCTGTTGTAAGCTCGATTGTGAAGCATGATAATCCGGAACCTAAGCAAGTTACTGTTTCAATTACAGTATCTTCTTCTGCAGTAGCACCTAATTTTACTAATACTGCTGCTCTATCAGCTGAAGATGAAGAAGACATTGCATAAATTGATACTACTTTTGGTTCTGTTACTGAAAATTTAATACAACGTTCGTCTCTTGAACCAATTCCACCTAATTTAATTCTATGAGTGAATTTTATGTTGTTGCATGTTTTGTTGTTTCCATCAATTACAACATTGTGATCCTTTCCTTCACCTGCAAGGATTGTATAGATTCCAACAGGTGTATTTGTTTCTAGTGTTCTACTACCAATTTCGGAAGCTATTAGATTATTTTCATTTGAGGTTTCAATAGGAGGCATCCAATTCTTATCGCCTGTTCCATCAATATAGTTAACTTCAATGTCAAAATACCATATTCCATTTGATGAAGCGATTAAGAATGTTCCTTCACTATGAAGAGTGAATTCGAGAACTGTTGGATCAACAGGAACTGCTTTTGTGTCTTCTGTGACTCCTTTGTTTTTATTTAGAATTGTTATTGTTCTTGTTGCATCTTCAGCATTACCTGATTTTGCAACAATTTTTACTGTGCCAGCCCCAGTAGTTGTGAATTCGATAACTCTGTATTCACTATCTTTCGTTGTTGAGGAACTACCATTTGTCTTAATACCTTTTGTATAGACCGTTTCATCAACAGTTGCTTGTGATTCAGCGATTGTGAGTGGCTTTGCTGAAGTTCCGATTAATTTGAAATCTCCAACTGTTTTTGTTTCAGTGATATCACCTAATGTTTCATCTTCAAAACCTAAGTGTAGTTTCGATGATGTGTTTTCTTCACTTGATGATACAATTGATTCCTCTGAACTAACTACATCGCTTGAAGAGTTTTTGCTTGTAGTTGTTTCACTAGTTGTAGGAACAGAATTTGTACTAGTACTTTCTGAGGTTGTTGGTGTACATCCAGAAAGTAATAATGCTAATGACAATACTGCTAAAATTTTATGACTTGTTTTCATTTGTTCTCCTTTCATATATTGTTATTTGAACATCAACATAATCATATTATGTTTTGTAGTATACAAGCAAGTTGACATATATATGTTTGTGCACAAAACATAAAAGTATATATGTAATAATTTATTATTACTAGATATTTGCTACAATTAAACGTGGTATTTGATAAAGGAGTATGTATGAAAAAAATAAAAAAATTACTGTTTGTTCTTTCTCTTGTATCCATGGTTGGATGTAATGGAACAACATCGAGTATTTCTTCTTCCGATTCTCAATCAAGTGAAGTTTCTTCGAGTGAAACTTCTTCTAGTAGTGTAGAAAGTAGTTCATCTTCAAGTGAAGAGATAATCGTTAGTCAAACCTTATATTGTTCTAGCAGTGTTAGACCATATACAAATAGAGCTGGAACAGAAGAAGACCCAATGAATATTATCGATGCAATTTCTATTTTACCAAAGGGTGGAACTATCCTTTTAATGGATGGAACATATAATTTATATGAAACATTACAATTTAATTCATGGACAGAAAAACATGTTGCAACTAAGGAAAGTGAAAGAAAGACTTTTAAAGCAATCAATTCACAAAAAGCAATATTTGATTGTTCTGGTATGTCTTTTAATTCTACAAATAGAGGATTATCAATCTCATCTTCTTATTGGACTATTTCTGGATTAGAGGTCTTTGGTGCAGGTGATAATGGTATATATATTGGTGGAAGTCATAATATTATCGAAGACTGTGTTACTCACGATTGTTCAGATACAGGTATTCAATTGGGTAGAGCAAATTCTAGTCAAGATTCTATCGATACATGGCCTTCATATAACTTAATAAAGAATTGTACTAGTTTTGATAATCATGATCCATTAGGCGAAGATAGTGATGGATTTGCTTGTAAGTTAACAACTGGAGTTGGTAATGTTTTCGATGGTTGCATCGCTTATAATAACGTCGATGATGGATGGGACTTATATACTAAAGGTGATACAGGACCAATTGGACCGGTTGTACTTAGAAATTGCGTTGCATTTAATAATGGAGTTACTACAGGACAAAATACTAATGGTAAGCCATATGGAACACCTAATAGTGATGGTAATGGTTTTAAATTAGGTGGTGAGGTAATCTCTGTACAACATGAAGTTTATAATTGCGTTGCTTTTAATAATTTAGCATGTGGATTTACGGATAACTCAAATCCAGGAACTATTAGATTGGAAAATTGTACATCATATAACAATGGTGCTCGTGATTACGATGCTAATAACTTCGATTTATGTAGAAATGTTGATACTTCAAATAATTATATGAAAAATATATTCTCTTATTGCGATAATAATTATGCATTTAATCTCGCTTCAAATAAAACATTTAATAGTAAAGATCAATACAAGGGTACTGCAGTGGATTCGATATTCTATTATGGTAGAACAATGCTTCAATTTAACGGAATTGAGGAATGTGATTATACTCTTGAAGAATTAAGAGGTTCAATTATTGAAAGCGAGGAAAGTCCATTTGTTTCAACTCAAGTTCCAGATAGAATGGGTGATATTCATAAATTGTTACGCGATGAAAATGGAAGTGTTAATTTAGGTGATTTTTTAAAGATTAAGGATTCATTTGTAAATAGTGCTTTTGATCACGAAGTATCATTAGGCGCAAGGTTATTTTAGGAGGGAAGAATATGAATAAGAAATGTTTATTATTAAGTGTTGCTAGTATTCTTTCTGTTATGATGGCTACTTCAAATAAGAAGATTAATACTCCATTGAAAGCTAATGAAACAATTTTAGTTGGGGAAGCAACAACGTTTGAAGAAAAGATTGAAGTTGCAGCAAGAGAATTATCTTTAAATATTGATGAGAAACACGTTGTAACTACATTAAACCTTGTTTATAAGGGATTATATGGAACTGAAATCTCATATGTTTCATCAAATGAAAAAGTACTCGAAATAAATGATGATTTAAAACAAGGTATCGTTCATAGAACTGATAAGGATGAAAATGTCGTATTAACTGCAAAGATTGTTCTTAGAGACAAAGAGAATGTTTATGAGAGAACAAAAGAATTCAATTTAACAATTCTTAAGAAGAAAGTTCAAACTTCTACTGAAAATAAGGTCTCTTCAATTGAAGAAGATTTTACATCTTATGATACAGGAGAAGAAATTTCAGAATATTTAAAATGGAATCTTTCTTCAGGTGAAGGCGGAGCAACTATTGTTGATAGTGTTCCTAATAACAATATTATTCCAAATCAAAAGGCCTTGAAGATTCCTTCTAAAAGAACTGCTCAAACTACGAATTACATCACTAATTTTGCCTTGAACGGAGAATATGTATTTGAAGGATATTTAATGTATGTTGGTGATATCAATGGCGTTTATTTTGATTTAGGAAATTCTACATTTGGGCCATCGTTTGGGATTAAGGATGGAACTTATTACTATAATAAGAATGGTGATAAACCGGTAGATAAGGAAATCGCCTCTCCAAAAGAAGGTGTTTGGACGAAATTTAGAATTGAAGTAGATTCTACTACATTAAATCGTCAAAAGTATTCTTTGAAAATCTATAAGATGGATGGTAGTGGAGAAACTATTGATATTTTATCTTCGTATCTTTATAGCACTGCTGGGATTCCTTTAAATAAATTGCGTATTAGAGTCGCAGGTGGAAGTAAAGTAGGTGAAGTATACGCTTCTAATCTTGTAATTAAAAGTAAGGAAAATATGCCTGTTTTAGAAGGATATAATCCAAATAGAACTGAAGGTATTGGAAGAATTGAAGGTTACAAAGAGAGCGTCTTATATATAAATGGCGAAGAGAAGGATTATGAATCTGGCTTTGATGTATATAATCGTTTTGATGAAAATGAGAAATACGTTGAAGGAGAGGATTATACAATCACTAAAGAAGTTATCTCTTCAAATGAAAAGAAAGATATTAATAAATATACGATCACTTTGAAAGCAACAAATGAAACTAAAGAATTAACTCAAGAAGTATATAAGGAAGATAGAGAATCTGCTCCTTCGATTGAAAACTTTAAAAGTTCACATCTTGCTCAAAAGGTGATTGATGAAGCAACAGGTGCATTATCTTCAACTGGTTCCATTACTATTACTGGACTTGTTTCTAGATCTGATAGCAGTATCTACTATGCGGTACAAAATAAGAATGAAGCTGCTCCTAGCGTGCAAGAAGTAGTAGATGAAACAAAATCTTCTTTTGTTAAAAAAGGTATTATTGAACAAACTGTTAGAGAAGTTAATTTCTCAATCGATGAATTATCTTTAGATAAAGAATACGATGTATATGTTGTAATTAAGAATGATTATGGAACTTCTTCTATGTATCAAAAAGAAGCTGTTTCTAAGATTATTAATATCACAACCTGTGAAGAATTCTATGATATGACTGTTAATATCGATACTTATAAGAATGAATTTAGATTGATGAACGATTTGGATTTCTCTTCATTTGTTTGGCCTTGTGATATGGAAAATCAATTGAAATTCCAAGGAAAGTTAGAAGGTAATAATCATACAATTAGAAATTTAAGTATTCAATCTCCATATCGTAAAGCAGCAATTTTTTATGAGATCACTGATGCGACGATTAGGAATTTGAATTTTGTTGATACTTCTGTTTCTGGGTTACAAGATTCAGCAGTTATCGCAGGTTATTCAAATGGCGGTACGATTGAAAATATTTCTTTAATCAATACAAAAGTTTGTCATAATGGTGAATCTGGTTCGGAAGGATATTTTGCGATTATAGCTGGTAGACTTCATAAGGGTACTACTAATATGAAGAACATTAATATTGATGGAGCATATATTTCAAGTAATAAATATACAGGCGTTTTGACAGGAAATGTCAATAAAGGAACAGGATGTGTTTTGAATGTTGAAAATGTTTATGTCGATGCAAATATTCGTTGTGATGGCGCGGCTGTTGGATTAATCGGACGTAATAGAGGCACAACAAATATTAATAATGCAGTAGTATTTATAAGCGTGGATTTTGCAAAGAAAGAGATGGGTGCTATTGCAGGACATAATAAAGAAGGTGGAGTGCTTAATGTTAAAAATGTTATTGGAACATTAGATGTTTCTGATTGTACTCAACCTACATATTTTAATTACTTTATTGGTTCACAAGATGATAACACATCAAAATATACTTATGAGAATGTATATTTCTTGAAAGCTGATTATTCTTCCATAAGTGATTCTATAACTCCAACAACTTCGACAAGAACTTGTGGTGTTTTATTAACTCAACCAGAAGAGCTTGATGCTAAATGGTATGAAACATATACATTTATTCATTCTTTTGAATTAGATACTGTTTGGTCGTTTGATCCGATAAAATCTCGTCCTGTTTTAGACACTAATAAAGATATAGATATAAATGCAAGTATGGTTAATGAACTCATTGGAAAAATTAAAGGCGATCTATCCGATGATGATCATTATTATATTTATAAAGCAGAATTAATGTATTCTAAACTTAGCGATACAGAAAAAGCAAAAGTAAATAAAGCAAAATTAGATGAAGAAAAGGCAAAGTGGGAAACACTTCTTGATGCTATTGATTCTATTATTGGAGGTAACTAGTATGAAAAAAATATTGTTATTAAGTTCACTTTTGTTATTGATGATTGTTGGATGTAAAAATCCATCTTCATCAGATAGTGTTTCTTCAAGTACTAGTGAAGATAAATTCCAATTAGAAGTAAGAGAAAGATTGCAAGCTCTTGAAGGAATTAAACTTACGGAAACTAGACATTCTTATTCAATAAAAAAAGATAATGTAACATATTACGATTCATATGAAGTATCTTATTTCGATGAAAAGAATAATTATGAAAGCAAGTTGATTACGATAAACAAATATAATGATTTTTCTACTCCAGAAGGATCTAGCACTATTGTAAAAACTATATATTACGATGGTTTTTATTCATATACTTCTCAAGAGGATGGTGTATATTTAAAAGAATCTTGTAAAAGATCTCTTGGTTTATACGAATTAAAATTCGATTTTGAAAGATGTGATTCTTTTGAAATAAAAGATAGTCAAACAATGATTGGTGTGGTAAGCGATATGAATGTAAGTTCTTTCTATGGAAAAGAATTAAGCGGTGTTACAGACTTTACAGTTACTATCATAGGCACGCAAAATGATTTACAAGAGATTTCGATGTCTTATACTAAACAAGGTTATTCAATTATGGAGTCGATTAAATATTCTGATAACCCACATATGATAAGTTTGCCAAAATTAGTAAAAAATGCATAGCGTATAAATGGAACTCATAAAGGGTTCCATTTTATTATCATAATGATTATATCTATGATTAGAATGACCAAAATATATGTTAGAAGAACTTCCATAAGAAACAGTTCATATCTATATTATAAACTCATAATCTTATACCCTTAGTTATGAAAAAGTATGAAAAGATTAGTATTTGCTAACTTGGGTATAGTGATTTATTATAGATGTATTACTTGGAGGGAACATTTATGTTAAACCTATTAGCAAGAATATTTATCAAAGATTATAAGAATGTTAAGAATGAGAAAGTAAGATCAAAATATGGCGTTCTAGCAGGTATTTTCGGTATCATTACTAATCTTATTTTAGTTGCTATTAAATTATTTTTAGGGATTATATTTATGTCGATTTCTATTATCGCAGATGCGATGAATAATTTATCGGATATGGGAAGTTCGTTACTTACTCTTATCGGATTTAAGGTTTCTAGTAAACCTGCGGATAAGGAACATCCATTTGGGCATCAACGTATTGAATATATCATCGGTTTAGTTATTGCTATGGTAATTGCATTTGTTGGAATTGAACTTCTTACTGAATCAATTAATAAGATAATTACTCCAAATCCGATTTCTTCTGAAATTATTACCTATGTTTTATTAGGCGTTGCGATTTTATTAAAAGTATTCCAAGGCTTATTCTATTTAAGCGCTTCTAAAAGAATCTCTTCAATCTCTTTAAAAGCTAGTGCAAAAGATTCGATTAATGACGTAATTGCTACTTCAGCAATATTAATCGGTACTATCGTTTCAAAATTAATCAATTATAATTTGGATGGAATTATTGGTGTTCTTGTTTCTATATTTATTATAATTACGGCAATTGGATTGATTAAGGAATCTATTAGCCCACTTATTGGAGAAAAACCAGATCCTTCGATTGTTAATGCGATTACTACAGATATTAAATCATATAAGGGAATATATGGAATTCATGATATGATTGCACATTTATATGGACCAAACAAAATCTTTATCACTCTTCATTGTGAAGTAGATAGGAGAGTTGATGTTATGGAATCTCATGATTTAATCGATACGATTGAAATCGATATTAAGAAAAAATATGGAGTAGAAATCGTTATCCATATGGATCCTATTGTCATTGGTGATCCGATTCATGATAAGATTAAAGGGCAAGTTATTAATGTTGTTAAGGATATTAGTGATGAACTTAGAATCCACGATTTTAGAATGGTGAAAGGAAATGTTCATATAAATCTCATTTTTGATTTAGTCGTGCCATTTGGTAAGAAATTTGATAATGATACTCTTGTTTCTACGATTTCTAGAGAGATGAAACTTCTTGATGAACGATATAATTGTGTAATTAATATCGATGAAGATTATGTTGATTAATTTCATTTTCTAATGCTTTACATATTTTATCTTCCTATTTCATAGATTGATATAGGTGAAATGATGGAACTATATAAATATGTAGCACTAGGAAATGATTTTTTAATTACTGAATTTCAAGAATCAATTGATTATAAGAAATATGCTAAATCAATACTTAAACCTCATCTAGGAATTGGAAGTGATGGACTAATTGTTGTTAATTCGAAAACTAATTCCGCTTCTTTTTATAATGTTGATGGGAGTAGTGCATCGATGTGTGGGAATGGAATTAGATGTGTATTTCTATATCTTTATAAGAAGAATCCAAAAGAAAAGATGATTCTTAAAGTAAATGATATATTTTATGATTTGCATCTTGTTTCATTGCATCCTTTTACGGTGGATGTTCATTTTCCTAAAAGACTTATTGATATTAAGAATTTTGAAATAGATAGTTTATTTGGTGCTTATTCCGTTTTTGTGGGGAATTCACATTTAGTTATTTTTGATGATAATGAGAAAATTCTTAAGATGATGAAAAAGGATGATAAGGAATTATATAGAACAAACATTAATGTGGTTACTCCTCTTACAAAAAATATGATTAAGGTTGATACATTTGAAAGAGGAGTAGGTAGAACCTTATCGTGTGGAACTGGTGCATTAGCTTCTTCAATCGCTTATAAATTAAAAACAGATTGTAAGGAAGATATCATCGTTCATTATGAATTAGGAGAACTAAATATAAAGGAAGATGAGTATTGTTATCATCTTATAGGAGAAGCGAGATTTCTCGCGAAAATAGAGGCTAATATATGATAATAACTGCGCTTGTTACTCCCTATGATGAAAAGGGAAAAATCGATTATAAAAAAGTTGATGAACTTCTTTCGTTTCAAGAAATAAATGGGGTGGATGGAGTAGTTCTATTTGGTTCTACTGGAGAAGGTATGCTTCTTTCAATGTACGAGAAATATCGTATTCTATTGATTTGTAAGAAACATAAAAAACTGAAGATGATTATTAATGTAGGAAGTAATAATACTATGGAAACAAGAAAAAATATTAAAAGATTTTCTTTTTTTAAACCTTATGCTTTTTTAGTTGTGACTCCTTATTATCTTCTTCCAAATGAAGAAGGGATTATTAAACATTATCAGTGTTTAGAAGAATATAGTGATTTCCCAATGATTATATATAATGTTCCTTCAAGAACATCTATCGATCTATCACTTGAAACAATAAAGAAGATTAGTAAATTTAAAAATATTATTGGAATTAAAGAGGCAAGTAAGAACAGATATAAATTAAGGAGCTTATCAAAACTTAATTCTAATGATTTTATGGTCTTTTTAGGAAATGATGAGATGTTTGTTAGAGAAGATAATGAAATTGATAATATTATCTCTACGTTATCGAATGTTATTCCAAATGCATTCATTTCAAAGGATATTGATAAGATAAATAAATATTTAGAAATGACCTCTTTAGGAGGTAATCCACAGATGATAAAAGAAATAATGTGCCAAAAAGGAATGATTAGAAGAGATATGAGACTTCCTTTAATTAGATTAAGTGAAGAAAAAATTTATCGTGTTAAGAAGATGATGGAGGAAATTAAATGAAGATAATCATTTCTGGATATGGTAAAATTGGAAAACTTCTTTGTCGAGAATTATCTTCTCATGATTTATTGATTCTTGATCCAAAATACTCAAAAGTTAACATTGTTTCTATTGTTGATGAATATGATTTGATTATTGATTTTTCAAATAGAGCAGCAATTTACGATATATGTGAATACATGAAAAATCATAAGAATACAAAATTGATTATTGGTACTACAGGATATGATGAAAAAGAGAATAGATTAATTGATGAAATTGCATTAGATCATGTGGTGGTTAAAGATAGTAATTATTCCTATAGTATGCATATCTATAAGAAAATAGTTTCTTATTTGAATGATTTTGATTTGTCTTCATTTGAGATTACCTTAAAAGAAACGCATAACGTTTCTAAAAGGGATTCTCCAAGTGGAACATCATATTCCATTATTAAAAGATTGTATCGTTATTTTGTGGAAATCATCTCGATAAGAAATCACACTAAGAAAAGTGGAGTTCACGCTTTAGAATTTAAGGATAAGAATGGTTCTATTTGTTTGATTCATGAAGCAAAAAATAGAATGATGTTTGTTGATGGGGTGATTAAGACGATTGATAAAATCACTTCTTTAAATAATGGATTATATTCTTTTGAGGATATCATAAATGGAAATTAAAGAAAGCGAAGGCATATTGTTTCTTAGATGTAGAAGAAATATTAATCTTAAATCGTATGATTTTATGGGGAGTAAGAAACTATATATCATATATGGAAGAATCAATGAATTACATTCACTTATCAATAAACATATCGATGATATAATATCTTTTCATATTGAAGAAAAGGCATTGAATCCGAGGTATCCCTTATATCAATATGGAAAAACAAATGCTCGCATTGAATATGGCGCGATTATTCGTAATGATGTGGTTATTGAAGATGGGGCGATTATATTAATGGGCGCGATCATAAATAAAGGCGCGATTATTAAAGATGGAGCAATGATTGATATGGGCGCGGTAATTGGAAGTTCTGCGTGTATTGGAAAAAGGGTCCATATTGGCGCGAATGCTGTTATTAGTGGCGTGATGGAACCATATTCAAATAAGGGTGTAATTATTGAAGATGATGCTTTTATCGGCGCGAATGCCGTAATACTAGAAGGAATTAGAATTGGGAAAAATGCAATTGTTGGCGCAGGAGCAATAGTTACTAAGGATGTTGGAGAAAACGATGTAATTATTGGTAATCCGGGAAAGAAAGTTAAAACGCGAGATGAAGTAAAAAAGAATGTATCAATCAATATGGATTTAAGGAGATGAATATAATTGAAATAAGGGAGTTTTTACATAAAATTCCAGAATTAGGATTTGAAGAATATAAAACTAAAGAATTCATTTTGAATTATGCAAAAAACTATTCTTGTGTTGTAAAAGAGTTTTCCTATACTGGGATTATTCTTTCTTTTAATGATAAAAAGAAAAAGACGATTTGCTTTCGCGCGGAAGAAGATGCTTTAGAAATAGAAGAAAGAAATGATGTGCCATATCGCTCAATACATAAAAATAGAATGCATGCTTGTGGACATGATGGACATATGGCAATTTTATTGAAACTTGGAGATTATATTACTTCTCATCTTGATTCTATCGCTTACAATGTTTTCCTTATCTTTCAGCCTTCGGAAGAAAAATATGGAGGGAGCAAATCTCTTATCTCATCTAAAATTTTGAATGAGAGGAATATTGTTGCTTTTTATTCTCTTCATATTTGGCCTCAGATTCCTGAAGGAACAATCGTAACTTCTTTTTCTCCTATTTTATCAAAAGCGGTAGAATTCGATATCACTATTCATGATGAATGTAGGCATATAGGAGATATAAGAGACAATAATTCTTTTAATGCATTAGGTTCTCTTTTGAAACAAATTGATACATTAGATAAGAATATCCATTTTAGACATAAGATTGGTATTGGAAAGATTGAAGGAGGAAGTGCAAGAAATGTTTCTCCTAGTAAAATAACTCTTAATGGAAGCATTAGAACGTTCGCTGAAGAAGATGCAAAATTCATCATTGAAGAGATGAAAAGAATAATAATTGATATTTCTTTTTCATATTCTTTATTTGTTAATCTATCGTACAATGATGATTTCTATTTAGTGAAAAATGATATGAATCTTTTAAATCTAATTAAAGATGAAATAGAGATTAAGGATATATCATTTTATCAAAGTGAAGATTTTGGTCATTATGCTAGATTATACCCAAGCGTATTCTTTCTTTTGGGAGGAGGTAATATTCCTCCCTTACATCGAAGCACCTTTAATTTTAATGAGAATATACTTAAAGTAGGGCTTGAATTTTATAAAAAGCTTCTTTTTAAGAAATATTAATGGTGATTAATTTGGATAGTTTCATTATTTTAGTTCTTCCTCTTATTGGAACAAGTATCGGCTCTTTTTTAGTCCTTTTTTTAAAAAATACAATAAATGGACGGTTAAATAAATGCATTATTGGTTTTTCTATCGGTGTAATGCTTGCAAGTTCTATTTGGTCTTTACTTATTCCTTCGATTGAATTATCAAAGAAAAACAATGCTCCTATAATATATCCAACTGTATGTGGATTAGTTTTAGGAATATTCTTCTTAGTGATAATTGAATATATAACTAGGAAGATAAATAATAATTCAATCAATAAATCTATTCTTGCTATATCAATCCATAATTTTCCAGAAGGAATGGCGGTTGGAACAATACTTATGGGTGCGTTATTATCCTTGGATGATATAACTATGATCAGTGCTTTCTCTTTATCGCTTGGTATTGCTTTACAAAATATTCCAGAGGGTGCGATTGTCTCTATTCCTTTGAAACTTAAAGGATATTCCAAGAAGAAATCGTTGTTTATAGGGATTTTAAGTGGAGTGATTGAACCAATCGCAGGGATATTGAGTTTATTGTTTTTTAAATCATTTTCCTTTTTACTTCCTTATGTTCTTTCGTTTGCAAGTGGTGCGATGTTTTACGTAATAATTGAGGATTTAATTCCCGAAACTAAAGAGGGAGAAGCTTCTATTTTTTCTCTAATAGGGTTTACTATTGGTTTTTCTATTATGATGGTAATGGATGTTGTTCTTTGATAGTTCTAATTACTTAAGACATTATCGTTTGGAAATCGTAAAATCATTTAAATAACAGTGTCTATATATTTAAATCTCCTTTATTGAATTATACTCGTATATAGAGTATAATAGGTTAGACTTTCTAGAAGTTAGATAGGAGTTTAAATGGAAAAAAGGAAACTAAAAATATCTCCTCAATTGTTCATTATCATAACATTTGTGGTTACTATTCTATGTGGAACTCTTTGCCTTATCATGCCTTTTGCAACGACAAATGGTCATGGATTATCATTTATTGATGCTCTTTTTATCGCGACTTCTGCGACTTGTGTTACTGGGTTATCTCCAATTGTATGCGGAGCTGAATTAACTTTGTTTGGGCAAATTATCTTAGCTATATTAATTGAAATTGGTGGATTATCCTTTCTTTCTGTCATATCTTTTATTTTTATTGTTTTAGGAAGAAAGATGGACATTAACCAAAGATTCTTATTGAAGGAACAATTAAATCTTGATTCGATTAGAGGTATTGTTAAGGTTGTGAAAAGAATTATTTTACTCTCATTATCGATTCAACTTATCGGAGCATTTATCTTTTTCTTTATTTTTAGATTTTCGCATAATTTTCCAGTAGGAACGTCAATTAAATTATCTCTTTTCCAAGCTGTTTCTGCATTTAATAACGCGGGATTTGATTTATTTAAAGAAGGTACTTCTATGATTCCTTATAGAAATGATGTTCTTCTTTCTATCGTTACGATGATATTGATTATTATCGGCGGACTTGGATTTGTTGTAATCAATGACATCTTTAAAAAGAGGAATTGGAGAAGATTGACTTTAAATACTAAAGTGGTTCTTGTAATGACTGTTTTATTAATATTTGGTGGAGCAATTCTATTTAAAATCTTCATGTGGAATGATTTAAGTATTATGGATGCACTCTTTTCTTCGGTTACTGCACGTACTGCAGGATTTGCTACTATCGATATGAGTACGCTTAATATGCCTTCATATATCTTGATGATATTCCTTATGTTTATCGGCGCATCTCCTTGTTCAACGGGTGGAGGATTTAAAACTACTACATTCTTCGTTTTAGTTTTGACTTTACTTGCAAATATAAATGGTACAACACCACATGCTTTTTCAAGAAAAATTACAAGAATTCAAATGCAAAAAGCTTGTTCTTTATTCACTTTAGAAATCATTTATTTAATTTCAGCAATCCTTGGAGTTTCAATCGCTGAAAATATCGCTGGAAATGGAATTGGCTTAGGTTCTATTGTATTTGAGGTAGTATCTGCTTTTGCAACGGTAGGATTATCACAAGGAATTACTGCTTCATTATGTATTGGAAGTAAAATAATAATTATTATTACGATGTTTATTGGTAGACTAGGACCACTTACAATGGTAACGGTATGGTTGAATAGAAAAACATTAATGGTGGAAAATGATATTAAGTATGTCGAAGGAAAAATAATGATAGGATAGGAGAAGATTATGAAAAAAAGTTTTATTGTTATCGGTTTAGGAAGATTTGGAATGTCTGTAATTAAGACATTGAACTCATTAACTAGCAGTGTTATTGGTGTCGATATTGATGAATCAAGAGTACTTTTAGCTTCACAGGAGATTGAAAAATGCTATGTGTGTGATTGTACAAAAATGAGCACACTTGAAGAATTGGGAGCAAAGAATGTTGATCATGCAATTGTATCAATTGGTAATAATCTTCAAGCTACTATTCTTACTACTATTAATTTAAAGGAATTAGGCGTTAAAAAGATTACGGTTCGTATCGATGATAAAGAATATGAAAACGTTATGGAAAGATTAGGCGCAGATGAAATTATTATTCCAGAAGAATCTGCAGGAAGCATGTTTGCAAGACAAATCATGTCTGATACAATTCTTGATTTCTATTCTGTCGATAAAGATTATGCAGTTGTTCAAATGAGCGTTAAATCATCTTTTAAAGAAGTAACTCTTGGCGATTTAAATGCAAGAAATGAATTCGATATCAATATTGTGGGTATTACTAGAAATGGTAAATTCTTCCTTCCAAAAGGTAATGATAAAATTCAACCAAACGATGTTGTAATGGTTGTTGGTAAAACTACTAAAATTAATAAATTTGACCGCCGTATTAATGGATAAATATGGAATTTATTTTAAATAATTTAGTCCTCCATCTTTACGAAAATGAGGAAATTTTAAAAGAAAGAATAATAAAATCATTAAAGATAAATAAGGATATAAATTTTTCGTACAAGATTATAAAAAAAGCAATAGACGCAAGAAAAAAATACGATATTCTTTTTGTCTATTCTTGTTTAATAGAAATCGATAACTATGAGATAAAGAATAATCCAAATATTAAGAAATTGGATCATTCTTTTGAAGATATTGAATTTCCGCGTATTAAACCTAATAAACGTCCTATCATTGTAGGATTTGGTCCCGCGGGAATGTTTTTAGGTCTTTCCTTAGCAAGAGCAAATGCTAAACCGATTATTCTTGAAAGAGGAAGAAAAGTTGAAGATAGGGCAAGGGATGTTGAACTTTTTAAAAAGAAGGGAATATTTTCTTCTCTTAGTAATGTGTGTTTTGGAGAAGGTGGTGCAGGAACTTTTTCAGATGGTAAACTCACTACTAATATTAATGATCCTCGAATTCGTTTTATATTAAAAGAATTCATATCTCATGGAGCACCTAAGGAAATATATTATGATGCGCATCCTCATATTGGGTCTGATTATCTTCAAGTGGTATGTAAGAATATTCGTGAAGAGATTATTTCTCTAGGAGGAGAAATACATTTTGAATCACTTTTCACTAATTTTATTGAAGAGAATAATCAAATTAAAGGAATCGAATATATAGAAGATGGAAAGAAGAAATATCTAGAAACAGATGATTTAATTCTATCTCTTGGTCATTCTTCTAGAGATACATTTATTAATCTATATCGTGATAATCTTCATATGGAACCAAAGCCTTTTTCTCTTGGAGTAAGAATTGAAATGAAACAAGAGGAAGTCAATATTTCTCAATATGGAAAAGAATATAATAATCCAAAGCTTAAAGCGGCTGAATATAAATTAGTTACTCATCTTCCTAATGGAAGAAGCGTATATACTTTTTGCATGTGTCCTGGGGGAGTAGTTACTCCTTCAAACACGGAAGAAAATACAATTGTATCAAATGGGATGAGCTTTTTCTCACGTGATTTAGAAAACGCTAATAGTGCATTACTAGTTAACGTTAAGGTTGAGGATTATTATAAGAATTCTCCACTTGACGGAATGCATTTTCAAGAGGAAGTAGAAAAGAAGGCTTTTTCAAATAAATATCCTTATTTTGCACCAGTACAGTTACTTGGAGATTTTTTGAATGATAGATGTTCTACTGGATTTAAAAGCGTGAAAGCGACATATTTACCTGGAACATATTTTCGAAAATTAGATGAGATTCTCCCTCCTTTTATTTCAGATTCTTTAAAAGAAGCGATACCTCTTTTAGCAAACAAAATGAAGGCTCTTGGTAATAGTGATAATGTTTTAACTGGGGTGGAAACTAGATCATCTTCACCAATATCTATTCCTCGAGACGAGAACTATATGTCTTCTATTAAAGGAATCTATCCTTGTGGAGAAGGTGCTGGATATGCAGGAGGAATAACTACCGCAGCATTAGATGGAATAAAAGTAGCAGAAAGTATTATTGATAAATATTTGAAGTAGGAGGAAAAACATGATTAAACTATTTAGGCATCTTCATGTCATTAATAAACATCGTCGGTTGGTTAGAAAGATTTGTTTTAAGATTGGAATTCTATTACAAGGATGCCTTCATGATCTATCAAAATATTCCTTTAAAGAATTTTTTCCTAGCGTGAAGAATTTTACTAATGGAAAATCATCTCCAACTGCTTTAGATAGAAAAAGAAATGGATATTCGAAAATATGGCTACATCATAAGGGACTAAATAAACACCATTTCGAATATTGGATTGATATTAATCCAAATACAAAAGACTATGCACCTATTAAAATGCCTTTAAAATATTTAAAAGAGATGTTCGCAGATCGAATTGCTGCATCTAAAGTATATAAAGGAGAATCATTTAAGAATGAAGATCCATTAATTTATTTAGAATCCCATTGCGATAGAAAATGGATGCATGAAGAAACTTATGATGAACTTAAAAGATGGCTTAATCTATACATAGAAAAAGGGGAGAAGCAAACATTTAAAATAATCAAAAACATAAAACGATACTAGGAATTGCGCGTAAAATGTTTAAAAATAGAGATTAATCATTTATACTAAAACTATCGGAAAGGAGCTTTTATGAAAGATTTTATTAAAGCAATGGACAACTTACCAGGTTTATTAAAGTTCATTCTTTGTTTTCCTGCATTAGATATAATATGGTCCATTTACAAATTATGTAGATCACTTAAAAGTGGCAATATCGTATACATTATCCTTGGTGTTCTAGCAATCTTCCCAGGTGCCGTATTTATTTGGATAATTGATATGATTTGCGTACTATTAGGGAAAAAAGTCTGGTGGTTCTGCTAAAACAAGAAGTGGCAAATGCCACTTTTTTGTTGAATATAAAGAAATCACTGGGTTTATCATAGTATCAAGCGTAGTAATCATATGTTTTATTAACATCTAATTTTTAATTTCAACCAAAAAGCTACATCTTGTTTACACAGTCAATAAATAATTCTTTGCAATAAAGACTTAAATCTTCATTTTTCATTACAAATTTTTGTGCATCATCTCTAACTTGTTTAAAATCAATTTGTTTAAATCTTTGAACTAGCATTTCTTTTAGGATATCGATAGTGAATACAGCATCTTTATCTAAGATATTTGATTCAACTAATTTATTCTTTAAGTAATTCAAATTTGGTTTTATTTTTTTATTTATAATCTTCTAAATATATTAACGAAAACCAAGTAATGGTATTAGAAGACTAGATATAAAACAAATGGAACAAGATTCAACGTTATCTCGCGTAGTAGCAGATGCTTCTTGGTCTAAATTTGTTAGTATGCTTGAATATAAGGGAAAATGGTATGGAAGAGATATAATCAAAGTACCTACTTTTTATCCAAGCAGTCAGTTATGCTCAACTTGTGGATACCAAAATAAGGAGATAAAAAACTTATCCATAAGAAAATGGGTATGTCCTAAATGTGGAACTACCCATAGTAGAGATCATAATGCAAGTATCAACATCCTAAACAAAGGACTTGATATATTAAAGGCAAGGACATTGCCGGTTAGCTCGTTGAGACTGGATTCAGTAGAATCCTTGAACGAGAAGCCTCCACTTCTATAAGTGGAGGGAACATGTCACATCAAGCAAATCATCTACAATTCTTTTTTTATAATTATTCATAATATTACCAAAAATATAATAAAACTTTTATCTACTTTTTTTAATATCACTTTACAAATTTGCTGTATTTAATTTTACATATTTGTCGTATTTAATGCGCAAGATTTGAAAATCGTAAATCATTGTTAATTTACCACCGTTACTATTATTACATAGAAGTTTTTATGGTAAATCAACAACCGTTGCGTCGAAAAATGATTTTATCCCTAACGGGTATGACACTTAGATGAAGCCTATTAGGGATTTTTGCTACAATATATATTGAATCTATCAAATTATGATTTTATCGCATCTGGACAAGTCAAAAATTCTTTTAAACCGAGAATCAAGATTCCATTTTCGTCTTTCCATTTTCTAATATTATTTCTAACAACAATAACTTTTCTAAAACTATCATCTATTCTTATTAGTGATCTCTCCTCTTGCTCTTTTTTGGCAACTTCATCAATATTTAAAGCTGATTGGATATAGATTCTTTCATATCCAAGATTACAAACAAAGTCAACTTCTAATTGTTTTCTTATATAATTCTCATTTTCGTTTTTTTCACTGATGGATACCATTCCTACATCAACCTGGTACCCTCGGTTAATCAATTCATTGTAAATAATATTTTCCATTATGTGGCTTTCTTCTTGCTGCCTAAATCCTAATCTGACATTTCTAAGACCTATATCAGTAAAATAATATTTTAGTGGTGTATCTATATATTTCTTTCCTTTTACATCATATCTATTAGCTTTTTGAATCAAAAAGGAATCTACACAGTATTCCAAGTATTGTTTAATTGTGTTTGGTGCAACAGTTAAATTTTTAATAGATTTAAATGAATTTGATAATTTGTTAGGGTTTGTTAATGAACCAACACTTGAGGAAATAATGTTGAGTACATCCTCCAATACTTCTGTGTTTTTTATAGCGTTTCTATTAACGATGTCTTTTATATAAGTTTCCTTGAATAAATTGTCTAGGTATTTAATCTTTTGCTCGCTTGTTTTGCACATTAAAAGAAATGGCATACCACCATACATTGAATATTCAGCCCAAGCTTCTTCGAAATCTAACTTGCAATAGTCAAAATATTCCTTAAAAGACAATGGAGATAAGTGGATTTGATCTCCTCTTCCCCTAAATTCCGTAATAATATCAGAAGATAGAAATTTTGCATTACTTCCTGTTACATATACATCTGCATTTTTTATATGCAAAAATGAATTCAATACATCTTCAAACTCATTTACATACTGAACTTCATCTAACAAAATGAAATAGTTCTTTTCGTCAACAATTTTACTATGTACGTATTCACATATAAAGTCAGGATCACGATAACGAATGTTCATTCTGTCATCTAATTGTATGGAAATGATATGTTCTTTATCAACACCATTTTGGAGTAAATAATTATAAAAAATATCAAATAATAAGTATGATTTACCACATCTCCTGATTCCGGTAACAACTTTTATCATCCCATTATTCATTCTATCGATTAACTTTTGTAAATAATCATTTCTAGCAATCATATTTTTCTCTCCAAACTAAAATTTTTGCAAGTTCTTGCACTTTTATTATACAAAACATAGCGATACAAATCAATGCCAAACTAAAATTTTTGCAAGTTCTTGCATTTTTATAATTTTGACAATTTAAATATAATTGAGATTTGTTATCCCTAACGGGCTTGATACTTAGATGAAACCTATTAAGGATTTTTATAAATAATAGATTTTTTTTGCTTTTCACTTTGCGTCCTTTAGTAAATATAGAATTATTAATATTATTTTTAGAAAATATTTTTTATTATTCTAAAAAAAATAGAATTCTATGAAAAAAGAGATTTATTAATTGTATCATTCTTTCCTTTTATTTTTTATGTTTATATTTTTGTATAGAAATGAGAAGGATTAAAGCATATAATTGAGGTGAACTAGGGAGGGAAAATATGAACATATTAGTTGCAGGTGGAGCTGGATATATCGGCACTCATACATGCGTAAGTTTAATCGAAGCGGGACACGAAGTCATCGTTGTTGATAATTTGTCTAATTCAAAACTAGAGGCGGTAAAAAGAGTAGAAAGGATTACTAAGCATAAGATTAAGTTCTATGAGATTGATCTTTGTTCTTATGAGGATAGTAAGATTGTGTTTGAAGAAAATAAGATTGATGGTATCATCCATTTTGCTGGTTTAAAAGCTGTTGCAGAATCGGTTAAAATGCCTCTTGAATATTATAAAAATAATCTTGATTCTACATTCACATTAATTAGATTGATGAGAGAGTATAATGTTAAAAATCTTGTCTTTTCATCTTCTGCGACTGTATATGGTACACCAGAAGAATTACCATTAAAAGAAAGTTCAAAAGTTGGTGGTACAACTAACCCATATGGTACGACAAAACTTTTTATCGAAAGAATATTACAAGATGTATATAATGCAGATAATTCTTTTAATATCGCTTTATTGAGATATTTTAATCCTATTGGTGCTCATCCTTCGGGTTTAATTGGAGAAGATCCAAATGGTATTCCAAATAATCTAGTACCTTATGTTACTCAAGTTGCGATTGGAAAAAGACCATATTTGAATGTTACAGGCAATGATTATGATACACCTGATGGAACGGGAGTAAGAGATTACATCCATGTATGTGATTTAGCATATGGACACGTTCTTGCAATAAATAAGTTATTAACGAATTCTGGATTAGTTATTTATAACCTTGGAACTGGAAAAGGTTCTAGCGTATTAGAGGTTGTAAATGCATTTTCAAAGGCAGTTGGTAGAGATATTCCTTATAAAATTGCACCTAGACGTCCTGGAGATATAGCAGAATGCTATTGTGATCCAACAAAGGCTTACGAAGAATTAGGATTTAAAGCGAAATATAATATTGATGATTGTGCACGTGATTCATGGAATTGGCAAAGCAAAAATCCAAATGGATACGAAGAATAATATAAAATAAATAACATATTAGAACAATAAATGCTATCCTAGAAATAGGAAGCATTTTTTATAAGAATAGTAATTTTAGATAATGCATATAACATAAGAATAACTTATTTCCTAATGATGAAGGAAATATAGTCAGAGTTCAATCCCGCCTGGTGTTTATTGGCGGAAGTTGAATTATTATATCTCAATCTATTTCTTATTTGAAATAGAAGCATTTTATGTATTCTACTTTTCATTTTTGTAGATTGAATTATTTTCTCATTATTCTAAGGTTATTCTTTTTTATGAAATTATAAAAATATATTGAAAATAATTCTTTTTTATTATATTATTTTAAAGCAAATGCGCCTCTAGCTCAGTTGGTAGAGCAACTGACTCTTAATCAGTGGGCCCGGAGTTCGAGTCTCCGGAGGCGCACCATTTTGAATAACTAAGGTGATACATTACTTGTATTGCCTTTTTATTTGCTTTATAGGTTTTAAATGATGTGAAGCTTTTTTATTATAATGTTGCACATAATTATGGGATTATGGTTTATGAATAAAAAAAGATAATATATATTATGCTGAAAAAAGCTCTCGAATGAAATTTGATAATTTAATTTTAATAAATAATAATAAAATATTGAAAAATATAGATTTGATATAATATCCTAATACGTGGAAAGAAGGTGCGGAGCCATGAGAATCTAACCAATATAATGCTATATCAATCGATATTAACAATGACTTCTACGGAGGTGATTTTTATGCGATTAATTAACGTATCGTTGAAAACAATTTATGGCCGAAAAATAATAGAAGGCTTAAATTTAATTGTTAACAAAAATGATAAAATAGCGCTTATTGGTGAAGAGGGGAATGGCAAATCCACTTTATTAAAATACATATATAATCCTAAACTAATAGAAGACTACTGTTTTTTTAATGGAACAAGAGATTTATGTTCTACTATAGGATATCTTCCTCAGATAATTGAAGCAAAGTGGAATCAACTAGGCGCACAAGATTACTTATTATTAGATAAACCTGGCGATGAGCCAGATTACGATATTTTTAATAACATTAATTTAATTGAAAAGTTGTTTGTTAAATACCGATTAGATATAGATAAATTTAATAGCAATCAAATGATTTCAACCTTATCTGGTGGAGAAAAAATCAAACTTCAATTGATTAAGATTTTATATAATAATCCATCATTAATTCTTTTAGATGAACCAACTAATGATTTAGATTTAGAGACAATAGAATTATTAGAAAGTTTTATTTTAAATAGCAATATTCCAATAATATTTATTTCTCACGATCAAAAATTATTAGAAAATACTTCAAATCGAATTCTTCATCTTGAGCAAGTAAAAAGAAAAACCGAAATGAAATGGACTTTAGAGAACGTAGGATATAAAGAATATCAAAAGTTAAGAGTTTCTAGAAATCAGAAGCAAGATCAAGAAGCCTATAGAACTCATAAAGAATACGATGAGAAAAAGCAAATTCTAATGAGGCAACATCAACTTGTAGAAAACGCACTTAATCAAGCGGTTCGTTCTCCTAGCGAGGGAAGAATTCTTGCAAAAAAGATGAGAAATGTTCTTTCAAAAGAAAAAGCTTTAGAAAAAATGGAAATAGTTAGTTACTATCAACCAGAAGAAGCGATTAATTTGTTCTTTGATGATTTGATATCTATACCTTCTAAAAAGATAATTTTTAAAATGGAAAATGAAGAATTGTCTGTTGATAATAAACTATTAGCAACAAATCTTAATTTAGTAGTAAAAGGAGCAGAAAAAATCACCTTCATCGGTAATAATGGATGTGGGAAAACAACATTACTAAAGAAGATATATAATTCTTTAAAAGAAGATAAATCTATTTCAGTAGGTTATATGCCTCAAAACTATGATGAAGAATTATCTTTCGAACTTACTCCAGTCAGTTATCTTCAATCTTTTTTAGGATATGATAAAGAAAATAAATCAAAGATTATGTCATGCCTCGGCGCTTTAAATTTTGTTGAGAATGAGATGAATAGCACAATTAATAACTTATCTGGTGGTCAAAAAGCAAAGCTATATTTATTAAAATTAGTTTTATTAAAAAATGATGTGCTTATTCTAGATGAGCCTACTAGAAATCTATCTCCTTTATCAACTCCAGTAATAAAAAAGATATTATCAAATTTTAAAGGATGTATTATTTCATCTTCTCACGATAGAAGTTATATAGAAGAAGTGTCAACAAGTATATATAAACTGCAAGAAGATGGATTAACTAAAATTGATGATTAGTTTTAAAAAATTGTTGGTGGAAAGAAAGTATATTGTGCTATATTGGTAACAATAGTTTTGATTAAGAGGTGCGATTATGAAAACAATAACATTAATTAGTGATGACTACCAAGGTCATGTCGATTATTCTAGACATGCTTGTCGAGGCATTGTTGTTAAAGACAATAAAATTCTTTTATCTTATGAAAAAAAGAATGATAAATACGTAATTCCAGGGGGAGGAGTAGAAGAAAATGAAAGCTATATAAACTGTCTTAAAAGAGAGATAAAAGAAGAAACTGGATATCTTATCTCATCCAATGAATGCTTTTTAGTAATTAAAGAATATTTTTATTGGAATAAGAACTGGGAACATATCCAACATTATTTTATTTGTGACATAGTTTCTTATGAAAATCAATTAAATTTGACTGCTAGAGAGAAAGAAGAAGAATGTATTCCTAAATGGGTAGATATAGAAAAAGCTATAGAAATATTTTCCTCATATCAATCAGATTTATCTTTAGATACAGCAACAATAGGATTATATAAAAGAGAACTTCTTGCTTTAGAAGAATATCTTGAGCTAGTAAAAAAAGATAAAATTTAAGCGCACATTCGAACTGCGGAAGCAGCAGTAGGTTTTGGTCTCAGGCCTTAACCATAAAAGGTGGAGAAATTTTTTTCTTGCCAAAATAGGGGTATTCAAAACTCGTAAAGGGTATTCAAAATTTGCTCAGAGGTATTCAAAAATATCGCTAAGGGTATTCAAACACGTATCGTTATGAGTAATTAATGCCATTTGAAAACAATAACTTTGATATGACATGATGAAATTGAAATATACAATCAAGGAACGTTCCCTGAGCAATATAATCCTAATGATTTTATAGACAATAGAATTCAATCCATAAGAAGAAATCCGTTGATTCTAGATGTTTTATTCAGAAGTAAAGACGTAGAAAAATCTGGAACTGGTTTTGCTAGAATGAGTGAACTTTGTGATCTAAATAATGTTAAATGGAGATATGAAAAATTAAATAACGGTTTTAAATTTATATTTATAAGAAACAACGTCACCAATACTGTCACCAATACTGTCACCAATACAGACTTAACCGATATTCAAATTCGAATTTTAGAAATAATTACAGTTAACTGCAATATAAAAGTGGATGAAATAGCTTCAGTACTTGATATATCCGCAAGAACAATTCAAAGAGGAATAAAACTTTTGACAGAAAAAGGATACGTTAAAAGAATTGGTACAAAATCTGGCCACTGGGAGGTTCTTAAATAATGCAAAATTTTGGAACTGGTATGCCTAGAATATTTGAGGCGTATGAAAACTCAACAAAAAAGTAGATTTTCAGTTAGTGATAACTTTTTTATCATTAAACTTCCTAATTTAAATTATGGTGACCCAATAAATGACCCAACAAATTTAATCAAAGATGATGCACTAAATGATATCGATTTAAGTATATTAAGAATGATCCAACTTAACCCTGGTTTGAATGCAAAGCAAATAGCAGAAAAATTACTTCTTCAATATTCAAATATAACTATAGATATGGTTAAAAATTCATTAAAAAGAAAATTAACAAAATACGTTACTTTTAAAGGCGCTTTAAAGACAGGAGGATATTTTGTTATATGAGCAAAAAAAGTAGTACAATAATTATCGGAATATTTATCGTTATTAGCGCTATTTTGGTTGTATGGCTCATCCCTTTTAATTTAAACGAACATTTAGCTAGACTTGCTGAAAATTCTAATAGCAACATCCCAGAAAATGCAGGAGAAATGATAATAATATATAATGGAGTAGCAGCTATTGGGGGATTAGCCATTTTAATTGCGGCATATGTTCCTGCATTCATTATTTTAATCAATTCATCTATTTCATTAATCTTTTCAATCAAAAATAAAAAATCTACATCGAAGACAATTAGAATAACTAACTATGTTTATGATGTTATATTAGTTATCTTTATTCTATTTGGAATTGTGAAGATCGTATTGTTTAAAACGGGAATTGCTTAGTTTACTAATCTTTTTATCTTCCACCAGTGTATCAAACTTGTTGTTACACCTATGGCATTTTAGCTTATTTGACTATCTAAGTGTTGTCAATAAAAAGTATAAAACCACGACAAAAAGATGTT
>CAMCEE010000020.1 GCA_945873815.1 uncultured Caryophanales bacterium
CATTGATCATAAATGCGAATAACACAATTTTCAAAAGAACTTTAGGGTCATAACCGTCTCTTCCTCTTGTTTCATTAGAGGTAGAAACCAAATATTTATTTAGATTAACTCCTTCCATGACTTCCTTAAAGGTAACTACTGGATCGGTTGGATCAATTTTTATGCCAACTTCTAGTGGTAATTTCATTTGAAATGTGTTAATCTCTAATTGCGGGTTAAAGGTTAACATATTCATATGTTAATTATAACAGAAATCGGGTCATTATTCTTTAGAATAATGGCTCTTTTTCTTTTTTGTTTCGTATGTAAAAAGGACTGAAAGAAATAATCAATGGCGATTTATTTCTTTACAGCCCCTTTTTTATTGCTTAACATAAAAAAATCATTTTTTAATATTTGATAGTGTGTCTATCATTATAATATAAAATATTTAATAGTCTTTCAGTTCATTCTTTTCAACTATCATTAAAATACCATGAGTGCTATAATCAAAAATAATTTGAGAGGCTCCATTATGAAAACAAAAATCAAAGCAATATCATATAATGATTTAATAAAAAAGAAGAGATATAAACACTTTAAACCTAAAAATCCAAGCTTCCTTTTATCAGGCTTAATTAAACTTCTTTCTAAAGAAGAATTAAAGAAAACAAATTTCTCTTACACAACAAAAAACATGGAATTAGTATCCAAAAAAGAGCCTTGTTTATTTTTAATGAACCATTCCTGTTTCTTAGATTTAAAGATTGCGTTTAAAATAATTAAACGTCGCTTTAATATCATTTCAACCGATGATGGTTTTGTTGGCAAAAAATGGCTTTTACGTAATATCGGATGCGTTCCAACAATGAAATTTTTAGTTGATCCTAGTTTAGTAAAAGATATGAAATATATCGTTTCAAGACTTCATAATTCAATATTACTCTACCCAGAAGCAAGTTATTCTTTCGATGGATGTGCTACTCCCCTTCCACAAAGTATCGGTAAAATGATTAAAGTTTTAGGAATACCGGTAGTCATTATTAAAACAGAGGGAGCATATCTTCATGATCCATTATACAATGATTTAAAGCTTCGAAATGTCGATGTTAAAGCGCATATGGAATGCATATTGACAAAAGAAGATATATTCACAATGTCCGCAAGTGAAATCAATAGTAAAATCAATTCATGGTTCACTTTTGATAATTTCAAATATCAATATGAGAATAACGTATTGATTAAAGAAAATTTCAGAAGTGACAATCTTAATCGTGTTCTTTATCGTTGTCCATATTGCAATATGGAGCATATGATGGAAGGGAAAGGAATCACCTTGAAATGTAATAATTGTAATACTACGTTAGAACTATTAGAAAACGGACGTCTTAAGGCAATTAATAAAGATACTAAATTCTCCCACATTCCAGATTGGTATAATTGGGAAAGGCAATGCGTAAAAGAAGAAATAATAAAAGGTATTTATCACGAAGAAATGGATGTTGATATATATTGTCTAAATGATTTAAAGGCGATTTATAAAGTCGGTAAAGGTTATTTAACGCACGACATCAACGGTTTTAAGTTATTAGGAAAAGATAATCCGATTGAATTCTATCAATCTTCAAATAATTCATATTCTTTATATTCAGATTTTTATTGGTATGAGATAGGTGATGTCGTTTGCATTGGAGATTATCGTATACGATATTATTGTGTTCCAACAAACAAAAAAGATATCGTTGCAAAACTTCGTTTAGCTGCAGAAGAAATCTATAAGTTAACAAATAAAAAATAGCTGTCGAATGACATAAAACAGCTATTTTTTTCAGTAAATAATTAGATTGTAAATGTAATTGTAACTTTTGTTCCAATATCAATTTTTGAGTCAAATACAACTTTAGCGTTAGGATAATATTCTCTCATTCTTTCTTCAACTTCAAAAATATTTCCTGCTCTTGTTTTATCAACTTCATTAATATCGAATCCAACACCATCATCTTCGATAGTTACACATACTTCATCATTGGAAACGGATGTACTTACTGTAATTTTTCCTTCCGTTCTTTTAGCAAATAATCCATGTTTAATAGCATTTTCTACTAATGGTTGAATTACACCTACAGGCATTTCAAACTCAACAAAATCAAAATTTGTTTCTAAAATAATAGGATTAGACGCTCTTACTTGTTCCATTTCAATATAAGCTCTAGTGTGTCCAAATAATTCCGGAAATCTAATAAGGCCATCGTAGCACGAATCATTAATCTTTCCTCGTAAAAATGAAGAAAAATCCATAAGCATCTTTTCTCCTCTTTTTGGATCAACTCGATATAAATATTGAATGTTCCATAAAACATTAAATATATAATGAGGTCGTAATTTTTCAATTACTTTTCTATTTTGTTCTTTTTGTTCTTTCATATGTCTTTTCCTTTACTAAACTAATCATACCACATTTATCAAGTTAGAAGAATATTTTTATTTTGCTGCATTTTTTATTCAAAATATGCATTAAATCTACAAAATTTTTGTTATTCCCTTTCATATTACTATTTTTATATATATAATGTTTACAAGATAAGAAAAAGGGAGAAATAATTATGAAAAAGAAAATTTTATTTCTGTGTGTAAGCGCTCTCATGATTTCTTTGGTTAGTTGTAAGAAAACCGGAACAAGTTCGTCGGTTAGCTCGTTCACAGGTTCTTCATCACCAACTACATCAATTAATTCAGGAGGAAATTCAAGTGAGAAGAACTCTTCAAATGATTCTACAATTCAAAACACCTTAATTCCTGACACTTTAAAACTTCATTTTAAAACAGAAACAAAAGACTTAAGCACATTAGCTTTTTGGTTTTGGTCAGATACATATAAACCTGAAGTAGAAACACTTCCAACAGGAACAGATGATTATGGTATTTACGTTGATATTGATATAAAACCTTTTTTAGGAAAAAATTCAACATCGATGTCTTTTTTAGTTAAAGAGAAGGGCTCATGGTCTTATCAAACATCTGATATTTTAATTAATTTCAAAAATTATGTTGCAGAAGAAAAAGATGGAAAAGTCATTCTAGAACTCTATGCAAATGCTTTAACAAAAAGCAATGTCGAATTATCTGGAGGTTATGATCCAAATGCTGGTTCTATCATTCAATGCAATTTTAAAACTAAGAAATCAATCTATGTCAAAGCGAATAAAGCAATGAAATCATACAAATTATACGCCTTTACAAAAGATTATTATGTAAATAATCCTATTGATGATTCCTCATATATAATTGCAACTGGATCATTGTCAAATGAAGAAGAGATTATCACACTTGAAGATTCATTCTCCTTTATTTCAAATGTTACATATAAACTTAGAGTTTCATTTCAAGATGAAACAAGTAAAAAAGAATCACTAAAAATTATTGATTCTTTGTATTTATACAAACACGGTGAGGAATATCCATATTATTCTAATAATGATTTAGGTCTTACTTTTGACGATAATAACAAACCGATTTTTAAAGTATTTGCACCTACATCCACTCTAGTACAATTAAATATTTATACAACTCCTTACTCGTCAAAATACGTAGTAGACAACGTTCCTCAATCTATTAAAGATTATTACGATACTCCAAAGGTTACAATTCCTTTAGATTACGATAATAAAACTGGTGTTCATTCTTCAATTAATATTGACCAATCGATTTGGGATCGTGCTGATATTAAAGGTCTAACTCTCTACTATACATATACAGTCTATAATCAATTAGGAAAACATGAAGTAATGGATCCATATGCATACGCTTCCGGATTGAATTCTGAAAGAGGAGCTATCATCGATTTATCCTCAGAATCCGTCACTCCAGAAGAATGGAAAAACTTACCTAAAGTATGGGATAAAGATCCAACTTATGATATAGCTTCTCCTTGTGATTTAGTTATTTCTGAACAACATATTCGCGATTTAACAGATAGTGACACTTGGTCTAATGATCCTTCTCATCAAGCAATAAGAGGAACATATAAGGCATTTTATCAAGAAGGAACAACATATACAAAAGGAAATGTTACAGTTAAAACTGGATTCGACCATCTAGTTGAATATGGAGTCAACGCTATTCAACTTCAACCAATATACGATCAAGATAATAACGAAATGAAAGATGATTATAACTGGGGTTACAATCCATTGAATTACAACATACCAGAAGGTCAATATGCATCCGATTCAAAACCAACGACTAGAATAAAAGAATTAAGAGAACTAGTCGCAAAATATGCAACAAGTAAGAATCATATGCGTATCATCATGGACGTTGTATATAATCACGTTTCTCGCGCATCTAATTCAAATTTTGAATTGTTAGTTCCAGGATATTATTTTAGAACAAACGATGAGGGAGAATTCCTCGATAATTCAGGATGTGGAAACGAAGTTAAATCGGAAGCGCCAATGATGAGGAAATTCATCGTTGATTCTGTATGTCATTGGGCTAAGAATTACTTAATCAAAGGTTTCCGTTTCGATTTGATGGCAATCATTGATAAAGATACGATGAAGGCGGTAAAAGAAGCATTATATGAAATCGATCCTGATATTGTAGTTTATGGAGAAGGTTGGGATGCAACTGGAGCATATTATAACGATCCAAATCATGCAAATGCATCTGTAGCATATTCTTCTTTATATCACTCTTCTACTTCAAATGGAATGGTTGGAGCCTTTAACGATTCCGGTAGAAATGCATTAAAAGGCGGTAATAGCACAAGTGATTTCTATGGTTTCATTTCTCAAGGTGCAGGCGATTTATCAAGAGATAAAGTCAATGCTGTTTCCGATATGATTAAAGGTATTGCAACTGGAAAAGGAGCAAATCCTCATCAAACAATAAATTATGCTTCTTGTCATGATAATTACACCTTATTTGATCAATTAAATTACACTCTATCGAAAGATGGTGGAAAAACAGAACCAGATATAAACGATGTTGCACGCGCTTCTGTTGCAGTAAATGGTGTTGTAATTTTAAGTAATGGTGTTTCATTTATTAATGGAGGAGAAGAAATCTTTAGAACTAAGATTGAAACAGATCCTTCATCTAAATACACAATTGACATGTATGGAAAAAAGATTACTCATAACTCATATAAATCAAATGTAGAAGTTAATGCATATGATTACTCAAGAAAAGTTGACTTATTAGAATATTATGAGATGTATGTAAAATTAATCAACATTAGAAAGAATTTAGCAATTATCTCTTTCCCTGACAATTGTGAAGACCCACAACAAATAAATACCTGGGATACTAGTGAAGGAACTACAATATCTGCATATAGAAAAGGAAAAGATGGAAAGAAATACCATTTCTTCATCAATGGTAGAAGCTCAATATCTCAATTCGGATTTGATTCAAAAAATGGAAATGAAATCTTCACAAATGGTGTTACCTTTAGTAAAAATAGTAACGGTTTAAGCGTCAGTTCAAAATACTCTCTTGGAGTATTCGTAATCGATTAAAAAGGAGGATTTATAACATGAAAAAATACCAAAAGATATTAGTTTTATCCCTTATGACCCTTATGGTTGCAACTGGATGTAAAAAGAATAAAACTTCTACCTCTAGTGATTCAAATACTAGTTTCATTACTACTTCAAATGGAGGGACTTCTGTAACATCTAATAATCCAGTAAGCAATTCATCCACTACTTCCGTCGATGTAAATAATGATGCTTACGATGATTCGTATTCGCAAGCAGGCCATATGTACATCCACTATTTTAGAAAAGATGCAACAATGGATGATTATAATAAATATGGTTTATGGATGTGGAATATTGGAGCTGAAGGTGCTTTATTTGCAAATCCAAATAACGCTCTTTCCGCTTATAAATCTAACGTCAATACTAATGGGTGGATGACTACAATCGGAAATAAGGGTATTGATGAAGCCGGAGTTTGCATGGACATTGATTTAAATGCTACTCATAAGTCCGGTAAAACTGGTAACCCTGTATCCTTTAAAGATGCGGAAAGAATCGGATACTTATTAGTCAAACTCGAATCAATGGATGGAAGTGGACACTGGGTAAGTGATGGTGGTGGAGATGGATTTATCGATGATATCTCAATCAATACACGTGCAAATGGTTCAATACACGTATTCTTAAAATCAGGTTCAGTAAGAGAACCTCAATATGTCTATTCTGCAAAAGAAGAAGTAAATCCAATTATCGGAGATACAACTGGAATCTATCGTTCTAAAGTTGAGATAAATGCATCAAAAGTAATTAATAAAACAATTAATACATCAAATAAATTCTCAAAAACCGGTGCAGTCGGATATCAAATATTTATTCCAACATTTGCCGATTCAAATGGAGATAATTTTGGTGACTTAAGAGGAGTTATCAATAAACTAGATTATCTTAAGAGTTTAAACGTTGATACATTATGGCTCTCTCCATTCTTAAAATGTAATTCATATCATGGTTATGATACAGTCGATTATTATACAATCGATTCCCGTTTTGGAACGATTGAAGATATGCGTGAATTAATTGCAAAAGCACATAGTAAAGGAATGAAGGTTATTATGGACTTAGTCATTAACCACGCTTCTGACTCTTCGTTATGGTTTAAAAAAGCTCAAAAAGGTGAAAAAGGATTAACTAAAGATGGGAAAGAATTCTCATATCGTGATTTATTCCATTTTAAACTCAAAGGCGATACTACAGGATCTGGAAAGAAAGTTGAAAACGATCCAGATTATTATCCAGATGGAGAAACAAATTATTTCTATTATGCAAAATTTGCTTCCAACATGCCAGAATTCAACTTTGATGCGCAAATTACAAGAGATATGCTTCTTGATGTAGCATATTATTGGCTAGGATTTGGCTTTGATGGATATAGAGTCGATGCGATTAAACATATCTATATGCTTGACGAATCTACTAAAAATTCTAGCGATCAAATTATTGAAGATAAAACAACATTATCCTACTTTGATGAGCAATTAAATAAAATGGTTTCTAAAGAAATGGATTATTCGGTCAATACAACAAAGAACCTCAATTTCTGGACCGAATTCTCATATCGTTTAAAAGCGATGTATCCTGATGCATATTTAGTTGGTGAAAATTTCGATGGATGGGATGAAAGAATATCTCCATATTATGGTTCATTTGATTCTCAATTTGATTTCAATGAATATTATCATAATCTTGAATATCTATTCCTAAACAAAGGCTGTGCAAAGCAACTAGCAACAGATAATGAAATGAAGTTAAATACCTATTTTGCTAAATATAGGAAGGATGCAATTAATGCAACATTTACATCAAATCACGATGTCAATAGAGCAATCAACCACATCAATGAGATTGCAGATGGAAATAATGCTACGAAGAATATTAAGATTACAGGTACAGAAAAAGAAATAAATAGAGCTAAATTGCATGCAGCAATCACTATACTTCAACCTGGTATTTCTTATATTTATTATGGTGACGAATTAGGTATGTCATCTAATACTACTGAGAATGATAAATCGCATAATAATTCAATTGATAGATATTATAGACAAGGCTTCAAGTGGGCAAATGAAAGCGAAAGATGTACATTCTCCTTCAATGAAGGTTACACTAACGCTTATGATTCATATACCCAAGCAATTAATGATAATGAAGCTCAAGCAAAAGATACGAATTCTATGTTATCATTCTATAAAGCAATGACTTCAATCAAAGCCGATTCTAAATTCCCTAATAATGGAACATATAAAGCAAATTATGATGGAATTTCAAATACTACATTATATTCATATACGATCACTCCAAAACAATCCGGTCAATATAAATACACAATATTAATGAACGCAAGCGAACAATATGGACACAATAATTATCCTCGTCCATCAGGAGCAGAAATAGTCTATAAATTCAACGCTACCGACAGCAACCTTTCTCCTTATGGAATCGTTGTTATGAGACAAGCAGTATAGAAAAGGAGGAACAAGATATGAAAAAAATTAGATTATTATTATCATTATCATTTGTTCTAGGAATGATTAGTTCTCTTTCACTTAACACTGCAAGAGAAGAAGGAAAAAGAAACAATGCTACATCAAATACTAATAATGTTGTTCTAAATCTTACAAGCGTCGGATTATATAATAATACCGCAGGAACAAAAGACGAAATGACGTATGTTGAATATGCTAAGGTATTGACATTAAACGTAGGAGATGTTCTTCCAAAAAATGAAATTACTTGTTCTTCACCTAATATGAAATTCGTCACATGGTGTTATACATTACCTAACGTCGGACTTCCAACTTATACTGATAAAGTCGTTAAAGATGTAAACGTATATCAAGCAGTATTTGAACCAACTATCAATTTAATTGAAAATGAAATAGTTGATCCAACACCAACTCCGACTCCAACTCCAACTCCTGATGATGATAATATCGTAAGATATTACTTTACCGATAAACCATGGTGGAACGCTGATGAGGCAGCTTCATATATATATGCCTTTAATTCAAGTGGTGAGAAAAACGCTTCCTGGCCAGGAGAAAAAATGACTAAGCTATCAGATTCAAAAGATGCAAATGGATGTTACACTTGGTACTATGATGTTGATTTCTCTAAATATACTAAAGCAGTTATTGCTAGAGGAAATCCAGATTCAAGTGCTACAAATTTAGATTGGGGAGCAAAAACAAAAGACATAACACTAGATAGAGAAAAGAATACTATCACATTAGAATCTTCTACTGCAGTATGGGGAGACCCAGGATGTGATTTCTCTCTAAGTGTTGTAGAATATAATTAAAAAAAAGGAGTATTTATGAAAAAAATTATATCATTATCATTATTATCATTAGCATTATTAGTAGGATGTGGTGGAGGAAAAGTTTCATCTACTTCTACGACTTCAACAAGTGAAACAACATCTAAAGCAACAACTTCTGTAACTACTTCAAGTGCAAAACCTTCTTCATCTTCTTCAAGCACAAAGACAAGTTCTTCATCATCCTCAAGTGCTACGCCTAGTTCTTCACCAACATCATCAAATGAAGTATCATCAGTTACATCAAATGAATCTACTTCTAGTGAAGATAATTCTTCTATTGTTACTTCATCCAATGTAGATATTACTTCAAGTGTAGAAACTTCTAATGAAGTATCAAGTGTTGTCTCTTCAGATGAAGTTACTTCTAGTGAAGATAACTCTTCTATTGCTTCTTCATCAAATGTTGTAATTACTTCAAGCGAAGCAACTTCTAATGAAGTATCAAGTGTTGTCTCTTCAATTGAAGTTACTTCTAGTGAAATCAGTTCAAATGATACAGTTTCTTCTTCAAGTGAAGAAAACTCATGCTTTGATCAAATCGGTACAACAATTTATTTTATCGATAGTAGTTGGTGGAACACTGCAGCTGCATCAACGTATATCTACGTATGGAATTCAAGAGAAGGAATAGACAGTTATAAAGTTGCTTATCCAGGTGAAAAGATGACGCATTTAAAATGGGACGAAGAAACAAAAACCAACACCTGGTCATATGTCATTGATTTAGATACCTATGATTATTGCGTTCTTTCTAGAAGAAGTGGAGATGGAAAAAATGATTGGGGTGCAAAAACGATTGACATTCATCTAACAGATGAATTCAATAAAATCATATTATCAGATGAAGCAAAATGGTTCGGTGACGGAAATAAAGCAACTGTATCCTTTGATACATTAGTCGTCAACCTATAAAAATAATTTTCTTATTTATTTAAAATCAGAGATTATAGCACCAGTATTCCTGGTGCTTTTTTATATTTCCTAATTATATTATTCAATAAATATACCATATATGTAAAAAACTTCGATTTTTCTATTTTTTTGTGTTTTTTTTCGTCTATCTTTATTGTAATGAAAGCGCTTTTATGTAATAATACATTAAAGGAAAAATAACATTTTCAGTGGAAGGAGAACACTATGAAAAACAAAGAAAAATATGAAAAACCTACTATTTTAATTGTCCCCCTCGAAGAAGAAGATATCATTACTTGTTCTGGTGGAGACACAAACATCTTTAACGATAACGGAAGCATTAAAGATATTTGGCATTTCTAATGAAAAAGGCATTATTTGTTCTTTCCCTCCTTGCAATTGCATTAACTGTTGCAGGATGTGGTAAAAAGACTAGTTCAAGTGAAAACGTATCTAGTCCTTCCGTATCATCAGTAACTACATCAATGAAGCCTTCAACAAGTTCAAGTAGTTCGAATCAAACTTCAAAAAATGAAAATAGTAGTTCAAACTCATCGAATATTGATATAACCACTTTAAGTGAAGAGTCAATCTCTCCTAGTAGTGATTCAAGTTCAAGTGAAGTAAGTGTATCTAGTAATACAAGCTTAGAAAGCATATCAAGTAGCGAAAGTTCATCAAATGAACAATCAGTAAGTTCAATTACAAGCATAGAATCTAGTAGTTCATTGTCTATTCAATCTTCTATTAGTTCTGATTCAAGTAGCGTAACTTCAAGTGAAGATATTTCTTCTACTTCAAGTATCAACACTTCAAGTGAAATATCAAGTGAGGTATCTAGTATTACTTCTAGTGAAGTTTCTAGTGTAGTATCTAGCGTTACATCTAGTGAAGTATCAACAAATACCTCTATCGAAGTTTCCAGTGAAGTTTCAAGTGAAATATCTAGCGAATCCTCTAGTAGCGAAGTTATTTCAAGCGAATCATCTAGTTCATCCCTCTCTTCTAGTAGTGAGGTTTCTAGCGAAGCAACAAGTAGTGAAGAAGAATCAAGCGAAAATTCTTCATCGAGCGAGCCAGATATAAAAGAAGATTCTGAAGGTTATGGAGATTTTTATTAATAAAGGAGAAAAATGAATATGAAAAAATTAGGAAAAATATTATTAGTCGCATCTTCTGTATTATCTGTAGGTGCACTAGCATTATCAATAGATGCAGTTAGCAAGAATAAAGAATTTGCATATTCCGTCGGTGAAACAAATAACGATGGATTTGGAATTAAAAGAGTAGTTCAAGGAGAAACAGTAGAAACTCCAGAATTTACAACAGGTGGAGATTCAACTATTATTAGCCCTGCAGTTGCACAAGCAAAAACTAATGAGAATAATACAAAATCTCTACGCTTTGTCGCAGCAGTTTCAATGGAAAATGATGCAGCACTAAACGAATATCTTACTGGTTTAAATGGTAAAGAGATTGGTTTCCACGTCGCATATGATAAAGACGCTAGTAAAGTTGATTTACACTTAAGAATTGAATATGCATACCGTAGCATCTCTGCTGGAGAAAATACATATAGAGCAAACGGCGAGCTTCAAGAAGGAGAAAAAGGAATTACAGATTGGATTAATGCATGTGGTTCCACATACGCTTCTCCAGATGGAGTTACATATAATTACTTCTTAGTTTTAGAGATTGATGAAATTGCAGAAAAATATTTAGCAAATATCGTAACTGTACAACCATATATCAAAAATGGAACAGAATATACATATGCATCACACTATAAGAAAGCAAATGCAAATGAAAGATCATTATTCTTCCTCGATGTAAATGGTACCCAAACATTAATGAAAGATAATCCAGCAAATGGTACTGATTCTTCTTCTGGTGAAATAAAAGATGAATATATGTTGACAAACGTCGAATTGAATAAGGGTGATGCTGTAACTATCCGTGATTCGCTCGGAATAGCTCATAAAACATTTGATCATTGTCTATATGGTATAACAGAAGAAGGTTTTACTGCAGAAAAAACATGTAAGTATGATTTCTACTATAAATCCAAATTAAATACTAATGGAAATGACAACACATATGTATCTCAACATGTTATTACATATTATTTTGTTGATAGAAGTTGGTGGAATAAAGATGGTGCTATTTCAACAATATATTTGTGGAATTCGAATGATGAATCAAGCTATAATAAAGCTTTTCCAGGAGAGAAAATGACTTATGTTGGAACATATAAAAATGATGATACTAGAAAAGTTTGGTCATATGAGATTGATCTAGATGCTGGATATGACAGCGTTTTGTTTGCAAGAACAAGTCCAGATGGTGTTACTCATTGGAATGCACAATCTATAGACTTAACTTTAACGAATAAATTCAACCAATTTAGTCTATGTTCAGAAAATTGGATTAATGTCGCAGAGGTAGAACGTAATAAACAATAAAAAAAGGTTATGTAAAATCTAATGGGGTGAATAGAGTCTAATCTAGTCGCCCTTTTCTATTGAAAGACATATATAAAATACGCTTTCTAAGCCTATTAAAATTAGTATAAACATATACAATATTAATTAATTTTTGTATGTAGTTATTATTAATTTTTGCAATTGCATTTGTAAGAAAAACACCAAAAGAATTATTGGAATATGCATTAATTATTTCGGTATACCAGTTAGTAAAAGTTTTGGCATTTTTTTATATCATTTTAATGATAACTTTTAATTTTGGGGGCATAATGCATTGAGAAGATGACATTTTAATGATACAATATTGGCAAGGATGGTGAATTATTATGATTATTTATCATGGTTCAAAGGATATTATTGAAAAACCAGAATTCGGTAAAGGCAATAAGAAGAATGATTACGGATTAGGTTTTTACTGTACTGAAAATGTGGAACTTGCAAAAGAATGGGCTTGTTCTAACAACGAAACAAACGGATATGCTAATCAATATGAAATTGATTTAAGTGATTACAAAATTTTAGATTTAAGAGATGAAAAATATTCTATTCTTAATTGGATGGCACTTTTATTGAAGTTTAGAACGTTTGACGTTAATACCCCTATTTCATCACAAGCAAAAGAATATATATTAGAAAATTTTTACGTTGACGCGGAAGAGTATGACGTAATTATAGGCTATCGTGCAGATGATTCTTATTTTAGCTTTGCTAGGGATTTTATTAACAACACTATTTCCGTTGAACAACTTGCTGAAGCTATGCGTCTTGGTGAATTGGGTATTCAAATTGTATTAAAGTCTAAAAAAGCGTTTAATGCGGTGAAATATATAAGTTACGAATTAGCCGAATGTAAGGAATATTACGTAAAACGAGTTAGCCGTGATAAGAAAGCAAGAGAAGCTTATTTAAGCGGTCATAGACAAAAATTGGTGTCGGACGGCTTATTTGTAATGGATATTATTAGAAAGGGACTCAAAAATGGCGATAAAATCTTATGACGTTAGATATTTAGATAGCGTTGCTACGAATATCGGTACAATGTTTGAATACGCAGTTGCTTGTGGCTACGAACCAAAAGTATATTGGAATATGTTTGCCTCTTCCGAAGTGGCGAAACAAATAGAAAAAGGAAATCCAAGATTTTTAGTTGGATATTCTGCAATAGATTTGTTAGATCATGTTGTAAATACTACTGCATCAAATGGTAGATTGCTTGCACCAAAACCATTTTTTAGCCGTTCTAGATTTTATTGGGCAGGTTGGGCGTTAGCACAATATCAAAACTATAAAGCAATATCTTTCTTTAATATAAGCAAAGCATTCCCTATTGAAAAGGTTTTAGCGTTATACGACACTCTTCACGAAGCTGATATAACAAAGTTCTTTTCTGTTGCAGACGAATATATTGATGCTCACAAAAAAGAAACAAATCTTAAAAGAATCCGCACCGCGGCAGGATTATCCCAAAAACAACTTGCTGAAAAGGCAGAAGTATCAATTCGTAATATACAAATGTACGAACAACGCCATAACGATATAAACAAAGCACAAGCAGATATACTATTTAGATTGTCTAAAATACTCGGTTGTAAAATAGAAGATTTATTTGAAGAATAAAAGTTTTTAGCATATTTGATGTCAAAACACGCCTCCATCACCAATATGATGCCGTTATTTTTATCACACTCAAGCTAAGAACAGTTAATCAAAATATGACGAGTTAACTAAACAGTTGGCGTCACTTGGAAAACTAAAAGCTTTTATGATTATGCGTATGAAAAAGAAAAGACGTGGTATTATGCTAGCCTGACTCTAAAAAAGGAAGCCTCTCCAAAAAAATACCTTATAGGTACTTGGTAATCCATCTTTTTATTTTGTTCTAAAACTTGCTAATAACATTATTCATAGATTATAATTGTTTTGTTACTTAAGGAGAGTCATGAAAAAGATTACTTTGAATTCACATAAAAATTCATTTAATGGAGAATACTATATCGCTAATAAGAATAGTAAGTATGCTTTTATTGTTATCTTAGGGCATCATAAAGAATTCATTAATTCTGCTGCAAAATTACTCCAAAAATACAATATCAATACTTTAGGAATATATCCTTATGATAAAGAGAAAAGTAACGTTAAGTTTTCATTATTCCCATTAGAAAGAATTGAAAATGCTATTTCATTTCTAAAAGAAAAAGGAATCAAAAAGATTGGAATAGTAGGTGGTTCTACTTGGAGTACCATTTCACTAGTCTCATCTTCTCTTTTTTCAGACATTTCATTAAGTATAAATATTTCTCCATGCGATTATGTTCTAGAAGGATTATATCAAGGAAAAAAGGAAAAAATGGAAGAATGGCCTAGCGGTGTTTCATCGTTAACTTATAAAAATGAAGAAATCCCATTTCATCCATTTCCAAATGAAAAAGAATACTGGAATTTAACAGATATTGAATATTCTGTAAATAAAGAGCCTCATTCAATTAATTTCTTTAATGAAAACGAAAAAAAGATTAATAAAGATGCATTTATAAAAATAGAAGATGGGAAATGCAAATATGTTTTTATCGCTTCTAAGGACGATACGATGTGGGATAGCGTTAATCATGTGGCAAGAATGGAAAAGCGTCTTAAAAAGGCTAAATATGCTTATTCCAGCGAGTTTATAGATTATGAATATGGTTCTCACTTTCTCTTTCCTCAATATATGTTAAATCACCTTAAATCATTAGGTGGAGAACTAATATTAAAATGTTTTAAATCTTTTAAACAAAATAAACAAGAATGCAGAAATACATATCTTGACATCGATAAGAAAATTGATTTAATATTATCTTCATGGACTAGTGAAGAAGAAAAAGAAGAAGAATAACTTCTTTTATGTTCCCATAGCTCAGCTGGATAGAGCGTGCGCCTCCTAAGCGTAAGGTCGGGTGTTCGAATCACCTTGGGAACGCCATAAAGATATTAAAACAGCTCCAGGATTAATAGTTATGAAGCTGTTTTTTTGTTATTTCTTTATAAATAATTTTTCTCCATATTCATCTAATCCATTTTCAACAAATCCTAATGATTTCCAAAAACGAATAGAATCTTCTTTTTTAGAATTAATTTCATAATATGTTAGACCATCTTGCTTTGTAACTTCTTCAAGTTTTTCAAAGCATAAATGTCATAGATTGTTATTCCTGATTTCTTCAAAAATCCAATAATCCGATATAAAACATTTACCAGCTTCTATTTTATATATTCAATATGATGCAGCACCTATTTTTTTTCATCTTTCGTAAAATAAATTAAATGATGTTTATCTTTATTCTCCAATAAATCGTTTTCCTTACCTTATACCATTTCTATTAATTGCACGTTTTTGCAATATAAAATAGGTTATTAATTGCACGTTTTTCAACTTTACAGATTAAGAAAAATTCCCAAATTACTTTTTTCAACAATAAAAATGCAACAATTTTAACTGCTTTTTGGACTATTCAACGAAAAGTAGACACAACATTTCAATTTGTCATCCCTTGTTTTTGATAATAAGCATCCTTATATTGTGTACTGAACCAAATAAAAAAAACTATTGATTCCAATTCTGGCTATAATGCCACTCATCACATAGGTCTTATTTGATATATTTAATTTAAATGATTAATCGAATGTAAATATCATAATGGAATTGTCGGAAATCATCGGTTGAAAATGTTGGTTTCTAACGATTCCTTTTCTTTTTGCTATAATCTCGTCATGGAGGTAATAACAAATGAGAAAAGATATTTATGAAAGGATAAGAGTATTAAAGATGGATGAAATAAAACCAAACTTTGCTGAACTTGCTAAGGCGTGAGGATGTGATTATAGAACTGCTAAAAAGTATTTTTATCAAGATGAAAGTAAACCGCCAATAAGAAAACAAATGCCTTCTAAATTGGATCCTTATAAAGAGATAATTAATGAAAAGCTTAAACTATGCTGTTCCTATAATTCAATCTATAAATTTATTTGTAAGAAAGGATATCAAGGGAAATATACAATTCTTAGAGATTATTGTTCACTATATAAATTAGACGAAACTAAAAAGGCTACCATTAGATTTGAAACAAATCCTGGTTTACAAGCTCAAGTCGATTGGAAAGAAACAATGACTTTACATTATAGAAATGGTGATTCAATAACGTTCAATATATTTCTAATTGTACTTGGATATTCCAGATTAAAATATATCGAATTAACTTTAGACAGGTCACAAGATACAGTTTTTAAAAGTATGATTCATGCTTTCCAGTATTTCGATGGTATTCCAAAAGAAATAATATTTGATAATATGAAAACTGTTGTTGACCATTCTAAAAGTAATTATTCAGAAGCTGTAATTAATGAATCTTTCTATCAATTCTCTAAAGACTTTGGCTTTGAAGTTTGGACTTGTCGTCCATTTAGGCCTCAAACTAAAGGGAAGGTTGAAGCTCTTGCTAGAACTATGGAAAGGCTAAGGCCATATGATTATGAATTTGATTCTTTTGAAGAATTAGAACTAATTATTGCTGAATTGAATTCTGATTTAAATAATGAAATATCTCAAGCAACTAAAATGGTTCCATTTAAGCTATTTGAAAAAGAAAAAGAATATCTTCGAAATCTTCCTAACGACGATATATTTCGCTCCTATATTGACGTTAAAGACATTACTAGAATTGTCTCTAAAGAGGCTCTTGTAACTTACGATAATCGAAAATATTCCGTAGATCCCCAGTATATTGGAAAAACAGTCTCTATCAGTGTTTCCAATGATACCTTGTGCATTTATTGTAACAAATCTTTGATTAAAACGCACAAGATTACTCAAAAACGTATTAATTATTCAAAAGATGATTATATTAATATCCTAAAATCAGAAGCTATGAAATCCGCTTCTAGTGAGGATATTGAGAAAATCGCTAATATCAATCTTTCTATTTATGACAATTTATAAAGGAGTTAATCATGTCAAATTATATTCAACTATCTAATAATTTAGATCAATTAAAACTTACTAAAATTAAAGAATATTTACCTACTTATCTAGATGATGCAATTTCTAAAAACTTATCATTTGTTGATATTCTTTTAGAACTTACTAATCAAGAAATTGATTTTAGAGAAAAACGAGCTGCTGAAATTAATTTAGCTATTTCTAATTTTCCTTTTATTAGAAGAATATCTGATTTTGACTTTTCTTATCAGCCTTCTATTTCGAAAAATCAAATATTAGATTTAGCTTCTCTTAGATTCATTGAGTCTTTCGAAAATATTTTATTCATTGGCTCTTCTGGTGTTGGTAAAACTCATCTTGCTACCGCTATTGGTGTTGAAGCATCCGCTAATCACATATCAACTTATTTTATTCATTTTCAAATTCTAATTGCTAAAATTAAGAAAGCTGTCGCAGAAAATAAGGTTGAACATTTTGTTAAATCTTATGCTAAATATAAATTACTTATTATTGATGAACTTGGTTATCTTCCTGTAGATAAAATCTATGCTTCCGTTTTCTTTCAATTAGTCGCTGCTAGATATGAAAAGAAATCAACTATTATTACTACTAACCAACCATTATCTAAATGGGGTGAAGTCCTTGGTGATCCCGTTCTTGCTAATGCTATTATCGATAGATTAATTCATCATTCGACAATAGTTAAAATTACAGGTAAGTCCTATCGTATCAAAGATAAGCTTATTGATATTGATCAACAAACAAAAAATTCCGAGCCGCTTAACCCTTAAGGGTTATACCATTATTGTTTATTAAACGATAATTACCTACATTTTTAACCGATAAAAAACTACACAAAATTATTGACAATTACAATCGAATTCAATTTTAAACGTATCTATCAAAGGGATTAAATCAATTATCTAAACATGTTGTATCCTTAAGACGTTATTATTTCAGCGCGCATATTTACAAAGAAATCAAGGGGATTATATGATTATAAGTCCCCTATTTGAGTTATTTCTTTGTAATAAAAATTTATAATGCATTATAACCAGCAATAAAATCAGCGTGATATTGACTAGGAACAGTACTGATAATAGTAGCATAATTATTTAAAGCACCATTTATAGCAAAATGATGTGTTCTAACCAATACTCCAACATAGTCATTGCAATTTATTCTAGCATATACCGAACCTTTTCCAGCGGTAAAAGTGAAATTTTGTGGAAATCTTGCTGGTGGTACTAAGCAATGAATTCTTCCTTCACTTCCCCAGGCTCCTTGATCTTCGTTATGTTCCCAATAAACTTCAGCGTGATTATTATTGGCTAGGTATCCTAAAGCATAAAAATATTCGTTGTCATTTGCAAAATAAACTTGATTGTTTTTTCCAAAATTCATATGTTAAATCTCTCCTTTCCCTTAAATATAACATTAAATATCCCAAAGACAGATATAATGTTTCTTTAGCAAAACAAATTAGTTCAATTTTTGTGTTTTTTCTTAATATATTAATATTCAAAATCAAAGAAATCTTTTAATGATACTCCTATACCATCACATATTTGTTTTAAGGTGTTAATAGTTAAATTATACTTTCCAGATTCGATTTTTGATATTAATGTTCTATCAAAAGCTATTTTTCTAGCTAATTTCTCTTGGCTAAGCCCAGCCTGTTTTCTTAAAAATTTTATTCTTAATCCTATATCTATATTTTTCATGTTAATTATTAAAATCGATATTTACATAGTTTACGACTTGATCAAAATCTAAATAAGGAACATCTAAATATTTATCATTTTCTAAGCCTGTTTTCAAAACAAAACACATCTTATGAAATTCGTATAATCCGTTATGCATCTCATATGATTTTTTGATTGTACCAATTTTGGATAATATGCAAATATATTGAAAGTCTTTTGAAATAATCTGAGTATTACCATTAACATGTGCATAGTTATAATGTTGAGTTGGAGTCAATGCAATTAAATTTTCAAAATAGTCTGAAATTTCAGGATATGATTCACGAGTAAAGATATGATGAATATGAGTGGCATTTTCATCGTGACTATATTGTTCAACCTCCGATTTACCAAAATTATAGTCATTATTATAAAATTTTACCATCTTAATAGCTTTAGCAACAGCATAAGCATTGTATGGATTTTGTGGACGATTAACCACATGTTCACTTCTTGTTATTTCTTTTGGCTTAGAGCTATACATATCTCTAAAATTTTCTCTGTTATACATTAACATATCAAAACCTATTAAATTCTTTGATAACAATCCTTTTTCTGTGCCTTTCTTATTCCTAGTAAAAGCCATAGGATTAATAACCTTAGTAAAAATTCTTCTTGGCTCAGTAGGTTTTGTAATAGGTGTATTTTCAATAGTGAATTGGACAAAAGAATTCTTCATTTTGCTAAAAGTATCTTTGTTTGTATTTTCGAAAAAATCCTCAAACACTTTAAATAATCCCGAATCTCTTAGAACTTTTTCACAATATATATTCAAAAATGTTAAACTATTAATTTCTCTAAGTGCTAAGAAAGTTAATATATCTTTATTAAATACTTTATAATAATTATATCTTCCTCGTTTGTTCTTAGTTAGTATTCCTGAATAAGCAAACAATTCTAAAGGTTGTGAGAAAAACTTGTCATACTCATTACCAGCTTTGCCGTTCATAACGCTTGGTTTTTTAAACATTGATGAAATGTGCAAATCTGTATATGGATTATTCCATATATCACGTGATGTAAATTCAACGTCATTCTCTTTATCATACACATATTCAAGAACACAGTCAGCTATAATTGTTAAAACATCCGGAGTACATTTTTGATCAATCCAACGAGCATTACCACTCAATCTTATATCATAGTTGTGACTCATAATAAAATTTTTAACTTCATTTTGATCTATAAAACGCATAATAATTCTTCTCCTATTAATCTACATAATTGTATTAGTTATGTAACGAAAAATTTCTTATTAATTTTAGCATATTTTTCTCAAAGTTAGTATAAAAATCCTATTTAATCGTACTTTTATCCGATTTTTTTTTAAAAAAGACCCAAAATTATTTCAATTCGAGTCTTTAAACAATATCTATCATTTATTAATAATTAAAATCTTCTTATTGTGATTGTCTTATTCCAAAAAAATAAACAGAATTAGAATCTATGTTTAGTGATCTTGTTTGATAATTTCTGGCAATTTGCATAAAGTTTCTATATTCATCACTTGAAAAAAATAATAAATCATCTTTAGAAATTTTCATATCTTTACTTGGAATCAATATAGCAACAGAACCATTTACAATATATCCTTTTTCTTTCTTCATAACTCGAGTTTTATAGGTCATATTTGGTGTCAAGAAAACATCATCTCTATCAATAAATTTTGACACTTCCAATCCAGCTAAATCATCTTTTTCTAGATATCCATCATATCCTGATATATCCAAAATTTTAGAACCATCATCGCTTATATTTCTTGATTTTAATACTCTCACTTTTGTACATTTTTTTTCTTCATTAAGTAAAGAGCTTGTGATTTGTCTATCTCTAAAGACAGAGAACACATTAAAAGTCATATTTGAAAAGAATTTATCAAAGGCTTCATTACGATAAATTATCCAATATGGTAATTTTGAGTCAAAAATATACTTTTGAGGTTGCTCAATCTTTAAATCTTTTGTTATTGAATAAACACAAGTTTTCGAAGGTTTGAAGCTTGTATTAACATTTAGACATATAGTTTCAACAAGTACTCCTTTAAATCCATTTTCACCAAAATCAAGAATAGAAGACACATTATAATTGCCTAAAAAATCACGCGTATCTTTATATTCTGGAGTATTTAAAATATTCTTAGGCATAATCATTGATACATTATTTGATATGTTACAAGATTTTTCCAAAAAATACGAAGCCAAATTTGTTGAATTATAATTGCAATAATATGTTCTATTACCTAAAGCAATATCTCGTTTCGAAATCTTAGTAAATGGAGGATTACCAACCACCAAATCATATATTTTATTTGGTACAAAAGTTAGAAAATCTGAAACAATATAATTAATTTTTACCCTATCGCTTTCAAAATGCTTAAGCATTATTTTAACTGTTTCAATTGAAGTATAATCAATATCAACCAAATCCAAGTTTATTTTTTTATCACAATACTTATTTATAATTGAGGGGATAAAATTACCAGCACCAACACTTGGCTCCAATATATTAATCTCTTCTTTGTCGAAATCAGGTAAGTAATCATATATTTTATCTATAAGCATTTTGTCTGTATAATATGCAGATTGTTCATTTCTTTGAGCGTTAGAGTACTCAACTATCTTACATAAAGATGAAAAATTAATATTATCGATATTTTCATTAACAAAACCAACTATATTCCCATTCTCATCTAATTTGTTGTCAGAAATAATCTTTACAATTTCTTTTAAAGAAAGATTTTGCTTTTTCAAAAACAATTTAATTTTATGAGCTATTTGATTGAAAATATTAGTAGGAACGGCTTCGCCAATTGATTGTCTAATATTAATTTCTTCTTTCTTCATAAATTTAACTTTAGCATCGTGCGACATCTTATTTAATTCATTAAAGTCAATATCAGTCCATTTAAACTCACAAGGAATGGACATAAGTATCATTAATTCGCGTATACTAAAAACTCTATCATCATGTGGATGAATAGTGCTTTGGCTTGCAAGCTGATCGTTTCTTGTATGGATACATGGACCAACTTTGTCCCAATATTGTCTTGTATATTTGTCACCATTCTTCTTGACGTTTTCTACTATTTCGCCATTAATTATTTGGTGTGGACGATTCTCAATTTTTTCATTATCAAAAGCAGATTGTCCCTCTTTTAAACAAGAAATCCAACTTCTCATTTTTTCATCATAGCCTCTAAAAAAATGATAAATGTCATTAGGATCAAACTCATAAGGTTCATTCAACGGAAGCATACCACCTATGACTTGTCTAAGTGTTTTTTCTTCTACATAATCAGGAAAAAAGTCATATGGAGAGCAAAAAGCTGATATATCGTTTCTAACACCAATAACTAACGTTCTTGTTCTACTAGAATTTGAACCATAATTTTTAAAATTCAGTACTTTTGCAACATAACTATAATGATTTCCTAGATTAACTTTTATAGCTTCACCAATAGTCTTATCAATCTTATCATTATCTGTACAAATAGTTTTTATGAATGCTGGCACATTTTCAAACACAAAAAACTTTGGAAGAATTCTTTTTATAATATTAATTGATTCTATAACAAGCGAATTTCTTATAATTTCATCCTCAGTTTTCTTATGATTGGCAACAGACATACCTTGACAAGGGGGAGTAGCTATAACTACATCTACATCATTCATTTTTTCTCTAAGTTTCCAGTAATTGATTTCATCATATAGTTTGGTCTTGATTTCGTTTTTTGTAATATCTCCACAAATATAACCAGAATCATATTTACATTTATTATTAATTCTCTGTATATTTAATCTTCTTTCTATCAATTCTAATGTTGCAATGCAATCAAAATCATTCATTTTAAAACCAAAACATCCAACACCAGCACTACTAAATAAAGATATATATGTATTTTTCAATGGCATAAAAAATCACTCCTAAATAAAAATGTGCACTATATTGCACACCTTCATATGCATTTTTATTATACCCCTTTTTCCATGTTTAAACAACCAGTTAATTAAAAATTATTAAAGATTATTCTTATTGTTGAAAAACTAAATGCAACAATTTAATCCGAACTTTAACTTTTACTTTTTCTAAAGCTGAATAGATAATTATATTGAGCTTAGTTTATCTATAATGGAGGTAAAATATATGAAGAACGGTCAACTAAGTTATCAAGATAGAGTGAAATTACAATCATATTTAGAAGATGAGATTCCTGTAAAAGTTATATGTAAAAAAATAGATGTTGCTAAACAATCTATTTATCGTGAAATTAAAATAAATGATATCTTAAAGGCAAGGAAAACTAATGTTTTAAGAATCAACTGCGTTAACCTAGGTAATTGTCCTTATCTACCAAAAGGCTGTAATAGATGCACTAAAAAATGTAATCACTTCATAGAAAGACAATGTAAAAAAGTTACTCGTTTCCCTTTTATTTGTAATAAATGTGAAAATAAATCTAGTTGCATATTAACTCATCGTTATTATTACGCTGATGAAGCGCAGAAGAAAACTGAAAGTCTTCGTAGTACTTCTCGTTCTGGTATACGTATTAACAAAGAAGAATTCAAAGCTATTGATGAATTAATTTCACCTCTTCTTCAAGAAAAAGGACAATCATTAAATCACATCTTAACTAGTCATCCTGAGATTAAAGTAAATGAAAGAACAATTCGGAATTGGATTAATGATGGATATACCACAGCTGGAAATCTCGACTTACCAAGAAAAGTTACATTTAAACCTAAAAAGGAGTATATTCACCGCATTGTTAAACCATCAAACGTGTTTAATTGGCGAACTTTTCATGATTTTCGTATATTTTGCAAGGAGAATCCCGATAAACTAATATCTCAATATGATACTGTTATTGGAAAAATTGGTGATATGCAACGCTTATTAACGATTCATTTTCCTGCTTTACATTTCCAGTTTGGATTTCTCATTACAAACGCTACTTCAGAAGAAGTAAATAAAGTTCTTTTAGATTTACGCAAAAAAATTGGAATAGAATTATGGAAAAAAATCTTTCCAATTATGCTTTGTGATAATGGTATAGAATTTAATGAACTCTATCGTCTAGAATTTGATGAAAAAGAAAATAAACTATCGAATGTATTTTATTGTGATCCTTATTGTTCTTCTCAAAAAGGAGCTTGTGAACGAAATCACGAACTAATAAGATATATTGAACCAAAGCATCACTCATTGAATCACTTAACGCAAGAAAAAGTCAATTTAATGTTTTCACACATTAATTCATACTATCGACCAGGATTGAATGGTGTTACACCATATGATCTTGCAGAAATGGTTCTAGGAAAAGAATTCTTAGACATTATTGAAATAAAAAAGATTGAGCCTCAGAATGTAAACCTGACTCAATCATTAACTAAAAAAATCAAAAAATAACAGCCAATTATTTTTTGGTCAAACTAAGCTCAAAAAATATTGATAAATACCAACTGTTGTTGCATTTAGTTTTTCCAAATACTAAATTCAACAAATTTTTGACGTGCTTAGTTTTATGAAGAATTCTCTCCTTCACATGAAAATAATACCATAAATAAAATATTCAAGGAAGAGTTAAATCGTTGTTACATGGGCTTTATGCCCTTTTTTACTATCTCTATTTCTTATTATGACACTCGAGCGTTAATATTGTTGCATTTAGTTTTTCAACTAACAAAGATTATTCTTATTAGTTTTGTTCTATTTTTTTACTTATAAAACATCCTTGGACACCATAGACACCATAAAAATGGGCACCATATAGGCACTCATAACTTGTTAGATATAAAAGTTATGTAAGATATACAAGCTATTTAAGCAAAATATACAAAATATTAACGATTATATAAATAATACAAGATAATTAAGGGGAGTTTCATAACTCCTAAGCGTAAGGGCGGGTGTTCGAATCACCTTGGGAACGCCATCTAATATATATAAGAGGATGATTAGAAAACAAAAGATTTTTCATCCTCTTTTTTATTTTTTAACGATATTTATTTTTAAAAATTGTTAAAAAGATAGAATAAACTAAAACACTCCAATCAATTGACTGGAGTATTTTTATATTGTTTCGCTTATATTAATTCTTCTGCAAGATTTTCTAATTCTAAGACATTTTTTTCATTCATACTTGAAAGAATTGTCACTGAATTCTCTAAATACTTAATATTCTTTGCACCTTCAAACATCTTCATCATAACTTTTTTTGCTTGAGGAGCCCAAGAACCATTTTCGATAAATCCAACTACTCTATTTTGATAATTCCTTTCCAATAGATGGTTAATGAATTCTTTCATAAATGGGAAAACATCACCATTATACGTAGAAGAAGCAAGAACTAATCTATCATATCTAAATGCATCTTCAACCGCTTCTGCCATATCTTCTCTAGCTAAATCACATAAGACAACTTTTTCAACTTTTCCTTCAAGTTTTTCTTTTAGTAGTTCACATGCTTTCTTCGTATTTCCATAGATTGAAGAATAAGCAATCATTACTCCCTTTGATTCTGGTTGATAACTAGACCAAGTATTATATAAATTCAAATAGTAACTAAGGTTATCATTCAATATTGGTCCATGTAAAGGACAGATCGTATTAATTTCAAATTGAGATAGTTTTTTTAATACGTTTTGTACTTGCATTCCATATTTTCCTACAATACCAAAATAGTATCTTCTTGCTTCACAAGCCCATTCTTCCTCTACATCCAATGCACCGAATTTTCCAAATGCATCTGCGCTAAAGAGGACCTTATCGCTTTCATCATAACTCATAACAACTTCTGGCCAGTGAACCATTGGAGCAGGAACAAATCTTAAAGTATGTTTACCTAGACTTAATGTATCACCCTCTTTAACCACAATTCTTTGATTTTCAAATCCTGTTTTAAAGAATTGTTTCATTATATTAAATGCTTGAATAGTTGACACAATTGTAATATTAGGATATCTTTTAACAAATTCTAAAATGTTTGAAGAATGATCCGGTTCCATATGAGATACTATCAAATACTTTATCTCATTATCTCCAACGATTTCTTCAATATTTCTTAACCACTCATCTTTAAAATGAGCATCAACAGTATCAAGTACTGCAATATTATCATCTAAAATAAGGTATGAATTGTAACACATACCATTTGGAACATCATATTGCCCCTCAAACAAGTCAACTTGATGGTCGTTAACACCTACATACTTTATATCTTTTGTGATTGTCATAGTTATTTTCCCCTTTTTTAAATACACTAATGAAATTTATTTTCTTAAGACAACAATATATTTATGATTTAAGTTTGCATAAAAGATTTTTGGATATCCTTGAAGTAATAATCCCCTTTGATCATTGTGATCATAGATAATTACATCTTGATATAAATATCCTGCTTTAATTCCCTTTTTTGCAATGTCTGCATGAAATTCTACATATGGTTTATTATTCTTTATATCACGATAATCTTCAACAATAAATACTGCATATCCACCTTTTTTAGTTATTCGATATAATCTTCTCATCAAATCTTCAATATTCTTAAGATATTCTTCATATTTATCATCGCCAAAGTCTAATGAATTCTCATCTTTCTTTTTTCTTTTGGAAATCGATGGTTTACTTGGAGAAGTAATGATTAATTGAATCGTTTCATCCTCAATTCTTTCGGTTGCAAGAAAAGCATCCATATTCATCAATTCATAATCTCCATTTACTAAAAGATTGATTGAATTCTCTACATTAAATTTTGCAATATCAAATACTTTCTTATGAATTTCAGATCCATAACAAAATCGATTATTCCTTATTGCTGAGATGATAGTAGTTCCTGCGCCCATAAAAGGATCAAAAACAACATCACCTTCTTTAGAGTACATACTTATTAATCTATCTAATAATTCTAATGGTAATACATCCATATTAGGAATCTTGCTGTATTCTTTTGGAGAAGGCAAATCTTTCCAAACACTACGAGAATGGTGAGCCCATTCAGTTGCAGTCATTCCATTAAATGTCAAATCTCTTTGTTCTTTATTCTTTTCTTCTTTTTTTGTCATAATTAATTACCTGTAAGATTGAGTATATCATCTTTTGGCCCTTGAATCGTTTCAATTGATATTGGATATAACATCAATTCTTCTTCATTATATTCATCAGACCATTCATATGCTACTTTAGCTTTTAAATGAATCCATTGTCTATCGACTAAATCTTTTCCCAAATTATCCTTAACTAAGAATCCATATAATTGCATATCATTTGCGCAGCAATTCATAATAAATCTTCCTGCAATAAAAGTATTAGGTGGAAGCTTATCACTTAATATTACTTGAATATCATATTCAACTGTCTTGCCATCGTATCTATTCTTATTATCAAATGTATCGATGTAAAATGTTCCAAAATCATCGCGTTCAATCTTAATAACCGGTGCTTCAATATCATAAGGAAGCGGTTCTTCAAATGCATCAGAAGCAGTCATATTCTTATCCATGCATAAATATTGACATCTATTATTAATAAGTTTTAAAGCAGCACGATATGGTTCAATTTGATCTTGACTAGATAATTTTGTAAAGCAAACTAAATGTGCTCTTTTAATGATATCGACAAATTTTTGTCTCATATTATTAAAATATACACCAAATGTTTGAGCATCGATAAATTCAACTACTTGAACTATTTCAATTGAACGAGGAAATTGTAATTCTTCTAAATTCCACATTCCATTCATTTCCATAACAATGCGATCAGGCTTTTCTTCTTTAACTAATTTATCAATTAATTTATAATCAAATTCTTCGATAGAATTAAAATACTTAATTGTCGTGTTTGCTTCTTCTAAAAACTTAGGATCGTATTCAACCTCCCCTTCTTCACAAACTAGAAGGAGAGTTTTTTGCATATTATCACCTAAATCAGATTTTAATGTATCGATAATAAAACTTGTTTTACCTGAATCTAGAAATCCACTAATAAAAAATACTGGTACTTTTTTCATCTTATTTACCTCTATTTATCAAATAGTCTTTTGATCTTTTCTATATCTAATTTAGAGCCAATAACAACGAATCTTCCAATGTAATCAGGATTACCTTCTCTTATCTCATAATCCCCTGCGACATAGTCGAAATAATACCAAGAATCATTATCACTTGCTTTCAAAATTCCTTTACTACGAAGAATCATACCTAAAGAATCATCATTTGCCATTGCATTTAATAGACCATTAAGTTCATCTCTTGAAAATGCTTTTACTGTTTCTAATCCCCAAGAAGTAAATACTTCATCCGCATCATGTCCATGATGGTGATGATGGTGGCATTTACATTCTTCATCATGATCATGTTCGTGACAGCATTCATCTTCTTCATGGTGGTGACAACAACATTCGCCTTCTTCATGATGGTGATGATGGTGACATTCACATTCTTCATCATGATCATGTTCGTGGCAACATTCATCTTCTTCATGGTGGTGACAACAACATTCACCTTCATCATGATGGTGATGATGGCATTCACATTCTTCATCATGATCATGTTCGTGGCAGCATTCACCTTCTTCATGGTGGTGATGACAACATTCTCCTTCATCATGATGGTGATGATGGTGGCATTCGCATTCTTCATCTTCACATTCATCTTCTTCGTGTTCTTCCATCATTTTATGAAGTAATTCATCCTTAAACGAATCTTTCTTTTCTAAGAATTCAACTAATTCATCTCCGTTAAATGCATTGATATTTGTAGTAACAATATTTGCATTAGGATTAACTTGTCTTATTAATTCAACAGATTCTTGCAATTTCTCTTCACTTATCTTATCTACCTTACCAACGACAATTGTGTTTGCATTTTCAACTTGATTAACAAAGAATTCGCCAAAATTCTTTATGTACATTTTGACTTTTCCTCCATCTACAACAGTAGTAAGAATATTCACTTTTAAATCTGCATCAACATTTCCAATAGCATTTACAATATCGGATAATTTACCTACACCCGATGGCTCAATAATAATTCTTGTAGGATCAAATTTTGCGATTACTTCTTTCATTGATGAAGCAAAATCTCCAACTAACGAACAACAGATACAACCAGAATTTATCTCCTTAATCTCAATACCTGAATCCTTTAAAAAAGACCCATCTATACCAATTTCTCCAAACTCATTTTCAATAAGTACAACCTTTTCATTCTTAATCTTTGCAGATTCAAACATCTTTCTAATTAAAGTAGTTTTTCCTGCGCCTAAGAAACCTGAAATTACATCTATTTTAACCATAGTAAAAAACCTCCTAAAATCACTTTTAGTTTACCACTTCTATGCTTAAAATGTCTTGTTTTTTATATATTTTCCAAATTTTATTACAAAAACTATATATATTGTTATTTAAAATATGGTAAAGTATGAGTACAATTTTTTTAAAAAGGAGAAAATATATGATATCTAAAAAAGTAGCTTTAGAAGTGCTAAATCTTGCTACCGCTACTGGTGCAGATTTTGCAGAAATTTATTTAGAAGAAACAAAATCAACAAATCTTTCTTTAGATAATGGAAAAGTTGAAGCATGTCAAGATAGCATTACATATGGTGCTGGGATAAGATTATTAAAAGATTTACAAAGTGTTTATGGATACACAAATGATTTATCTTTAAAAGGATTATCTAAACTCGCTTCAGATTTAGCTTGTTCATTTCATAGTGAAAGATGCGTAAGCGTAAATTCTATCAAAAAAATCAAACAAGGTAAATTGAATCAAATCAAGATTCCAGTTTCCACATATCCTAAAAAGGATTTAGTTAAAATGCTAACAGATGCAAACGATGCATGTAAAAATATTGATCCAAGAATCGTTCGTTGCATGATAAATTTTATGTCATCAGAGAAAGAAATCACAATCTTCAATAGCACTGGAAAACAATTCACAGATTCACATTCAAGAGCAAGAGCTTATATTCTTGCAGTTGCAGCTTCAGAAAAAGGAATGGAAACATTCGGTACTGGACCAGGTGCTCAAAAAGGAATGGAGTATTTCTTAGAGGAAGTTTCATTAGTAGACGAAGCTAAGGAAGCAGCAAAAGTCGCATTAACAATGTTAGATGCAGTTGAATGTCCATCCGGAAAGATGCCTGTCATTATTGGTAATGCATTTGGTGGAGTTATCTTCCATGAGGCATGTGGACACTCACTTGAAGCAACATCAGTTGCAAAAGGTTTATCAGTGTTCTCTGGTAAAAAAGGAACAAAGATTGCTTCAGACATCGTTTCTGCAGTTGATGATGGTACAATCGATGGTGGTTGGGGCTCAGGAAATATTGATGATGAAGGAAATAAAACACAACGCAACGTCTTAATAAAAAACGGTGTATTAACATCATATTTAGTTGATGATTTCAATGGACGTAGAATGGGTGAAAAAGGTAATGGTGCAACAAGAAGAGAATCATACAAATTTGAACCTACTTCAAGAATGTCAAATACATTCATTCTTCCAGGAAAATCAACAAAAGAAGAGATTATTGCTGCAACTAAATTCGGTTTATACGCAAAATCAATGGGCGGTGGTTCCGTTAACCCAGCAACTGGCGAATTCAATTTTGCAGTAAATGAAGGATATATCATTAAAGATGGTAAAATAGCATATCCAGTTAAAGGTGCTACATTAATCGGTTCTGGAAAAGATACATTATTGAAAATTGATATGGTTGGAAATGACTTATTAAGAGCTCAAGGAATGTGTGGATCATCTTCAGGAAGCATTCCTGCAGATGTTGGTGAACCTACAATTAGAGTAAGTGAAATGACAGTAGGCGGAAGAGGAGGCGCTATTTAATATGAACTATAAGAAATTTTTTGATAAAGCAAAAGATTATGACTTGGATTCATTAGAATTACACATTCATAAAACAACAAAACTTTCATTCTCTCTTTTTAAGAATGAAATAGACTCATATTCAATCGCAGATTCCTATCAAATAGCAGCAAAAGGTATTTATAAAGGAACAATGGGTTACGCTAATTCAGAAAAATTAGATAAAACTACACCAGATTTTATTTGTTCTAAAATCCGTGAAAATGCAATGGTTATCACTTCTGATGATAAGAGATTTATTTATGAAGGAAGTCCAAAATACAAAAAAGGAAACGTTTACTCTAAAAAACTTGCAGAAGCAGAAACAAATAGTAAGATTGCTCTTGCAAAAGAATTAGATAGAAAAGTAAAAGAATTAGATCCAAGAATCACAGAAGTAGAAACTCAATATGAAGAAGTTGTTGAAGAATTAACTCTTCTTAATTCATACGGATTAAAATTGAGTCAAAAATCAAATTATGCATACATTTTCAGTAGTGCAGTTGCAAACGATGAAGCAGGTAATACCAAAAATGGCTATGCAATTAAATTATTTAACGATCTAGACGAAGTCAATGTCGACGAATTAGCAAAAGAAGTAGTCAGAAAAACAATTTCTCAATTTGGTTCTGCTCCATGTAAGAGTGGTAAATACAAATGTATTTTTGATTCAAAGACATTTTCATCTTTCTTAAGTTTCTTCCTTGATAATCTATCAAGTGAAGAAGTTCAAAAAGGAACATCATTACTAAAAGATAAGTTAAATCAACAAGTAACTTCAACTAAATTAACAATTACGGAAGAACCTCTAAAAAAGAATGTTTTCTTTAGATATTTCGATGATGAGGGAGTTGCAACATACAATAAAACACTCATCAAAAAAGGTATACTCCAAACATACACATACAACTTAAAAACTGCTGCAAAAGATAATGTTGCTTCAACCGGTAATGGTTATCGCGGTATTTCATTAAATAATGTTTGTGTAAAAGGTGGAAAGATTACTGAAGCACAACTAATTGAAAAAGTTGGAAATGGTGTCTATATCAATAACGTCCAAGGTTTACATTCTGGAATGAATCCACAATCTGGAAACTTCTCTCTTCAAGCTCAAGGATTTATGATTAGAGATGGAAAGCTTGCAGAACCATTATCATTAATCACAGTAGCTGGTAATCTATTCGATATCTTTATGAATATTAAAGAATTAGCATCAAATAATGAATTACAAACAAATTCATATGATGTTCCTTCTGTATTTATCAAAGCAATTCAAGTTTCAGGTAAATAATAATTATCCTATATCAAGGGCAATTAAGAAAATTTTATTATTAGATTTATATTCCTTGGGATATCAAAAAATCTAAAAATTTAATAGGATCTATGTCATAATAGGTCCTTTTCCTTTATAAAGGATTAGTTCCGTTCCTGATTGCTTAATTAAATATTCACGATATTGAATTTGTGATTACCATTTTTTTAGATTAACTACTAAATCTTATTCTCCCTAACATTGAAATTGATAATCCTGTATTTTCATAAATTTTTTTATGATTCTTTAATCCATATCCTTTGATAAACATCTCTTTAAATTAACTAACCATTAAAGCAAATCGTGGGTGAATAATCCATTATTTGCTTTTAATATT
>CAMCEE010000021.1 GCA_945873815.1 uncultured Caryophanales bacterium
GTTTTATCTCAAGTCAGTACTTGTAAAACTGATTTTACTATGTCAAAAATTCCATATTTTAAACATATACGTATTAGATATTTCGGAATTTACTTTGTCAACTAATAGTAAACTAACTTTCTTTATATTTTGATATTTTCTTTTATTTTTATAGATTAATCTCTCTCTTTTTTTAAGAGCTTCACTATATCACATAATGCTTTATATTCTCTTTCATATAGTCCTCTTTTCATTTCATCAGATTCTTTATAATCATTATGTTTAGAAAAAATTTCAATCGCTTCATCAATACTAATAAAACGTGGTTCCATTCCAACCATTTGTTCTCTTTTTGTTAGTTTTCTTTCTGTTTTTCCCACAATATTACAAATATAATAGTAACTTACAAATTTCCATTCTTCGTAATATTCTACAATCTTTAATACGCAAGGTGAAAGAGATGTAATATACCCTGTTTCTTCTTGAACTTCTCGAATGCAGCATTCCTCTAAAGATTCATTTTCTTCAACTCCTCCTCCAGGAATCATCCATGTATTTTCTTTTTTTTCATAAGACAACAGGATGGAATTATCTTTTATAACAATTCCTCTACAGCTATTACGCGTTTTTGTCCATTCATCAAAACGATTTTCACCATATATTTCAATAGTTTTCATTTTTCTAAATCCTTTCTATGATTTTTAATGCAATTTGAAACTTATCGATATTATGATTTGCATCCTTAAGTTTTTCAGTTTGATATTCTTCACTTGATAGAACATCACCAGTTACAATAAAGTTGTATAAATCCATTTTATAATAATTACAAACTGCTTGAACACCTGCAATTTCCATTTCTACTGCAATGCATCCTTCTTCTCTTCTTTTATTTGTAAGTTCTTCCGTTTCCATTAAAAAAGCATCAGTAGTCCATACTCTTCCTTCAATATAAGGAATATGGATTTCATCAAAGATTTCTTTTACCTTCCTGCTATTCTTAATTTCAATATAGTCTTGAGGAGCGGCATAATGATAGGACATTCCTTCATCACGATAAGCGTGAGTAGGAATGATGAATTTACCCATTGTTTTATTCTTATCTAAACTCCCCGCAGAACCAAACATAATAAATTTAGAAGCGCCAATAATCCAATTACATTCAATACAATATTGGGATGCCATAGAAGAACCAATCGGTGACAAATAGAATGCAATGTCTTCTCCTTTAAAAGAAAATTTATAAAACTTCGTATTTCCATTGCATGCTTTTATTTCACCGATTACTTCACATTTATAATTATTAAGAATAAATTCAAAAATAATTCTTGAAAAGATAATTATACATTTATCAACTAAATGTTTTCTTTCCCCATAAAAATTTTTCAATGAAACCATCGGTTTAGTTTTATTATCATATGAATCAATTATCATAAATAACCTCCTATAATACTAGATTTATTACATTTTAAAAGAGTGTATAATAAAACGCAATACACTCTTTCACATATCTTATAAATCATCTATTTTAATAGATTATAGTGTTTTGATAAATAATAGTAAGAATAAGGGAAATCAATAAATAAAATCCACCAACAGTAAAATAAGGGACAAATACATATTTATTTTTCTTTCTTTTTTCCGCTTTCATTTGTGAGAATTCATTAAGAGTAGGCTTTTTCCCATTCTCTCCTTTTTTAGCTACCATGACTTGAAATATATCAAATCCACCAAAATAATTAACAACGGATAATCCTCCAAAACATATAAGCATAAAACCACCAATGAATGTTCCATTTGTATATGTTAATAAAGAAGTAGCACTATTATCAATAATCATTTTTATACCTAATACTACTATTCCAAAAACAAATGAGATAATGTATTTCAGTAATGAATGGAAAAATATTTTTTTCATTTATAACTCTCCCTATATAATAATAAATCAAAATACCACACATTAGATATGATATTTTGATTTATCTAAAAAGTAAATTTTATTTTAATAAAGTTTTGTATTCTTCAAATTCTTTCTCATTACAGTAGATGAAATGTCCTTCTTTAATTTCTCTCATTGAAGGAGTATCAACTGAATAATCATGTACTTCATTTGGTTTATATACAATTCTCTTACGTTCCTTTTCAGTTAAAGGATTTGGCTTTGGAATTGCGGAAAGAAGAGATTTTGTATATGGATGAAGTGGATTTTTGAATAATTCATCACTTGGAGCAAGTTCAACGATTTTACCAAAGTACATAACTGCAATTCTATCGCAGAAATATTTAACAACAGATAAATCATGAGCAATGAAAATCATTGTTAATCCCATTTCCTCTTTAAGTTCATTTAAGAGGTTGATGATTTGTGCTCTAATGGATACATCTAGAGCACTGATAGGCTCATCGCAAATTAATAATTTTGGATTCATTATTAATGCACGAGCAATACCGATACGTTGTCTTTGTCCTCCAGAGAATTCATGAGGATAACGAGAAGCATGTTCTGCAACAAGTCCTACTTTTTCAAGCATCTCTACAACTTTTTTATGATTACTCTCTTTGTTTGTATATCCTTGAATATGTAATCCTTCTTGAATAATATCTTCAACAGTCATTCTTGGATCTAATGAATCAACAGGATCTTGGAAAATCATTTGAATTTCATTAACAAGTTTTCTTGGAACATGCTTATTATCAAAATTAATTTGCGAAATCTTTTGCTTTTGAGTTTGAACAACATCATTTGCAAAATTTTTCATTACATCTTTTTCTTGATTAATACTTGCTTTAATTTCTTCTACTTTATTCTTATATTCTGGATCGTTCTTATCTAATTTGGCGATCAATTCAGCTTGTTTTTTATTTTGTTCTGCAAGTCCTTTTCTTAATCTAATCTTAGTAAATTTGATTTCCTTTTCATTCCATCTTTTACCAGCTGCAATACGATATCCACGGTAATAAATTGAACCTGAAGTGATATCATATAATTTAATAATCGAACGACCAGTAGTTGTTTTACCACAACCTGATTCACCAACAATACCGAAGCATTCTCCTTCATGTACATCAAAGGAAATATTACTTACAGCTTTTAATTTAGATCTGTTCATGCCTGAACCAAAAAAGAAGAATTGTTTTAGATTTCTAACTGATAATAAGACATCGCTATTCATCAATTCTGGTTTTCTTTTCAATCTTGGATGGATTCCATATTTGATTTCCATCTTATGTCTAGCATTTTTAACTCCCTCTTCAAAAGAACTTTCTTCTAAAAAATCATCGTTAGCAAGAGGTGAACCTTCTTCTTTATTTGCGCGATTGCTGCGTAATTCTTCATCAAGATTAAAATCGCCGTCTTTACTTCTATTGCTCATAGGAAGAATCCTCCTTTACTGTTTTTGATTTTTTCGTAGTTTTACGAGTGGTAGTCTTTTTTTCTTCAGTAGAAACACTTTCCACTTTTTCACTGCTTTTCACACTTTTATTATGATTTTCCAATGCAATTCTGATTCTTTCAGATACAATCTTAGGCATTTCAACCTTTGGAGCATCTTCATGAAGCAACCATGTTGCAGCATAATGTGTATCTGAAACTTTAAATAAAGGTGGTTCCTTCTCAAAATCGATTTTCATTGCATATCTACTTCTTAAGGCAAATGCATCTCCTTTTGGAGGATAAATCATATTTGGAGGAGTACCTGGAATTGCTTCTAATCTTTCTTTACTATCAACATCTGGAATAGAAGATAATAATGCCCAAGTATATGGATGCTTTGGTTCGAAGAATATTTCTTCGGATTTACCATATTCAACAATCTTACCAGCATACATAACCGCAATACGATCTGCCATATTTGCAACAACACCTAAATCGTGAGTAATAAAGATACATGATAAGTGTTTTTCTTTTTGAATTTTCTTAATTAATTCAAGAATTTGAGCTTGAATAGTAACATCCAATGCTGTTGTTGGTTCATCACAAATCAAAATCTCAGGAGAAGCAGTTAATGCGATTGCAATAACGATACGTTGTCTCATACCACCAGAGAATTCGAACGGATATTGTTTATATCTCTTTTCCGGCATCGGAATACCAACTTCACTCATAATCTCAATTGCACGTCTTTTTGCTTCTTTATGTGTAATTTTTAATTTATCAATACTTTCTTCCTTAATCTTATTGATTTCAAGTTTAATAAGATTAACTTTTTCATCGTATTCCTTCTTATCAATTGCGTTTGATTCAAGAGATTTTTTAAGGTCTACTAATTTATTTTTCTCAGCATCAATTCTAAGTTTTCTATCTGAAAAAACACTATTTTTATATTTTTTTACTTCCACCTTTGCTTCTTTTTGTTTTGCACTTAAAGCAATTTTTAGTGGAGCAACGATTTCCTTATATTCTTTAATCTTTTCTTTTTTAAATGCTTTGAATTTCTTTTTCTTTTCAACCATTTCTTTCTTCAAAGAAGCAATTTCTTCTTTAGAAAGATTATTATCTTCTTTAATTTTTACCTTATTTTGATCAACAAAAGTGATCATTGCATTCATTTCATTTCTAATCAAACTATTTCTTTTTGCAATAGCATTCTTATATTGAACTAATTCATATGATATTAATTCATCATACATCAATTTCAATTTATTAGAATTAATAAGCATTGCTTCTGTAATTTGTTTTCCTATTCTAACAATAGGATTCAAACTTGATAATGGATCTTGGAAAATCATTCCTATCTTGTGTCCACGAATTCTATGGAATTCTTCCTCAGATACTTCAAGAAGGTTTTCTCCTTGATACATGATTTTTCCACCCTCTATAATTGCATTATTTGCAAGAATTCCCATAATTGCTTTTGATGTAACTGATTTACCAGAACCAGATTCACCAACAATACAGAGAGTTTCCTCCTTTGCTAAATCAAATGAAACATTTCTTACTGCGTGTAAGACACCATGATCTGTACGGAAACTAATAGTTAAATTTTCAACTGATAATACTTTTTCATTTTCTTGTGCCATAACTATTCACTCCCCTTCAATGATGGATTCAATGCATCTCTTAATCCATTTCCAAATAAATTAAATGAAATCATTAATAATGAAATAATAATAGATGGGAATAGAATCAAATTAGGATGAGAACTATAAGAACTTTGATAATTTGATAATAAGACACCAAACGAATCGACATTTTTCAAACCTAAGCCTAAGTAAGCAATTGATGCTTCACTAAAGATAACTCCTGGAATCATTAAAACTGCGCCAGTAACAATTGTACCTAAAGAATTAGGAAGAATATGCTTGAAAATCAAACGTTTATCAGAAGCACCTAAAGTACGAGCTGCTAAAATGTATTCTCTTCCTTTGAATCTATAGAATTGTGTTCTAGTTCGAGCTGCAGTACCCATCCATCCAGTTAAGCATAATGCCAAAGCAAATGTTAACAAATTACTTCCTAATAGAATAATCGTTAACGTGATGACAACAATAAATGGTACACCGCCTAAAATATCACAGAAACGTTCCATAAATAAGTCGACATTACCACCGAAATATCCAGAAACCGAACCCCAAACTAATCCGAAGCAGAAATTAACTGCACTAACGATAATTGCAAGTAACAATGATGTTCTCAATGCTTTTAATGAGAAAGTGATTAAATCTCTTCCTAGAATATCTGTGCCTAATAAGAATTTTGGCATCTTAGAATATCCTAAATATTTATAAATCACAACATCACAATCATATTCAACAGATGACATATACTCTGATTCAAATACTTTTTCGCTATGAATCTTTTCAATTGGACATTCATCAGTCAATTTTACAAATGATTCAGGACCAACATTATAATCATATGTACACCAACCTTTATCAATATATTCTTGAAGGATTGATTTACCAATAGTAAAATTCTTTACTAATCCTAATTGAGCTTCATAGTAGTCATAAATAAATGAAACTCTAGAAACAACTGCACCATAAACGCCTTTTCTTAATGAACTTCTCCAATAAGAAGCAGGAAATTTATTTTCTTTATCTGGTTCAATCATGCATTGAACGGAAGCATCATCCATTGAAAGTGTTTCATATAATTCAACTACATTATCATCTGTGCTAGTTGATGTGAACTCTATTTTATCAATCAAAATATATTGTTCATAATCTGCTTGTTGAGATAATTCAATTTGAATATATGCTTTATCCATATCTGATAATCCTTTAGTTTCAAGGAAAGAACTCAAATTAATTGAAAAATCATCAGTTGAGTTTGTTAATTCAGTTAAAGCATATCTAGTACCTGTTCTAGATTGTGATTTTGCTAAGAAAATTTGATAAGTTGATAATTTACCGTCATCGATATTATCTACATTATTAAATTCAATTTTAAAGTTGACATTATCAGATTTCTTAATTGGGAAGGATGCGTAGTTAACAACATATTGAGTATTACTACCTACTTCCTTTGTTAGTTTTAATGATCCACCATGTGAATTTGGATTTGCAGTATTAGTGTATTCATCATATCTTTCAATAATCTTTACAACCGCATTTTTATTAAATCCAATTGGTGCATCTTCAACTACATCATAAGGAATATTTTCAATCTTTGTTGTTCCATCCCAGAACCCTGTACCTGCCTCAAATAATTTTGGTTCAAGATATTTTTGTTCAGGAATATTATTACTAACATTTGCTGAACTAAATATAGGGAGAAAAATAGAGAGAACAACAATAAGTCCAATAATAAAAGAAGCAACAACAGATGATTTATTTTTTGCAAATCTTTTTAATGCATCTTTTGCGAAAGTAGTTGGTTTCGTTTCAAACTTAGTATCATGAATTTTTTCATCTTTTTGGACAAAGTCAAAATCTTCTTTTGCTAATTCAAATTCAATGCCATCTGCATCTTTACATAATTTTTTAGCCATTATTTCTTCGCCCCCATTCTAATTCTTGGATCAATAAATCCATAAGATATATCAAGTAAAACGCCTGCTAATAAACCAAAAGTGGTAAATATTGCCATATCGACAAATAAAACATTATAGTCTGGATTATTAATATTCAATGCTTCAATAAATAAGGAACCAATTCCTGGAATTCCATATAAACTCTCAAGAATCATAGATCCACCCATAATAGAAAGGAATTCTGCTAAAATTGATGGAACAATAGGAACCATTGCGTTTCTTAGTGCATGTCTAATAATTGCTTGTCTTTTTGTTAATCCTTTAGTTCTTGCAAGCAATAAATAATCACTTTCCATAACTTCACAAAGCTCAGCACGAGTGAAACGACAATACCCAGCAATAGAGCCAAGGGACAATGAAGCAACAGGAATAATGAAAGCAAGGATTCTAGTTTTCAATGGTGCTTCAACGCTAGGCCACTTACTTGGTAACCATCCTGTTTCATAACAGAATAAATAAAGTAAAAAAGTAATTAAAATAAAACTTGGAATAGAAATAAGGATCATAACTAATGTTGAAATAACATGATCCGTCTTTTTATTTTTCTTCAAAGCTGCAACAATACCAAGAACAATACCAAGCGGTACTGAAATAATAGTTGAAATAATATTTAATAACATTGAAACAGGTAATCTTTGTCCAATGATAACAATTGCAGATAAATTTTTTGAAATAACAGTTGATGTACCCCAATCCCATTTAGTAATAATATTCTTTAACCAATTAAAATATTGCGTAAAAGCAGGTACTTCGTAATAGAAGTGCATTTTATTTGCACCATCTTTATATGACCATAATAATCTTCCTGCACTTTCAACTTCTCTATCAAAATCATAAACATATCCTAGATAAAGTTGTCTTGAAAAATAAGAGAATTTTTCAGGATTTGTTCCAATAGGCATTTGAAATGGTAAAGTTTTCATTAATAAAAAAGTAATAGATAAAATAATGAAAGCTGTAACAATTGCAAGCCCAATTCTTTTTAATACGTATTTCCACATATTATATTATTAGCTCCTTTCTTTGTTTTCTTTTTTTAGTATATTCATTATAAACGATATGATAAAATTTTTAAATCAATACTTAACTATATATAGTTAATTTAGATAATATGAACCAAGAATGATAGTAAAAAAAGAAAACTATATGGTTAGCAGGTTATCCCTACTAACCATATAATAATTCTATTGAATTGATTTTTTATGTGACAATATTATGCGTTTACATCTGCTGCTACTGTTGGGAAATCACCAGGAGTAAGGATGTGTGTTGATTTATAGCCCTCAGCATCAATGCCACATACAGTAGTACTGTAATAAATATCAAATCCAAAGTTATAATACTCACCCTTATAAACGAATGCATCTTGATATTTTGCAACTAAGTCAGCGGAGAGAGTTACAGCAATACTCTTTTTATCTGCAGCAACTTCGAATGTACATTCATCTTCATCATATACTGGTTCTTCTGCGCCTTCTGGGAAGAAATGTGAGAAGATAGCAACCTTAGTAACCGTTGCACTTGCATTTTCAACATTAACTACATCAGCAGCGATTGTTACAGTTACAGTGCCATCTGCATTTTTAACAAAGTTAGATGCACCTAATGTAGCATCGTTCAATGCGAATAATGGAGCAACTACACCATCAACTAGGTATGCACCTGTATCTGCTGCTTGCCATAATGAATCAAATGACCAGTAGCAACCATCATAGTATAAATCTTCTGAAACAACGTTTGTATCAACGCCCCAGTTAAGAGTAAATCCAGATGAGTTATCACTCTTTAATACTTCGAGGAAGTTTAATGGGTTTAGTGCGTTACCTGAAACTGAACCAAAACCAACATCGAATTGACCAACCATCATCTTGTTATAGTAGACGTCTGACCAATTTGTACCAGCCCAGAATTTAACTTCAAGAGTTAATCCACCGCCACAAGCGTTGAATGCCTCTTCCCAATATTTTTTAACGTCTGCATGGTATAGATCCTCATCACCTGGTTCTTGCCATGCAACTTCTAATTCAATTTTATCGCCTTTTTTATATGCACCTGAAGCAATTAAAGCATCACATGCTTTCTTAAATGAGTTCTTTGCAAATTCAAGGTTATAACCATATACTGTTCCTTCTTGTAATTTTGCAACTGCGTTTTTATGAGCATCAGTGTTATTATAGATAATACCCTCTTCTGGGTTGGATAAATATCCATTACCGAAATAGTTTGCACTTGGAGATCTACCATATTTTTCTGCAAATGCTTCTCTATTGAATGCGAAGTTTAATCCTGCAACGAAGTCATCATTTGACATTGCTGGTTCAACTTTCCAGTATTTATCTTTTTCTGTTTGAGTAATAGAGCCTTCTTCTCCGAATAATGCTTCCCATTCTGCTTCTGTACATGTATTGAAGTTCAATTTAAATGTTGATGAACCAACAGTACGAGTTGTTCTTGGGTCATTTCTATATTGATTTAATTTATCTGAAGGAATTCCTGAAGCATGTAATGTACCAAGTAAGAATTCATTTAATACAGCATTTGGATCATTTTTAGCTGCTGCTAAGATCTTGAAGTGAACACCTTCCATTTTAAATCTTGTTTCATCTTGGCATTTATATAAATCATTTTTTCCAAAGACAAATTGAAGATCTTTCTCCCAGTTTTCAACATAGTATGGGCCTGTTGATAACCATGTATCTACTGGTGTATATCCACCATCTGTAAAGTTACCCCAAGCGGCAACACCTTTTGCAAGGTCTCCACCACCAATTTCTTTAATGAAATCTTCAGGAACAGGTGCAAACATTGAAGATGATAAATAATACATAGCATAGAATGTATTACATGGGTTATTAAATGTGAATTCAAGGTATGATTTTCCATTTTCTACTTTTGTTTTAATTCCAATATTTTTCCATGCTTCTGCATCAAAACCTTTTTGTGATGCATTATAATATACAGCTGATCCTTTAATAGAACCGGAACCTGTCAAGTTTTCATTTCCTCTTGCCATACCATATGCTTGTGTATAGTAAATCTTATAAGGTGTGACATAATCTTCTAGTGTAACAGTTCTTCCATTATATTTTGATAATTTAGTTGATCCTGTACGATATTTTAAATCGTTTCCGACTTTTACTTCAAATTTATATGTTGTTGCTAAGCCATTAGCATCTGGATTTACTGCGATAGGGCGTTCGCTATTAGCAAATTGAGGAACCCAATCATATCCATCCTTAAACTCATTCATTTGAGTTGTCCAATATGAGCCAGCTGTATACCCAATTATGTCACCAACTACAGATCCTTTATCGTTTTGATAGTTAAGTGTGTGTGGGTCACTTACTTCATATGTATGATAGTATTTCTTCCATTTTTCGTTTGTTTCTTTTTCTAAACCTTTATTAATATAACCTTCAGAAACAACACCAAATCCATATCCAGGAATATAAGTATTTGTACCTTTTACAACATCAGGATTATACATGACATAAGAACCATTCTCAAACATTGTCATACCAGTTAAGTTGTTCTTAACAGCATAGGATTCTAATAATCCAAGAATCTTTGTTCTTTCATCATAGTTTGCTGCAACATATGATTTTGCACCATTTGCATAGTTTGCTTTAACAAATGGTTTTTTTTCTTCTGATGAAGAAACGCTTGACGTATCGCTTGAAGTTGTAACATCTGAAGTAGTTCCGCCAGCTGAAGTAGTTCCAGATGAAGTTGTTGTAACTGGGTTACAACCAGCGAGAAGTAATACAGGTAGTGTGACTGCTAATACAGATAATCTTTTCCATTTTTTCATAATTCTCTCTCCTTTATTATGTCTTCGTTATTATATTATGTAAAAAAAGTTGTTGCTTAGTAGCCGATGTAACTAAATATACAATTTTTTTCACATACATTTTTAACGTACCTTAATAAAACACCATTTTCTTTTATATGTCAACACAAATAATGAGAAAAAATTTTCATTTTTGCTGAAAACGCTTACAATTAGTGAAATACATATTTATTCCCTATATTTCGTCATAATTAAATATATATGATTGATATTAAACCTCATTTTCTGAAAATTTTTTCACCCCTTACATCATTTTTTTGATTTATGGAAATTCATTCCAAAAATAATACAACAATAAAAAAATATTTTCATAGAGAACGCAAAAAATATGATTTTCATTTCTCTACAATATCTTCTTTTACAGCATAGGCAATACTAATAAGGGTGTATATAGGTTTTATGGTTATAATTTAGGTAATTACTGAGTTAATGTTACTCATAATGTGTAAAACTCATTAATGGAAAATAATATAAAATGAAATAAAAAAAAAAACGCTTTACAGCGTTCATTAATATCAAACACATGGTGGGCCTGAAAAGACTTGAACTTTCGACCTCACCCTTATCAGGGGTGCGCTCTAACCAGCTGAGCTACAGGCCCAATTGCTTATTTATAATATAATAATTACATGTTAAAATCAATATAAATTTTTATTTTTTTTAAAAAATATTAGAACTGTCATTTTTTCATCTCTTTTTAACATTAAAAGCGTTAAAACATACACATAAATGAATACTGATTTATATACTAATTGTTGTACAATATCAAATAAAGTATAATATTCAAAAAGGAGGATTTTATGAAAAAAAAGGAAAGCGAGAATCTATATGGAGACAGATTCAAAAAGGCAAATAGAGTACTAAAAATAATAGGATTTATTTTTCTAGCTTCTGGAGTATTATGTGAAATCATTGGTTTAGTTGATTTCTTTAATGCATTCGCTTCAAGGTTTGAATCGCCTAAGTTATTCTTTTTAAACTTTGTTGGAATGCCATTTATTGTAATAGGAATATCTTGTTTATCTCTAGGATTTAGGAAACAAATTACCGAATATTCTGCAGATCAAGTTGCTGGAGTTGGAAAAGATCTATCAAATTATATGATTGATGGAACAAGAGATAGCATAACAAAAACAGCTCAATCAATCCATAATGCTATTAAAGCAAATAATAATACTACTTCAGTTAACATTTGCGAAAACTGTGGAGAAAAAAATCCAATAGATGCAAAATTCTGTTCAAAATGTGGTTCACCAATCATTATAAGATGTCCTAGTTGTGGTCATGAAATGGATGATGGAGCTAATTTTTGCAATAAATGCGGATATAAACTCAAATAAAATAAAGAAGTTGGTTGATGATTTACGTTCATCTATAACCAACTTTTTTATATCTTTATATTTTCTTTTTTATCATCGATAATCAGATAATCTTATTTGTTCCACCACCTCATCACCAACGCATGTGATTGCCTTAACCGGGCATAACGAGATGCAACGATAACACATTGTACATCTATTATTCGATGTGCTTTTCCCTTCCTTTAGACTTAGATTATTAATTGGACATAATTCAACACATTTTCCACATCCAATACATTTATTTTTATCAATCTTTAATTTTTTTGAATAATCTTTCGTTTTTGAATAAAACCATAATCTTTGTCCAAATAATCCACCAATGTGGTGAAATATTGTTAATCCATCGTGAGGGAATCTATTATTAATAATCCTTTCACTCCATAAATCTACTTTCTTTTCTGCATTTTCAATAATACGTAAATTTTCTTCTCTACTTTTTTTAAGTAGTTTACTATCTGCAACTGAATCAGGCATTTTAACATGGAGGCCACCTAATATAATCGCCCCATATTTCTTTAATATTCTTGCAGAGCATCCAGCACCATCTCCACTCATTGCCCCCATAGTTGCAACAATTAACACTCTCTTATCTTTCCATATTTCCTTATGTGATTTAATAAAATCTCTAACGTAAACAGGACAATTTGAGAAATGGGTTGGATATCCTAGAATAAGAGTATCATTGTTTTTAATCTTCTCTATTGTCGCTTTATCTTCTAATGCGATTACTTCTCCATTGTTATCAAGATTCTTCAATAATCTAGTAACAATGTACTTTGTATTACCTGTTCCTGAAAAATATATTCCTATCATATTATCTCTCCATCTACATAACTAGAAGCTAACCAAAACTTCTTCTAATCTATCTTTATATTTCTTAGGTTCTTTAATCTCATATACATCACAAGAATAATTTTTCTTTATTTTTGCAATGCATTTAGGAGAATCTCCACCTCCTGAATAAATAATAAATCTTAGTTTCTTTTTCTTTAAATCGAGTTTATCTAATAAAGAGTTTATAGGACAAGCAAACTTACCATTCCATATAGGAGAACCAATAACAATCTCATCATATGAAGATACATCATAATCAAAATCTTTCAATTTTGCTTTGTGATTCATTCCTGCAAGCATTCCACCAATCATCATACTCCAAAAAAAAGATTTTGGAAGTGACCTTTTAGCTTCAACTTTTCTAATATCATAACCTAATTCACTCATTCTACTTGCAACATAATCTCCGTTACCAGATCTAGAATAATATATAAATAACTTTTTCATTTAACTTCCTCCATAATATTTTTAAATTCAAACCTTTTATCTTTTATCATTAAGATTCCAAAAATAACATATATGCTATGAACTGCAACTAGCCCTAATGTATTTAATAGATTACCATCAACATTTTGATTCTCAAAATATGATACACTTACTAATAACCATAACATGGTGAATAAATCTTCTAAAAAATGAATTGTACATCCAATGTAGATATTTCTTGATCTTATATATACACAAGATAAATAAAATCCTGCCATAAAAGTAAATAGAACTTGTCCCGTAGTAGAAATAATCGTATTTGGCATTGTAATTAGATTTATATAATGCCTTAATCCAAATATAACACTCGATATAGTTACTGCGAATAATACTTGATTCTTCGTTTTATTATATTTCTCAAGTAATAACCCTAATAATAACCCCCTAAACAAATATTCTTCAGAAAGTACTACTGCAATAATATATAAAACAAAGCTGAATACTTCAATAAAATTAGTCACTCTATCCATTTTCTGCATCGAAGAGAAAAAAGCAATAATCGCACAGATAATTCCTAATAAACCAAATGTGAATAATCCTTTGAAATATGTAGGATTTTTTAATGTAAATGGAATTCTCTTATATATAAATAAAGTAATCGCTATCGATAAAATAAACGTGACTGAATATTTTATAAAGAATCCCCAATAATAGGAAAGGTTACATAATAAAGGATAAAGCAAACTCCACGGAATAAGCATTGTAAATACGAAAAACAAAACAGATGAAGTAATTGGAAACTTCTTAATAATACTAATCATAAACATAAACTCAAAATTTAAATAGATCACTTAATGCGTCATCCCAATCTCCATCAAGAGTAACATTATGACTTGAAACAATTGATGCTGCACCATGAACCAAACTCCAACATCTAACTAACGAACGAAATCCTACATCTTCTGGTATGTTCGCTTCTTTTATTAAATTCACGCACACTCTTCTAAACACTTCGAATGGTTTAAAATTATCTTCCACTTCTTTAATAGTTAATTTGATTTCATATAGATTATTATTGAAGATAAAATCAAAATAAGATGGATTATTTTGAAAGAATTTAATATATGCTCTTCCCATTAGCGATAATATCTTCGGATTTTTATCATCAAAATCTTCAATTGATTTCTCTAAATAAGAAGAGAATTCATTTGAAACATATAAAGCGCATTCCTTTAGCATACTTTCCTTATTATCAAAATAAATATATGGAGCTTGCCTAGAGACATTACACTTTTTTGCAAGATAACGCATAGATACTTTATCAATTCCCTCATTTGAAATGATTTCCACTGTCGCTTTAATCAATTCTTCTTTTAAATTTTCTTTATGATAAGTATTATCCATAAATGCCTCCTTACTTGACAATGTCAACATATATAATATAAGCGCCACCGTTGACAGTGTCAACATATTTTTAAAAATCAAAAAAAAGATTAGAAGAAATGTTCGCATCTTCTAATCTAATAAATATTATTTTAAGGTCGAAATCGCATCTTCGATAGTTTTATCCATCGCTTCTTTACAATATTTATCGATTTCTGCTTTATTTTTTTCACCATGAGTTAGACACCCAGCTCCACCAATACAACCACCTACACAAGCCATACCTTCGATGAAGTTAGCATCGAGTGCTCCTCTACTCTTTTTAAGTAATGCCATACGACATTCTTCAATTCCATCGCAGCTTATCGCTTTTAAAGGGAAATCAATATTTTGTTCTTTAAGTCCTTCTGCAACTGCTTCTACTAACCCTCCAGAACGAGCAAAAACTCTTCCAAAGCAAGAAGCATTTTCAAGTTTATCTTCTTCGAGTGTCGTAATATCAATATCTCTACTATCATATAATGCTTGAAGTTCTTCAAAAGTCATAACTGAATCTACATAAGGTTTAACACTTTCAAGTTTTGCTTCTGCCTTTTTTGCAGTACAAGGTCCAATAAATACCACCTTAGAATCAGGATCAACCTTCTTGATATATTGTCCTAACATCGCCATTGGTGAAGGGTTATGAGAAACAAGCGGTAATAAATTAGGGAAAGCAGTTTTTATATATTGAACAAACGCTGGACAACAAGAACTAGTTAAGAATCCTTTTTCTGAAAGTTCCTTTGATTCAGCTTGTGCAACCATATCTGCACCTAATGCTACTTCAACAACCGTATGGAAACCTAATTTCTTTAATCCTGTTATCACTTGACCTAATTTCGCATAGTTAAATTGACTAGCAATTGAAGGAGCAACGATTGCATATACCTTGTATTTTGTGTTGTTTTCGCTCTTCTTGATTAGATCAATAACATCGAGAATATATGATTTATCCATAATCGCTCCAAAAGGACATTGATAAACACAAGAACCACATTGAATACACTTTTCTTTATCAATTGCTGCACAATTATCTTCGCTAATCGTAATAGCTTTAACTTTACATGCAATTTGACATGGACGTTTACGATTAATAATCGCGAAATATGGACAGACTTTTGCGCATTGACCACATTCAACACATTTTGTTTTATCAATATGTGCTACGTGATTATAATCAAAGGAGATTGCTCCTCTTCTACATACATCTTCACATCTATGAGCAAGACACCCACGACAAGAATCCGTTACTTCATATCCAGCCGCAGGACATTCATCACAAGCGATATCGATTACTTCAATAATGTTTGGATTACTCTTATCTCCACCCATTACAATCTTAATTCGCTCTTCGAGAATTGCTCGTTCTTTATAAACGCAGCATCTCATTGTAGGTTTTTTTCCAGGCACAATCATCTTAGGAATATCCATAATATTTTGAAGAAGTGTACCTTCCCATGCTTGGCGCGATACTTCACGTAATACCTTGTATTTTAGATGTTGAACTTTAGTGTCAAATTTCTTTACTTCCATAGTTTTTTTACCCCCCCCCTAAAAATAACTAACTTTAATTCTTTTGCCCATCTTTTTTAAGCATTTTGATAGTTCCTCAACTAAATTCATTTTAATATTGAAATTTATTGGTAAGTCTGGATTTTGGTGAGCAGGATTAATTGCTCTACCTACATAAAAATTAATATCTGTTGCTTCCTCAAATAATAATCTACTGATTAATGAAGCACCATCTTTTCTAAAATTCCATTCTTCGTAAAGTTCATTATTTTTCAAATAATCCTTCGCATATTGAATGACTTTATTCATTGTAATAACACCTTCAGTTACTAAATCGACACCCTCAATATATGCAATAGGTGGCACATCACTTTTTTCAAAATTCAAACTTGCTTGAACACTTTTCCCTAGATGCTTTGCTGCGATAGAAGCAGTAGTCCCTCCACAAATTATATGCTTACCTTCCTTAGAAAAAAACAATGACATCATACGATCTGCATCATCACGATTTGATGGAGGTCCAAACAATATATTCATCGGTTCTCTTTTACGAATCTTTACAACGCATGCAGTAGTATCATCTCCAGGCATATTACCATAAAGGCTATTGCATTCATCAACAAGCATTGTAGAAAGAGTTTTTGCGGTATATCCGCCAGCTACTAAAGCTTGCATATAGGAAGCAATATCCTCTCTTTTCCATCCGAAATTATATTTTCCACCAATTCCTGCATGAGGACACCCATCGCTCATTGCAATGAACACATCATTCTCATGTAGTTTAATAGATGATTTAAATATTTTCTTCCCACCAATATTCATTTCCGTCTTTGGGTAATCATATTGTTCGTAATCTCTAATTACAATTACGTGTGGATTATCGTATTGAATAATCTCTGCTACTTCATTATCGATGATATGAATGATAGTAAATGTTGAATAAGCTACTCCTCGAATTGAACATACAGGAAGAGTCGCTGCAATTGTTGAAACACATTCTTCAATTGGAAGTCCTTCCGCCATCATCGTTGAAATAATTTTAGAAGTCAAAGTAGATAAGATACTAGCTTTAACTCCTGACCCCAATCCATCCGCAAGAACAATTACAGTCGAATTATCGTTTTCTTCTACTACATCAACATGGTCTCCACAAAGTTCCTCACCAAAATGATTGATGCTTTTATATCCGATATCTGCACATAAATCATTCATCGTCAATAGACTCCTTTAATTTTGTTAATGCAATCTTTGTTTCTGCCGCAGTTTCGCCAAGCAATGATGCGATTTCTTGAACGATTCTCATTTGCTTTTCAACAACAGTATCTGCCACTTCAACAGTTTGCTTATTAATTCTTGCTTTCTTTTCCCTCTCTGCTTCTTCAAAAGAAATATCGCGCATAATACCTATTAACATATGAGAATCAGGATCATAGACGATTGTTTGCTTAATGTATTTCTTATATTCCGCTAGATATGATCTTCTATCTCGAATACTTCTACCACTCTCTTTTACTTGCATAAATAAAGAAGGATCAAGTATTCTAACAACAGGTTCTCCTAAGACGTCACTCTTAGAACGTATATTCATAATTCTGCAAGCAGCATCATTAATTTGTTGAACTTCAAGATTCTCATTTAACGCAATAATTCCATTAGGAGTATTCTTTACTATAGTATCTGAAAAACTCTCTGCCTTATCTTTTAAGAAAGGAAGGCACATTGAAATTTCCGCCTTACCTTGAAGAATTGCAATTGCTTTTTCACGACAAGAATTATATCCACAAGAACCACAATTTAATTCATCTGATTCTTTAAATTTTCCCATTTGACGAAGAACAGCATTTATCTCACTTTCACTTGGTTGAGTATTCTTACGTTCAATAATGGAAAAGTGTTTTTTAATTTCGAATGAATCAGGTTGTTCAATTAAAAAATCGTGTTCACCAGCATAATCAGAAACCATCTTATAATCTTTAATAGGAGAAGAACGATGGTATTTTTCCATTACTGGACCACCAATACAACTGCCAATGCAAGCTGACATTTCAATAAAACATTTATGAATCTTTCCACTTTCAATATCCTTTAATGCGGAAATACAGTTTTCCACTCCATCGATTGCAAGATATGTATATCCTGGAGCATCTTGCTTCATAGTTTTTAATATTCCACCAGTAGTTGGGAAAAAACGAGCACGGCTATTAGGATTTGAATCTAATTCTTTACTTAATTCAATTTTTTCTTCTTTAAGCCAATTTGTTAATTCTTCAAATGTTAGAACTGCATCAACAATTCCTTCATAATACTCAGCTTCATCTTTTTTTGCAACGCAAGGTCCTATAAATACCGTCTTTGCATTAGGTACTCTTTTTTTAATATCTAAGCAATGTGCTTGCATAGGAGAAAGAGTATCCGCTAAATAAGATAAACAAGATGGAAAATATTTTTGAATAAGTAAATTAATCGAATGACAACAAGAACTAATAACAATATCTCTTGCTTCTTCTTTAAGCATACGATCATATTCATTTTTCACAATTGTCGCGCCAATTGCCGTTTCTTCGACATCGTAAAAGCCTAATTTCTTTAATGCTTCTTTCATCTCATTTATACCCACTCCATCGTAGTTTGCAATAAAAGAAGGAGCCAAACTAACATATACTGGATTATTACTTTGTAAAAGCATTTTAGCCTTTTCCGTACCATCAACTATCTCTTTTGCATTTTGAGGGCAAACAACAAAACAATGACCACATAAAATGCATTCATCATTAATGATATGAGCCTGATTTCCTGAGAAGCGAATTGCTTTAACTGGACAATGACGAATACATTTATAACAATTCTTACAATTTGATTTTTTTAAAGTTAAACAATTTGCCATACATTACATCCTCTTTTTTTCAATTATATCGACTATATTATTTTTAAAGAAAGTTCTAAAATTATCTCTAGTAATACCCACGTGAACTTCATCATTAATCTGAATTGTTACACCTTCACGATTACATTTTCCCGTGCAAAAACTACCAGTTAAAACTACTTCATTTTGAAGATTAAATTCCTCAATTCCTTTTTCAAATAGTTCAACGATATCTTGCGACCCTTTTATATAGCATGAAGAACCTACACAAACTTTAACAATTAACATTATGTCCCCCTAAACATCAATCTACTCTATAACGTCATTTTATCACATATTTCATCTATATTGAAATTATTCTAAAAAAGTCTTATTTTTAGAGTGCTATTATTCACTTTCAAAATAAGACTATTTAGCTATTTCATATACTTAATTAGTGGTTCATTTCTAAACGGATGATTCTTTGGTAGATATTTCATATCGATTTTAGTAAGAGAGAACTGTTCTTCTTTCAAATCGAGATAAGACCAAATCTTTTCATATGCGCTTTCTATACTTTTTTCATTTTTATCGTAATCTACTATTATCATCATTACATGATGAGAATACATATTATTAACCCATTTTGTTCCAATTGAGATTCCTTGTACACCTTCAAATTCCGTAGCTATTGAGATGATATCATTAATTATCGTTTCGTCACTATATTTCTTTAATTTATCATTTTTTCTAATTGTCAAAACTTCTTCCATATCAACTTCTTTATCATAATCCGAAGCAAACATCTCTCTTATTTCATCTCTTATCTCTGCTTTACCCATAATCAAACAATATTCAGCTAGAATATTGCAAGCATCTTCCTTAAACATCTCATTCTCTTTACGATATACTTTTTGAAGGCATTCAATGCATCTATCATCAAAATCATAGAAAGCATAAGTAGCTCCTAAAAGAAGATTTGCTCGAGAATTAGAAGGATTATTTTCTAGAATCTTACAAGATATTTGTTTTACAAAATCAAAATCACCATATCGATAAGCACTATCAAGTACAGGAATTAATTCCATTTCAGGAACATCAAAATTATTATTAATCAAATCCTTCTTTTTCTCATTGTATTGTCCATATTCAGTTAAGAAATCATTAAATTTCTCTTCTTTTTCATTCTTGAGTTTAGTTTCATTCACTTCTTCATAAAATGCCTTAATATCGCTATCAAAATAATGCGATTCTACGATTGAAACATCTAATTCCACGTTAGGAGCAAATTTATCAACTCTTTGCTTAACTGTTGGATGAGTGAATACTCTTGGATCTAAATGATTCTTCGATACATAAATAAATCTTTCTACATGTCTATTATAAAAATTTAGATATTCTTGAAAATATGCTTTAATTGTTTCGTCCGTCCATTTATGATCTTTGCATATCATCTCTTCTATTTTGAAAAAAGGCATTCTAAAAGCATAACTAAGACCAAACATTTTAATTGCTGCAGTCGCATATTCTTTACCAACATTTTTTTCAAGTACATAATCATCTGCTTTTTCTTCAAATATATGGTTTGAAATAAGCTCCATAAGAATAACGTTGAACATAGTTCTACCAATAAGAGGAGAGAACATCTTATATGTTTCTAATGGAAGTAAAACATTAATCGCATTATCAATTTTACTATTCTTTAATGATGAATTAGTATCTTCATGCAAATAATGAGCAATCTCATGATAAATCACAGATTTAATCTCTTCTAAAGAGAAGAACTTCAAAATAATATTACCTATTGAAATATTTATTCTATCTTTTTCTTCAGAAATAGAAGCATTTACTGCATCTACAATATAAACATTGTATTTTTTTATGATGCCCTCACTTTCTAATATCTTTCCAATAAATTCATGTAAGACAGGATACTTAATCTCATCATCTTCTTTTTTTCTTTCAATAGAAGAAAATAAACCGTTAAATGTCATTACTAAATAAGGGAGTATAATAGAAGAAATAATAATAACAGTCGTAATTAAAAGAATCCATTTATATGTTTGAACTTCAATATTTGAGAATAATAAAAGTCCATCAATGAAAAGAGAGATAAAATATATCAATAAAGTAATAATTGTTTTAAATAAAGCATGCTTTCTTATCTTATTATTCCTATTTCTAATCTCTTCAAGATAATGATTTGCTTCCTCTTTCTTTGAAAGAACTTCATCAAGAATTTCTTGCCCATTCATCATCTTAATTTTTCTTTCTATCTTATTTGAAACGATTATATTAAATATTGCATATAAGAAAAGAATACTATTTATTCCAATCATTATCATCACAAATATCTGATTATCAATTACAAAAAAAAGGTTCACTAAAGCACCAAGAGAAGGAATTAAGAACGCAAAAACAATTCCCAAAACCACAGATAGAATCTTAAATATTATCTTTTTCATCTACTAATCCTCCACCAATAATATTAATAAATATTATTTCACAAAAGAATTAATCTATCAATGGTCTATTTTTTGGTATTGATGAATGTTTCAACCGCTTCTTGCACTTCTTCTTCATGTCCGACCATTAAATGACCGCCATCTTCAAAAGAAATGAATGTACAATTTTGGAATCTCCCAATCGCTTTTTCAACATCCGAATAGATTGCAAGCTTATCATCTTTTGCATGTAAAACTAGCGTTGGAATTTGCATATGTTCAATATCATAATCATCAAAATTCCTCGCCATATCTGGATTTGTAATCGAAGCGTCAATAACAACTCCTTCTTTTCGCATACTAATAGGAAGCATACTATAGATTGTTTCCGTCTTCATTCCCAGGATTGGTTCAAATAAAGGACTCATTAAAAACATAGCATAATCATTAAATAAGAAACTTGGTGGTCCAGCATATTTAGCATATTTTTCCATTTTTTCAACAAGTGGCATCGCACTACAATATAGAATTAATCCTTTAGTTCTTTCAGGATAATCAAGTGCAAAACGAATACCTACGCTACCACTTCCTGACGTAGCTAATCCTAATTAGCTTCATTATAGGCTAATTTGAATTAGACGTTAATTTCTTTCAAAAAAATAGGCCTTGTCAAATACAACAAGACCAGACCTAAATAAAGATATAAGATACTATCTTCGCTCAAAGCATTCTAAATTGACTATAAAGAAAAGATGATACCAAGAGCCATTCCAATCGTTAAACCGATAGAAACAATCATTCCAACGCAAGATAGAATAAGCATCTTTTTATTATTCAATCTCTTTTTTTGATGAATAATATTAAAGATTGCAACGACAAATCCAAATACTGGAGGAAATGATAAGTATGTTAATAGTAAACCTAGATTATAATTCCTTTTTACCTTTTCGCTTTCATAAGTAGGATTAACATCCTTTGATTCTATTTCCTCTTTCAATAGATAATCGATTGAACATGAGAATAATTTACTCATTTTAATCAATTTTTCTGTATCAGGAAATGCAATGCATAATTCCCATTTAGAAACAGATTGGCGCGATACATTTAGTAGTTCTGCGAATTGTTCTTGCGTAAGATTGTTTTCTTTTCTTAGAGTTGTAATTTTTTCACCGTATGTCATATTTATTTTCTCCTTCCATACACATAAATCATATGATCTATGTCTACAACGTTCTATAAACCATAGGTTGCAATTTGATAATTACAAGTTGCACTTCGTGATATTTGCTTCTATTAAGTTAATAATTAGATTATTTATTTTAGATTTTCTACTCTATAAATAAAATATTTCAAAACACTGATTGTCTTAAAAAATGAAATTTCGATAAAAAGATTTACTTTATAGTCACCATTTCTTAATCAGCATAAATATAGATGTAATTATTGGACCAAAACCATATGCTATAGAAGCAATATACCATAAACTTTGGATTGGAGTTAATCCACCAATAAAACCAACAAGACACATTATTCCACTTATTAACATAGTGCACTTCATAATCTTATTGTTTTTATTACTATTATCTATTCCTATTCCGATTATAATGTATGCTATTCCAAGAGATAACCCCCATCCAATGTAATCAATAATCATTTCAATAGAAGGCCATTTTCCTATTAAATAGAAATCTGGAACATTTATTCCTGAAGCAATCATAGGTCTAGTAAATAACAAACTAGAAGCATGCGCAACTGATGTAAAGCATGTTAAGGCAATCAAAAATACTAATACTATTTTTCGATATAATTCTTTCACATTATATTTTTTCATAAGATAGACATAAAAGACTGCAAAATATATTGCTGAAAGAATAGTTACGATTTCCCAAATTGTTAAAGCCACTTCAGTTTTTGTGATCAAAAATACTAGAACACTAAGACCATATAATAAACCAAGCATTATCATTGATATCGGATAGATTTTCTTCATATATCTCTTGCTCTTTCTTCGTTTTTACATATTTTATCATTTGAAAAGTAAAAAATAAATGGTATCTTTTATTAATACATATTTTATTTGAAATCAAAATAAATTTAGAATGATGTTATCAGATTATCATAGAAATCTAATCCATCAATCTATATATACAATGTAATAAAGGCGATACAATTAAATCTCCATTTTTTTATCCAAAAGTAGTAGGAGTTTTAAATGAAACTGTAGAACCAGTACCTATAAAACATAGTTCAATAATCATAATAATACTAGCTTTGTTATATATTTTAATTTTAAAGTATATTTTTCCAATAGCTTTTAACCTTCTAGATCGATTATTATCTCCTTGATAAAGCTATATCATTTGTACTACTCTTACTTACTATTTAAAATTCAAATTTATATTTTTTATTAGTTTGAGCATCAAATTCGGTGATACCAAATAGAAAATCATTTTTTTACCAAAACTTGAGACCCCAATAATAATTCACTATTCACTGTCCCAAATTTTTGATCACAAAAATATATGACATTATATATTTATCATCTAAATAATCATCTAATCTAATCGCATTCTCTTTTGAATTTATACTTTGTTTAATTAAATCATTCACTCTAATATCTTTAAATTCATTTTTTTACATATCTTATTTTACATTTTAAAACCATAAGAATAAAGCAATCTATTATCATAAAATGTTAAATTAGAATGACTATCATTATTTTATAAATCATTACCAAATAGTAATAACACCGTCTACATAATGCCAGTAATTACCATCTTCAGTAGGTTTTGACTCGCTATAATAATATATAGTAGCATTAATTAAATTTGAATTAGAACCATCAAAATATATATTATACCAATCTTTTATTGTGCCATTGTAATATACATTTGTTAAACTTCTACATCCATCGAAGACATATGAGACGATGCTTGTTACACTATTTGGTATTTCAATACTTGTTAGACTACTACATCCAGAGAACACACCTCCCAATAAGCCTGTTAATTGACTTCCTTCTGCAAATGTTACTGATGATAGACTACTACATCTAGAAAAGGCAGATGAGCCGATGCTTGTTACACTTGATGGTATTGCTATACTTGTTAGACCACTACAATAATAGAAGGCAGATTGTCCGATGCTTGTTAATTGACTTCCTTCTGCAAATGTTACAGATGCTAGATTACTACATTCTTCGAAGGCAGATGAGCCGATGCTTGTTATTTGACTTCCTTCTGCAAATGTTACAGATGCTAGATTTCTACAATTTTCGAAGGCAGATGAGCCGATGCTTGTTACACTATTTGGTATTTCTATACTTTCTAGACTACTACATATATAGAAAGCATATGAGCCGATGTTTGTTACACTATCTGGAATTGCTATACTTGTTAGATTGCTACAGTTATAGAAAGCACCATCTAAAATATTTCCACCTAATACTATTACACTCTTTAATGTTTTTGGTATGTAATATGTATCATATGTTCTACTAGATATTTTAGAACCATAATAATATTGTGTTGTTGCTACTCCGCCTTCATAACTACTTGTACCAAAGATATATCCAAATGGAAATTGATATGTATCACTTGATGTTACTCCTGCTCTTGCTCCTACAAATGGAATTGTTATACTTTCTAGACTACTACATCCAAAGAAAGCATATCCCCCTATGCCTGTTAATTGACTTCCTTCTGCAAATTTTACAGATGCTAGACTACTACATCCAGAGAAAGCAGATAAGCCGATGCTTGTTACACTTGATGGAATTGCTATACTTGTTAGACTACTACATCCAGAGAAAGCAGATGAGCCGATGCTTGTTATTTGACTTCCTTCTGCAAATGTTACAGATGCTAGATTTCTACA
>CAMCEE010000022.1 GCA_945873815.1 uncultured Caryophanales bacterium
TAAAGAAAAAGCAGTTTAGAGTGTAATAAACTGCGTTTACTTTAAAAATTTACGAAAATAATTCAATTTTTATGATTGTAATTATATCACTTTGTGATATAATTAAAGTATAAATAATTAAGGGGTACATCATATGACAACTACAATAATTTCAACTGCTCAAATCTCGGAAAGATTTGAACATATCCGCTACATGGAATCACTTGCCGGATACGATGATGATAACGTATCTGAAGACTTCAAAAAAATTGAAGAAAAGTACATTAACTTCGAACTTACTGAACAAGAATTCTATATTCTATGTATCAAATCTGCATGTAAAGAATTAAAGCCTACTTTAGGTTAATATTTACAATTCGTTAATAATACAATAAATATACTGTTTATTATAGAAACTATTATGTTTACTTTATTTTCTTTTTAATCTAAACATTCCTTTTTAAGTTTCTTCTCTTTTTTAATGATTCTTTGAATTATCTCGTTTTCTTTTTCGAAATACTTTCCGTTGAATTTATAATTATCATAGAAGCGATAAATTACATCTTTTTTCACAATTCTTTGTTTTACATAGAATTTCATATTTACCCTTTTGATCAAATACAATATGTATTCTTTCTTTATGACGAATAATTCCTTGATTAATATAATCATTAAAAATACAAATGAAATGAGATTTCCAAGCGAAAACATCATATAAATCGCTAAGATTAAGGTAATAAATGAAATAATTAAGCGAAAATATCTAGTTTTTAATTCATCAAAAAAATGAGAAAAGATGTTTTCAAGAATTTTCTCTCCATCAAGTGGATAAATTGGTAATAGATTAACAACTAAGATAGATAGATTAGCCTTACTAGCATAAGAATAAGCATATAATGAAAGACAATCATAATATTTTAAAATTTCAATAATGGAATACGAAAAGAAAAAACTAAGTGGACCAAAGATTAAGACAAGATATTGCTTCCATTCTTTTTCATAGATAAGCGTATTGATCTTTAAAACAAATCCGAAAGGATAAAGAACCATCTCATCAACATAAATATTTAAAGCTTTTGCCATAAAATAATGAAATAATTCATGAAAAAGGCAGATGAAATAAAATATTGATAAATAAAACAAATGATTTGATATTAAGGCAATAAAAATATAAGTTAAGGAAAATATACTAATCCTAAATCTATTCAATTTCATTGATTGAGATTAATCTTCCATCCTTTTTAAAAAGTGCCTTAAAAGAGTCATAATAAGATCCAATAACATCATTTTCCTTTAATTTATCATAATTCATCACGTTGATTGATGATAGATTAGAATAAGAAGCCACTACTCCATTTTCATACGATACGATAACGCTGTATGTATCATTTTTTTCCTTATAAGAACCAAGGATTATTCCATCATCAATCATGCAGACTGATTGATCTAAAGTCTTATAGTTATTCTCTCCTAGATTTAAGTATTGAATATTCGCATTTACTGTTTCTATCTCTTTATTATCTTGTAGGCCAAAAGAGAATAAACTATTTAATGCCTTAGATATAGATTCATTTAAAGAAGTAAAATCAGCATTTATATTGAAATTTTCTTTTAGAAATCTGGCATTAGAATCTTTTTTTGCGTAAATAAGAAAACCTAGCAATATACTTAATATTGCAAAAATACCCGAAAAAATATTCAAAATAATACATTTTACTCTTCTTTTTTTCATTGTTTCCATAATATCCCTCTATCAAATTTATGTTATTAATCTTATTTTTAGAAATAATATTTCATCATGAATGTCATAATATATCAAAAAGAGTAAAACTAATAAAAAACAGCTAGAATAAACTAGCTGTCTTAATAACTAATAATTTTTAACAGAAACAGCAATTGCTAGACTTCCTGGACCAATATGGCAAGAAACACTTAGTGATAATGGATCAACATGTTGAACTTTAACTCCTGGAATCTTCTCTTCAATCTCTTTTTTAAAGTTTTCTGCTTCTAAATAATTGTTCGTATGCGCTACATCAACTACCATTTTACCTGCTTCGTAATATTCTTTGAATTCATTTTCTAATTCATCTTTGATTTGAGAAATCATCTTTGCTTTTGCTGCGCGAGGAGATAATGCTTTAAAGAAAGAATCGAGTTTTTGACCTCTAATTAATAAAACTGGTTTAATTCTAAGAAGAGCGCCTAACGCTGCGCCAGCTGGAGTTACTCTACCACCTTTTTTAAGATATTTTAAAGTATCTACCATAATATAAATTGAAGAAATCATTTTTGATTCTTCTAAATAATCTTTAATCTCTTTTGCGGATTTTCCTCTATTAGCTAATTCAATTGCTTCTAGAACTGATTCCTTTTGAGTAACAGAAATTCTTTGATTGTTGACAACTTGTACTTTTCCTTCATATTTTTCCGCTGCAGATTTGGCATTTTCACAGCTCGCGGATAATCCACTAGACATAGGAATATATACTATTTCATCATAATCTTGTAATACTGTATCCCATAAATCTGTTAAATATAGATTAGATGGTTGAGAAGTAGAAACATTTGCATTAGGATCCTCTAACATTTTATAGAATTTTTTTTGATCTAACGAAATCTCTTCAAAATATTCTTCACTATTAATAATAAAAGGCATTGGAACAACAATTATACCATATTCAGATGCTTCACTTTGCAAAATCCCAGAGTTTGAATCTGTAATAATCTTAACCTTTTTCATGTATCCTCCTTAACGAAAATAATCGCTCTACGAATTAATTTTATATTATACGAATGTATAATTCACTATTTTTTTACATTTTCTATTAATCGTAAACGTTTTATTAAGCAATTTTAGCTCTTTTTTCAAGATATACTTCAAGATCTTTTTTATTTTGTTCTAATTTTGCTTTTTCTAAATCAATTTTAGCTTGTGGAGCTTTTTGAACAAAACCAGGATTGGAAAGCATCTTTTCGCCTCTTGCAATTTCACTATTCAATCTTTCAATTTCTTTTTCAATCTTTTCAAGTAGAACACTCTTATCAATATTATCTTTTATTTCCATTTGACAAGAAGGATAAACTTTAATATTTCCTTCAATTGTAGAAACGATACTTACTTCTTTTGCAAAAGCAAATCTCTTTAAATATGTAATGAATAATGATGAATCAAAATCTTTATATAAAGGAACGATATTTAACTCAACTTGAGCATTAGGCGCAAGATTGTTCTCAACCTTATATGCTCTTACATCCTTTATCATATGGATAAGATCAAGTACTTCTAATGATTCTTTATCGAAGAGATACTTTTCATTTACTTCTGGATATGAATCAAGCATAATGGATTCTTTATGTCCTGGAAGATTTAAATATATTTCTTCAGCAATAAATGGAGTATATGGGTAAATCATTAAAATGATATCCTTCAAGACTTTAATTAATACTGCCTTAGTATTTTGTTTCAACTCAAGATTATCACCATTTAATTTAACTTTGCATAATTCAACATACCATGATGTAAAATCATCATAAACGAAATTATATAAGTGAGTAGATGCGTTTGCAAAATCATATTTTTCCATATTGGAAGTAACATTTTTAATCGTTTCTTGTAATCTAGTTAAAATGTATTTATCAATCGCATCAAGTTTGCTTTCATCAATACTTAGATTGCTTTCATTATCATTATCATCTAAATTTAAAAGAATAAATCTTGAAGCATTCCAGATCTTATTTAAATAATTCGATGCAGCAGCAATCTTTTCATCTGAATATCTAGTATCTAAACCAGGAGAAGTTGATGTTGTTAAGAAATATCTAAGTGCATCAACTCCATATTTATCGATTACATCGATAGGATCGATACCATTACCTAATGACTTAGACATCTTTTTTCCATTTGCATCTCTAATAAGTCCATGAATAAGGCATTTATCAAAAGGTCTTGAGCCCATAAATTCTAAACCTTGGAAAATCATTCTTGCAACCCAGAAGAAAATGATATCATAAGCAGTAACCATAATATCTAAAGGAAAATATCTTTCTATATCATCTGTTTTTTCAGGCCATCCAAGAGTTGAGAATGTCCATAAAGCGGAACTAAACCAAGTATCGAGAACATCTTCATCTTGCGTATAGTTTTCCATATCTTTTGGTTCTTCTTCAGAAACTAAAACTTCTCCAGTAATCTTATTATAATATGCAGGAATTCTATGTCCCCACCAGAGTTGACGTGAAATACACCAATCATCGCAATCAGTCATCCAGTTTGTAAAAATTTTATTAAATCTTTCTGGAATAAATTCTACTTTATCTTTTGAATTTTGTAAATTCAATGAATTCTTACTTAACCCATCCATTTTAACAAACCATTGTTTTGATAAATAAGGTTCAACAACCGCATGGCTTCTTTCAGAATGTCCAACTTGATGGATGATATCTTCAACTTTTATTAAATTACCTGCTTTTTCAATATCTTTAACAAGGTTTTCTCTACATTCAAAACGATCTTGTCCTTTATATTTACCTGCTAGATCGTTCATATGTGCAGTTTCATCCATACATTTTGGATGAGGGAATCCATATTTTTGTCCGATGATAAAATCGTTAGGATCATGAGCTGGAGTACATTTCATCGCTCCAGTTCCAAATTCAACATCAACATAATCATCTGCAATAATAGGAAGTAAATCCCCATTTGCTGGATTGATTACCTTCTTACCTATTAAATCCTTATAGCGTTCATCCTTAGGATTTACAACAACGCAAACATCACCAAACATCGTTTCAGGTCTAGTAGTTGCAACCTCTAAATATCTATCGCTATTTTCAATGTAATATTTAAAATAATAGAATTTACCTGGATCATCTTGATAGATAACTTCAATATTTGATAAAGCTGTTTTAAATTCAGGATCCCAATTAATGATTTTTTCTCCTTGATAAATCCATCCCTTATCATAAAGTGTCTTAAATACATGACGAACAGCCTTATTCAAGCCTTCATCAAGCGTAAATCTCTCTTTTGAATAACATAATGATAAACCCATCATTTCCCATTGTTTATGAATGGTTTCAGCATATTCTTTCTTCCATTCCCATGCCTTTTCAAGAAATTTTTCTCTTCCTAAATCATAACGAGAAATACCCTCTTTTCTAAGTCTTTCTTCAACTTTTGCTTGTGTTGCAATACCAGCATGATCCATTCCAGGCAACCATAAAACATCAAATCCTTTTGCTCTTTTGTATCTTGCGATAATATCTTGAACAGTCGTATTCCATGAATGTCCTAAATGTAATTTACCAGTAACATTTGGTGGAGGAATAACCATTGAAAATTTTCTTTTTTTCAAATCTCCACATTCAAAATAATTCTTCTCTTTCCAATTTTGATATTTTCCTTTTTCAATATCCTTCGGATTGTATCTTTTATCTAACATATATTCTCCTTTCAAAATAAAAAACGTCCCAAAAAAGGACGTTTTAACGTGGTACCACCTTAATTCAGATTAGTATAGTACTAATCCCTCATTATAATCTTAACGCGATCAACGAAGAAATTACTCTTTTACTCCTAAGCGACAATCATTAAGTTTTTATTATCTTACTTTCACCTATGTAAGACTCTCTAATAATAAAAGAACAAAATGAACCTCTTATTCATCGTACACGTTCATTTTCCACTTTTATTTTTTTATTGTCAAGCATTTATCAGGATTTCTAAGAATTATGTGTTTTTTTACACTGACATGAAAATATTTAGAAAAATTTTTTTAAAAAAATACTCCAGCATTTAGGGCTTTTTACATATAAGTAACAAACGTTCATAAAAAAATTGTTTTTTTATAATAATTGTAGTGTATAATGTTAATACGCTCAAAGGAGCGATATTATATTGGATTCAATTATTGATACATATAAAGAATGTAGATTGAAGATAATTATTTCATCTATATTTTTTATTGACGCAAATTTGAGCGTTTAAGAATTAAGGAGATTTTTAAAATGCTTGAACAATTAAAAACATATGAATTTTTAGAGTCTGTTGGTTTACTAACACTCGCTTCGTCAATTACAACGATGATATTAACAGGAATTGTTAAATTTATACTAAATAAAACAAAGGTTCTTCACGATAATACAAACTCAATTAAAAAAGATGTTATTTTATCGAGAATAGGTAGAGTTATCGGCTTGTTAACCTATTCAACGTTTTATATTGTTAATGTTTTATTTATTAAGAAAACGCAACTAGTAATTGATATAGAACTCATTACTTCTCTGTTAAGTGGAAGTACACTCACTTTAATAGTTTCCAAAGGAATATATACAATGATTCACCAAATGGAAAAGAAAAATACGGTATATGAGAAGTTAGAGGTAGCAGAACAAAGTATAGTTGATCTTCAAAATTTAATTGATAATCATAATGAACAAAGAAAAATAAATAAGACAATATGTGAAGAAAAAACTATAGAAGCAAAAAAACAAAAATATACAGAAAAAGTAAAGATGTTAAGAGGAGAGAAATAATAATGATTAAAATAAGTAATGAAAGTACAAAAGCAATGGCTTCTGTCATATCCCCATCTACATCAGGTGGAAATGTAACGCAAAAAAATATTTTAGAAAATGATTATTGTAATATTATTTTCAATAGTTCAAAAGAAAAAGTAAATATATTTAAATTTGAAAACGAAAGTGCTATTTCAATGGACTTATTTAATGGTAAAAAACAAGGAGCCTTTTACTATGACGATTCAATAAAATCAATAACTTACTATGGAATTAGAGATGGAGTTGATTTGAAATATGAATTAATAAGTAACAAACTCGTAATGAGCATAATTCTCAATAAGAAGTATACAGACGATTTAATTTTTAAACTTGATATAGGGGATATGGATTATGAGAAAGCAAACAGCAACCAATTTTTGAAAATTAAAAAGAATAGTAAAAGAGAGTATGGTCTTTATAAGCCATATTTAGACTATAATAATCAAAGAGTCAAAGATTGTTGTTCTTTTGATATTGGAGAAAAAGATGCACATAATTGTCTTTCTTTAAACCTTAACTATGGAAGTATATATGATGATAAATATGAGTTTCCAATTATAATCAAAACTGAAATCGAATATTCTACGAAAGACTTAGTAAGAATAATTAATTTAGTTAATGGAATAGAAAAAGATATTTCAGAAGAAGCTTCAGTTGGCTATTCTAATAAAATAATTGATGATAAACAAATAGAAGAATTTTATGCAATAAATTTATTTTTTGAAAAAGAATATCTAAATAAATTAACAAATAATGAGAGAATATATTTAAAATTACCATTTAAAACAAATACATTTCAATTTACTGATTTAGAACAAATTGTAATCAAAAATAAAGAAAATATATTGTGCTCTATTCCATCATCAGATTTTACTAAAAAGAATTTTGCAATAGATATAACTGATTTATATTCCAATATAATGTCTAATGATAATGATGATGAAGGAATTGATTTATTGATTGCATCTAGTAGAGACAAATACTTAATATATGGAACAGAAGGCTATTATATTCCATCTGAAATTGGGTCAACCTCAAGTATTTGTGTATATAAGTTGGATTTCATTCATGATATTAATAGTGATGAAAAAATCACTTTAATACATCATAAAAAGAAAAAAGAAAACATATATAACGAATACGAATTATATGATGCTGGAAAATTATCGATTAACGTTCAAAACGGATATATTTATCATACATACAATGCATTATGTAATAAGATACCAGTAAACTTAATTAAAAACTGGCAAAATAAAGAACACTATGGATTTTTAGGTGGATGGAGATCAAACTATAATATTCTTCTAACAAAAAGATATGATAGTACAAACAAGAAGAACATATATACTCTTTTAGATGAGTTTGCCAAAGGACACGTTTACGAAGAAAAATGGTATTATCTTGATGATAAAAATAATCGAATATATATTGGCAAGGAAGATATTCAATTAGATGCTAATTCAGATTTAATATATTCAGGTGATGGTGAATCAAGAAAAGTATATATAGAAGGTGAAACATCGGAAGATTTTACGGTTGTGACATTAAATAAGCGTTTTGATTTTAAAAATACGAATTACAAAAAAAGATATTTCTTGCAATATAAGAATTTCAAAAAAGAGTTATTTAAAGGGCAAGAAAATCATCTTCACTATTATTATTATAAACAAGTAGATGGTGAATTTGTAAAATATTATCCTTTATTTAATGCAATATATATTGATGGAAACAATTATTATTACGATGATGAAAATGGTGAAAAAAAACTTCTAATTCAATCAGAAATGAATACATCAATTGAATTGACTGATATAATCTATTATGGATATGGAAGAAAAAGTCCTATAACTAATCTCTTCTTTGAAGCATACAGTATAAAAATAGAAGATATAGCAGTAGAAGAGCCTGATATTTTAAAAAAACCTTTTGTAGTAGATTCTGATTCAAGTGAATTAATTGAAACAATCGATCAAATTGAGAACGAAATTAATAGAATAAACAAAGAGATTGAATATAGAGAGAACCAATTGAAGGAGTACATTAATTATTTAGATAATGAAAAAGATACTTATTTCTCAAATAGTGATAATAATGAAATAGACGGGTTAGAAACTATAATCAATAATTATTCTAAGACGTGTAATTCTATCGAAAAGGAATTATTAGAATTAAAGAAAACAAAATCATTATATGAATCAAATTTAATATCTTATAATGAATTGTTCAATAAATATTCAGATACGTTGACACAAGATGGTTTATATGTAGTTAATTATTCTGACGGTGAAAAAAGATTTTTCGATTCCCATGGTCGTATGACAAAAATAATTAATAATCAAGGGGAGATTAAAATCTATTATGTAGGTTATAAAGATTATATTTCTCACATCATAACTGATGAATATAAAGTCGAATATAAATATAAAGAAGATCAAATTATCTCAATTGTCGACACTAATGGAGATGAAGTAAGTTTTGATTATCAAAATAATAACTATATTATTACGCGTAATAATGAAAGAAAAACACGTTTTCTTCACAATATAGATTATTATGAAATAGAATCTTTTGATGGTTCTATTGTAAAAATTTATAGTAACGAAGATACACTTGATGTCGATGTTTTTTATAATGATAGTGACATTTCCGATTATTCAAATAGAGAGAGCAATGATTCCAAAAAGCATGTAGTTAACCAAAGATATACATTTAATGAATTGCCAAACCAAACTACTATTACTAATAATGATACAAAACTAAATAAATGTTTCTTTTTCGACAAAGATGGTAACTTAATCAAATTAACTGATAATATTGAAACATCCTATTATAGTTATGAAGGTGATTATCTAATTTCATCAGGTAAAATGAAAAACAATAACAAGCAAATTATTTCTATTGGAGACTTTAACTTTAATTCAAGCAATGAAATAATTGCAAATAAATCTATGTCAATTGTATCTAGTACTTCATGGTATGGACTAATTATAGAGCTTGATACCGGGAATGTGAATAATATAGATATTACAAAACTAGTTGTTAATTGCACACTTTCAGGTAATAAAGGCGAAAAGAAGTATAAGAAAATTGTATATGAGAGAATGAATGAATCTGTATTTTTACCTTTATTTTATTATGGTAAAGTTAATAATATAGTTATTTCCATTTCATCCGATGATCAAACAATTAGTGCTTCATCATATATCAATGATATTAATCTTTATAAATTTGAAGAATGTGAATATTATGAATACGATAGTAAAGGAAGAATCAGTAAAATGATCAAAGAAAACACTATCCTAGACAATATTCAATATAATGATAATGATGCAGTTAAATCTTATAGCAAAACTGGTTTTTTTGGTAAAACAATTACTATTAATAACAAATATTCATTAGATGGGAACCTAATTACTTCAGAAACAAGCGAAGGAGATGTTTATGAATATGTCTACCATGATGATAAATATGAGGAAAAATATTTTAATAGAAAAGATCCTTCCTTAATCAAATTAATAAATACTGAGTATGATAAGCAAACGAATGAGATAATAGATCAAGGAACTATAAAAGACAATAATGGAAATTACCCTATCTCAAAAGTAGAACTAAATAAAAATAATGGAACTATAAAAAATATTGTTTCATATGATGGTTCAAAAATGCACTACAACTACAATGAAAAACAATTATTAAGTATTATTTCTGAATCAAATGGAAAAAAGAATTCTATTGCTTATAAATATAATTACGGATATCTAACTAGAGTAAACAATAATGGAATCGATGTTTCCTACTCGTATGATTGTCAAGGAAGAATCAAAAAAGTTAATGTTAATGCTATGAATAAATGCCTATTACTAAATGAATATGAAGATAAGGTTAGTATTTTCAATGCATATGGAGAAGAATTTAAATTTGGAAATAAAGTTACATCAATTTATAATGAGAGTGTAACAATTACTTCCGAAAAAGATTACAGTGGGAAACTCATAAACTTATCTAAAATTGACTCTAATAATAAATATTATTCCTCCTTCATATATAATTCAGATGATTATTTAGAATCCTACGAAATTAGTAAAGAAGGTGAAGATTCATATATTGAAACAGTAGATTATAAATATGATGATTTTGGAAATGTATCTTCTTATTGTAAAAAGAGAAAAAGAGGCAATGATTCACAAGAAGTAATAAAACGCGACTGTGAATATAACGAATATGGAATTGTTAGTGATATTATATATTCGGATAATGAAATCATTCAAAAAACAATTAACGAATATAATGATGGGATACCAAGTCATTCAATAATTAATAATATTTATGTAGAATATCAATACGATGCAATGAAACGACTTACCCATGTTAGTAATGATTGCAATAATATTAGTATTTGTCATACTTACGATTACTTACAACAAGATGAAAATTCTCTAGATTTAATTTCAGAAGATAATACTATTCTTAAAACTGCTGAAGGATATTTTATTGAAAAAAAATCTTACAAATATGATGTTAATGGTCGAATAATTGAAGTGCAAAATGATAATGATAAGATTCAATATGAATATGATTCAGTAGGTAGATTGATTAAAGAGAAAAACGAATTACTAAAAAAGGAATTTAGATATGTATATGATGCAACTGGAAATATTATCAATAAAGCAGTATACTCTATAAATGAAAATGGAAACTTAGATACATTAGATTCAATCAACTATATTTATTCGTGTAAGAATAGAGATGTTCTTCTTTCATTTGGTAATCAACAATTTGAATATGATGATATCGGACGCCCAATTAGTATTGGAGATACTCAACTAGAATGGAACGACGATGATACTCTTAAAACATATATGGATGAAAATAATTTTATTGAATTCCTATATGATGAAAATAATATAAGATACAGAAAAACTATTAATGGAATTCAAACAGACTTCTTTTATGATGGAAATAGATTAATAAAAGAGATTAGAAACGGAAAAGCTATAAAATATTGCTACCAAAATAACAAACCGATAAGTTTCGAGTATCAAGGAAAAAAGTATTTGTACGAAACAAACATATTTGGTGATATAATTAGGATGTACAGCGAAGAAGGAGTGATCGTTGCCGAATATCAATATGATGCATACGGAAATACATATATATTGAGAAATGTTGATGGTATTGCAGAAATTAATCCATTGAGATATAGAGGTTATTATTATGATTCCGAAACTCAACTTTTCTATTGCAACTCTAGATATTATTCACCTGAACTTTGTAGGTTCATAAGTCCAGATAGTATTGAATATTTAGATCCTCAAAGTATTAATGGTTTGAATTTATATTGCTATTGTGGAAATAATCCGGTAAACCGATTTGATCCAAGTGGTCATTCTTGGGAATCGTTCTGGAATGGTGTAGGAGATTGGTTCAGTGATCATTGGAAAGAAGTTGTAATTGGAACTACATTCATCGTCGGTGGAGCGTTGGTGACAGCATTAACAGCAGGAGCCGGAGTAGGATTTATGGCTGCATTTGGAAGTGCTTTGTTGTCATCTACGATTCAAGTTGGAATAAGCGTCGGTACAAGTGTTTTAGTCGGAGGTCTCGTATCTGTAGCAAATGGAGGCGGTTTCTTTGACAATATCGGTGATAATATAGCCAGTGCATATATGTGGGGTGGTATTTTCTCTGGTGGTGCACAAATCCTTGGTGGTGGTTTTAGAATTGCTGCTAATAAAGGAGTAACTACAGGTAGAGCAGGCGGAATCAAACTTGGTAATTCCGGTGTGAAAATATTGTCTCCGGATAAAAATAAATGGGCCAAAGCTGGTGGAACATTAATTAAATTCGGTAACGGCTTTAGAATCGATACAGGTGCTATGTGGGGCTTGCATATGCACATATTAAGTTCTGGACATCTTCCAATTGGTGCTGTTATTGCAGGATTTATTGGAACAGAGTATTAATTCAGGAGGAAATATAAATGGAAAAACAAATTATGATAAAACACTCTTGTAGTGATAGAAGTTTGAAAATTAAAAATATTATTAACTATTTAGAACTGTTTGTTGATTCATTGAATGATAGAATTGTTATTAACTGTTGCTTGAATGCAAATCAATCTAAAATTATTGATGAAATAATGCGTTTGGAGCATTTGGGTGTTGTTGATAACATTAATTCAGAAACAGACAAAAAAAATTATAACTTTAATATTACTACTGGTATGGATAATGTTATACACATTCTTAATCTTATAGAAAATTATGAACTTAATGTTATGATTTATTGTAATGGTATAAAAATGTTTATTAATGATAATGACGGCGATTTTATCATAATTAAGTCAAACCATATAAAATATAGTATGATTAAAAACAAAAATAATTAACAAAAATTTGCAAATTACTTTCACAAGCAAAACTAGACGAGTTACCTTCGGGTAGATTCGTCTTTTCATTTAATATATAGTAATAGATTATTTAATAGAAAAATGTTACATAACTTTAAGATTCAATATGAATATGATTCAGTAGGTAGATTGATTAAAGAGAAAAACGAATTACTAAAAAAGGAATTTAGATATGTATATGATGCAACTGGAAATATTATCAATAAAGCAGTATACTCTATAAATGAAAATGGAAACTTAGATACATTAGATTCAATCAACTATATTTATTCGTGTAAGAATAGAGATGTTCTTCTTTCATTTGGTAATCAACAATTTGAATATGATGATATCGGACGCCCAATTAGTATTGGAGATACTCAACTAGAATGGAACGACGATGATACTCTTAAAACATATATGGATGAAAATAATTTTATTGAATTCCTATATGATGAAAATAATATAAGATACAGAAAAACTATTAATGGAATTCAAACAGACTTCTTTTATGATGGAAATAGATTAATAAAAGAGATTAGAAACGGAAAAGCTATAAAATATTGCTACCAAAATAACAAACCGATAAGTTTCGAGTATCAAGGAAAAAAGTATTTGTACGAAACAAACATATTTGGTGATATAATTAGGATGTACAGCGAAGAAGGAGTGATCGTTGCCGAATATCAATATGATGCATACGGAAATACATATATATTGAGAAATGTTGATGGTATTGCAGAAATTAATCCATTGAGATATAGAGGTTATTATGATGATTCCGAAACTCAGTTATTCTATTGCAACTCTAGATATTATTCACCTGAACTTTGTAGGTTTATAAGTCCAGATAGTATTGAGTATTTAGATCCTCAAAGTATTAATGGTTTGAATTTATATTGCTATTGCGCGAACGACCCCGTTAATAAGTACGATCCAACTGGTCATTCTTGGGAATGGAGTACATTTTGGACAGGATTACTGATGGTTGGCACGGCTATTACAGCTATTGCATTATCGGTTACTACATTTGGAGCAGGTATACCTTTAGCTATGTCTATAGTTGCTGGTGTTACTCTTGGAGCCGGAGTGCTCACTGGAATTAATGGTGTGGCCACGATGATAGAGGCTGGTACTGATTATAATTTTGTTCGAGACGGCTTGTTTAATGACGTGCTAGGATTAAGCGACTCTGCTTATAATATTTATGCTGGCGTTACTGAAGGAATAGCTGCTGTTGGTAGTATGATTTTAGGTTTTTATCACACAACTGGTCAATATAAAACGGCTAAATATGGCCAAAAGTATCTAGGACCTGGTTATAAAAAAGCAGGTTATACTAATGCTGGCACTCCTAGGTATGTTTCAAAAGATGGATTGAGACAAATGAGATTTGATACACCACATATGTACAAAGGAGAGATGATTGGAAAACATATGAACTTGGAATTGTTTAAGGGCACTAAACCAGTTCCTTATGAACATGTTTTATATGATTTGTTCAAATACTGGATTCTATAGGAGGAATTTATGAAAGCAAATAAAGAAAAATCAATTGAAGGTAGATTAAAAATTGAATGTATTAATAAACATACAGTTCAAATCGAATTAGACAATTTAAGTATTGATTTTTTAGTTGAGACACTGTTAGAATTAAAAAACGAACCAGGAGTTCATCATTTCAATTTTGACTCTGATACAGGATATTCGTGTGGTTTTATGACAAAAGATTCGCTTGATTTAATTCTAAATAATAGAGATAAAATACAAGAATCTTAAATAAGATAATTGTTTAAATTAAAAAATAAATAAAATTGTAAGCAGGACAAGACGTGCAACACTTAGTCTTGCACGTCACCTGTTTTAACTGGGATACCCAGCTTAAAATTGTAATGATAGAAAAATCTAAAGTAGTTGATTTACAAAGTATTTCTTTGTGATGTATTTAAATCTAATAAAAAGGCTTCAGTTGAGAATCTTAACAAACAAATAAGAATTTTTTTCTAAAGGTAAATCGATAGATAACTATGACCAAGATGATATTGATCTAATCAATAAAACATTAATTGAATCGCCTTTATTCTTTTTAGATGATATTCACCTAAAGAAACATTTTGTTGCATTTGGACATGAATTTTTGATATTTTTTTTGAAAAAGAATTAATCAATAAAGTTTAACTTAGAAACTCATTTTTCATTTATATATTTATTAATGAAATAATTTAATATAAAATATTATTCAATAGGATTTCAGCTTTTGGAGGCAAATATGAAAACATTTTGGGCGAATAGTTTTTATTCATATATTAGTAGAACAGTTATATATTTTCCTATTGTTTTAGGACTAATATTATTATTTGATAATTTACAAATTGGCATTGTTTTTCTAATTAGTGGAATTGTTGCATCGTATTTATTATATTTTTGTAATTTTTGTTGGTATCTAGGTTTCTTAAAATTTACGAAGGAGTTTATTTATACTCCGAATGATTTTGTGCCTAAGATCACTAGATTACAATATAAGGAGAAAATATATTATAAAGATATTTGTGCAATCGAATTTAAAGATAGAGATGGAAATTCTATTGGCAAACCACTTTGGAAAGCGGATAGTGTTAGTTTTTTAGAAATAATATCAAATGATAATTATATCCATAGAATAGCTATTGGAAAATATTCTCATAGACAATGGAAAAAGATTGAAAAAGAAATAATTAATATTGTGCCAAATGTTTTAATATTAAAAAGCGCAGATGAATTAATAAAATTTAGAAAATATTAAGAAATTTAAACATCTCAATAGTTTGATGCATTTACTACATTAATGGGTTCTGTAAAATGACATGTACCCCATATTCCTGACTCAGAAATGAGTTTAGAATATTAGGTACACTTATATTCCTATGTGGTTTCATAGCTGCAATAGAAATAAAAAGATGTAGAATCTAATGGGGCGACTAGAGGTAATCTAGTCGTTCTTTTTATTGAATGACATGTATAGAATACGTTTTTTAATCTATAATAATTAGTGTAGCCATATCCTATGTTGATTAATTTCATTACATAATTATTATTGCTTTCAGCAATCGCGTTAATAAGAACAACGCCATAAGAATTCTTTAAAATATAAAGTTGAAAAACAAATTACACTTCAAGCAATTCTTCCATAGTACATCCTAAGGCTCTCGCAAGTCTTAAAATCTTATTTGCAGGAGCCATATTTATATCTAATTGCTTTTGTTCATAAAGTTGAATTGATCTTAATGATACATTGCTATATCTCGATAGCGTTAATTGAGACATATTAGCATTCTTTCTATATCTAGCAAGATTAGTTTCTTTTTGAATGACAATTTCATTTGCAACATCAACAAACTTTTCTAAATCTGCTTCATGTAACGGATGATACAATTCAATAATTTTTGAAGGTAAGAGATATTTTCCAATCGTTTCAAATTCCAACCCTGTATACCATTGGTAATACGCCAAAACTTTAAGAATCATAGAATTCTAATATTATAATTAGTTATCTTTCGAAAAGAAAAACATATATTAATATATGAAACAATTCTTTTCTAAGATTAAGAAATCATTTCCAAAAATTAAAAGTTTATTAATTGATTCATTACCACTTCTATTAATCTATCAAGGAATATTATTCCTTTTTAATCCCGTTTTACTCAATCAAATCCTCGTATTTGTTCTTTTATTTCTTTTTATTATTAAGACTTTTCTAGAGAAAAACTAGAAGCTAGAGAAGATGCGATATCTAATCTATCAAGTGTCAACGATAAACGATATATATCATCAATTGGATTAGTTTCTCTTTTATAAGATGGAATATAAATATAAGCAAGGAGATAATATTTTTCGTATATTTCAAGCTCATTTATGCTTTCATAACGCGATAATATCGATGAGATATCAATATTTTCGTAATATGTTTTATCGATTAAATCGATCAAATCATATACTAAATTTCCATAAGCCATTTTATCGACTGAAACGATGATATTCTCTTTAGGCAATATATGTTCATAAGAAAAATTCTGATAAGTTAAGGCGATTCTTAAAGTATGTATATTTTCAATTTCCTCTTCTAAAAGAGAAGTAAAACGTTCAGATTCCCTAATAGAATCATATAATTTCATGTAATTCATATAAAAAAACCAATCATTAGGAGATAGATAAGAAAGTCTTTCTATTGAAGATATACGGAACAAAATATCTTCTTTTATCTCTTCTCTTTTTTTATCAAGAAATAATATTGTTTCTTTCAAATATCCATCACTAGACTTAATTTTATAGAAAGATTTTTTATGAAGATTGCCAATAGCATTTATATAGTAATTCAATTTGATATCTTTCGTTTCAATATCTTCCTCATAGTATTTCTTAAATAAACAATATTCTTTTCCGTCAATCTTAATAAAAAAACGATCGTTATTAGTTTTAAGAGGAATTAAAAATTCATTCATATTGATGATAGATAAACGCGTAAAAATGTTCTCTAGTAATCTATTATCATAACGTTTTAATAAATAGTTATCATTCTCATCGATTACTTCATAGACTTTATCTGTTTTTTTCACAAGAGAAATAATATTCAATCCATAAGCCTTATCTAGTTCTTTTTTCATTTCAATTTAATACAAATAATATCGTTCTTTTTATATTTCGCTTTATTAACGATTAATGAATCCATATTATTTCGATATAAAGATGATAATGATTCGATTGTATCCGTCTCTTTCATACGGTAATAGAGATAAGTTTTACGATATTCCTCTTTAAACAAAGACTCTTTTTTTGTAAGATTATCTTCCTTTTTTTCTTCTATTATAGGTAGATTATCTTCTTTATCCATATCAACTTTTACTAAATCATCTTTATTATCTTCCTCTATATTCACTTCGATAAAGTCATTATTCTCTTTTTCTATTTCCTTATCTTCTTCCAGAATAATTTCGATTTCATCATCATCATTCTCTTCCATATCTAGACTTGAAAACATGATTGTATCTTTACTAGAAATAATCCTTTCTAATTCTTCAAAATTAATATCCTCAACTAATACTTCGTTTTTATAATCATCAATTTCTATTTTATCTAGTTCGTTTTCAATACCATCCTTTTCTATCACCTTTTTCTCTTTAGAGAAAATCATATTAATGATAAGATTATTCTTATCAATCCTAAAATCAAAAGAAAGCAATCTAATTAACGTATAATCTATTTGCTCATTAAAGATATAGAATTCAATTTCAAAGTTCTCATTTAGTCTTTCTTTAATCTCATTTTCATAAAGAACTTCACCATTAAGATTCATATTTCCTATAACCTTAATACCTTCTTCATTTTCGATAAATGAATACTTATCACTTAAGATAGGATTATTGAAATCTTTTATCTTTTTTTCAAGATGAATAACTTTTTTAATCTTAATCTCTTCCATCTTCAATCCTCCTATAAAAATGTATGATAAAGAATCTATTTTCATACAAAAAGAAAGAAAAATGAATATAGAAACAAGACCAAAAAAGGGGCTGTAAAGAAATAAATCGCCATTGATTATTTCTTTCAGTCCTTTT
>CAMCEE010000023.1 GCA_945873815.1 uncultured Caryophanales bacterium
AAAAAATATTTTCAAGACTTTTACTTATATTAATATAAGTAATTTCTCAAAAATAATAATTAATCCTAAATTTTGTGGTGTTAAATCCTAAAAACGGGTTTTATTTTCAAAGCTCATCAATCATCTTAAATTAATTATTAATTTAAATCTTAATCCATGATATTTTTCACATAAAAAACAAAATAGAATTGTTTACTTTTAAATATCGATAAACTAAGATATAGGTGAATTAGCTATTCAATTAGTAGGAGGAAAAGAAAATGGCTTTAGTCACAACAAAGGAAATGTTCAAAAGAGCATATGAAGGGAAATACTCTATTGGTGCTTTTAACGTCGACAATTTAGAGACTTTCCAAGCAGTCATTGCTGCAGCAAAAGAAACTAAATCACCTGTCATCATTCAAATCACAGAAAACGTTATTAAATATCTTGGTATTACATATTTAAATCATATGGTTCAAGCAGCAGTAGAAGATACTGGAGTAGAAGTAGCACTTCACTTAGATCATGGTAGAAGCGTTGAAATTTGCAAATACTGTGTAGACCATGGCTTTACATCTGTTATGATCGATGCATCAGCATATGATTTCGAAGAAAACATTCGTCAAACAAAAGAAGTAGTCGAATACGCTCATGCTCACGGCGTTGTTGTCGAATCAGAATTAGGTGCAATCGATGGAGTTGAAGAGGATTTAGTAGTAAACGATAAATACGGAAGATTTACTCATCCTGCAGACGTTGTTGAATTCGTCACACGTACTGGAATTGATTCACTCGCAATTGCAATTGGTACTGCTCATGGAGCATATAAATTCAAGCCAGGTGAAAAACCACAATTAAGATTTGATATTCTCGATGAAATTGAAGAAAAACTCCCTGGTTTCCCTCTTGTATTACACGGATCAAGTTCTGTTCCAAAGGAAAGATTAGCACTCGTAAATACATATGGTGGCCAAATGGCAGAATCCATTGGAGTTCCAGAAGAATTATTAACTAAAGCAAGCCATCATGCAGTATGTAAAATCAATGTTGGTACTGACTTAAGAGTTGCATTTACTGGTGAAATCAGAAAAGTATTCTTCACTCAACCAAAAGAATATGAAATTCGTAAATATACAACTCCTGCAAGAGAAGCTGTAAAAGAAATGGTTAAAGATAAAATGATCAACGTATTTGAAAGTGCTGGTCATGCAGTAATGGACAAATAAATATTCTTAAAAGATGTAGAGAAATTTCTCTACATTTTTTTGTTGTAAAAAAAAATCCTTCTAAAGAAGAAAAACTATCTTTAGAAGGAAATAAATCTTATTTTACTAATTCAAAATTATCTTTTGTTACTCCGCAAAGTGGACATACCCAATCTTCAGGAATATCTTCAAATTTTGTTCCAGGAGCAATGCCTGAATCTGGATCTCCTACTTCAGGATCATAAACATAACCACAAACTGTGCAAACGTATTTATCCATATTTTCACCTTTCGTTTTTATTTAAAATATCTGTCTAAAAGACCTTGTAATGCTTTACCATGACGTGCTTCATCTTTGCACATTTCATGTACTGAATCATGAATTGCATCTAAATTTTGTTGTTTTGCTAATGTAGCAATCTTCTTTTTACCATGGCAAGCGCCATTTTCACCATTCAACATCTTTTGAAGGTTCTCTTTTGTTGATGAAGAAACTAATTCGCCAATCATTTCGCAGAATCTTGATGCATGTTCTGCTTCTTCTCTAGCAATTTGTTCTAAAACAACCGCGACTTCTGGATATCCTTCTCTCATTGCTTGTCTAGCCATTGCAAGATACATTCCAACCTCGCTGCATTCTCCAACAAAATTATCTTTTAACCCTTCAAAAATAACTGGATCTACTCCTTTTGCAACACCAATTGTATGTTCATCAGCCCAAGTCATTTCTTCTTCAACGTATGGAACTAATTTTTCTCCTTTTGCGTGGCAAACTGGACAAACAAGTTCTGCTCCTTCAGGAATATCGACGATTTGTCCACAAACTAAACATTTATATTTCATATTTTTCCCCCTTTTCCTTTAAGAATATTATACGACACAAAAATATATTTATGCAAACATTTTTAGTTCTAATAAAATTAAAATTTCTCTCTCAACTCTCTTCTTTTTCATTAATATAATCAATTAAATATAGTCTAGAATCATTATCAAACATCAACCTAGTTTTATCGTTAAATCCAGTTCCAACAAAAGCATTTGAGACTGGGAGAAGTGAATTATTTAATAAAGAACCACTTGAAACAATATTTTCTCCTCTTTCATTCATTTTAATAAACTTCGATAATAATTTATGAAGTCCAGACCCATTTTTAATATGAATAGGAGATATTTGATTTACAAGTCCTCCAAATTCCATGATGTTATGATGATAATCTATACTATGAATTGAATATTGAGTATCATTAGATAATCCTTTAAAATCGAGATACAATTCTTCACTAATTGACTTATTTGTAGTTTGGAAAAATAAATACGCTGCATGCTTTTTATCTTTAGATACAACCTCAAAATGATAATATCCATCATCTGATTTAATACGATAGAAATCACCATTAAATAAATACTTACGATAATTCTTATATTCTTCAATTTGCCTTACTGCTTCTTTATAATCTTCCTTCGAGATTTCGTTAAAATTAAATTCATATCCCAAGTTACCAAAGAAAGCAACATTATATCTCGTAAATAAAGAACACTTTCTCAAAGTTTGGTGATTTGGAATATCGGAAACGTGGCATCCAAGTGTTGATAAAGGATAGCCATAACTATATCCTTCTTGAATCTCCATTCTCCCTCTTGCATCTGAATTATCACTAGCCCATATTTGAGGAAAATAACTTAATATACCTAAATCAAATCTATTTCCCCCTGAAGCGCATCCTTCAAAAAGTATATAAGGAAAACGAGAAGTCAATTCTTCCATCAATCGATAGAATCCAATGTAATATCGATGAGATAATTCCTTCATATGTTTCCCATCGAGTTTTTGCGAGAAATAATCTGAAAAAATTCGATTCATATCCCATTTAACATACTTGCAATTTGACCTTTTAAAAACATCGCTTAATACATCGATCAAATAATCGACAACTTCATCTTGCGATAAATCTAGTATCATCTGATGTCTCCCTAATGATTGAGGAGCATTAGGATTCTTAATAACCCATTCAGGATGCTTCTTATATAATAAAGAGTTTTCACTAATCATCTCAGGTTCTACCCAGATACCAAAATCCATGCCTAAATCATTAATTTTCTTACTTAATCCCTTTAAGCCTTGAGGTAATTTCTTTTTATTATCTGACCAATCTCCAAGTGCTTTAGTATCATCATTTCTATCCCCAAACCATCCATCATCAAGAACGAACAATTCAATTCCTGCTTTACTAGCTTTTTTAGCCATTTGAATGATTTTTGCTTGATCAAATTTAAAATAAGCAGCTTCCCATGAATTATTTAAAATAGGCCTGGGAACATCCCTCCATTCTCCTTTTATAATATGTTTAGAAACGAAGTTATGCATATTGTGGCTCATCGTCCTAAATCCATTTGAAGAATATGTCATAACCCCTTCTGGAGTTTCAAATATCTCGTCTTTATTCAAAACATATTTAAATGTATACGGATGAATTCCAGATAATAATCGAATGTGAGAATAAGTATCTGTCTCCACAGATTCTAGATGATTACCTGAATAAACCAAATTGAAAGCATATACTTCCCCATATTCCTCATTTGCATTCTTAGATGCAAGCATAACAAAAGGATTACTACGAGAAGAAGAAACCCCGCATATAGATTCACTTAATATAGTTCCAATAACACAAGGTTGAACATACTTTTTCATTTCTCTAATCCAGGATCCATGGAATGAAATGAAATCAAAATCCTTATTAATCATATCTAATTGAAGCGACATTGCTTTATTAATCACTACTTCTTTATCACTATGATTAATGATTTCCATTCTTCTTGTAATGACATTTTCCTTTTCAAAAGGAGTATATATAATATTAAGTTCAATTTGATGTATTTCATCCTTTAGCGAAATCACTAATTCTTCTATTTTATTCTCTTCATCGTATGAAGTAGGTAATGTTTTCATCTTTGTATGAATTCTAGTTTTTGCATTAGAAAAGACAAAATCAGAAGATGAAGAACCATCTTCAAACGTTAAATCAATTAAAGGATTACGTAGGTCCCCTTTGCCTAAAAAAGACACTTCAAGGAGTTGACTCTCCATCGTGATATTTTGTTTATCTTCACTATATGAAATTCCATTTCCTATTGCAAATTCACGCCTTGATTTAAGATTATTAATACTATTATCATCAATATCTATCTTTTTTCCATAATAATAATGAACTAGATGCTTAACTTCATCTATTCCAAAAATGTAACTAGTATTACTAGTTTCTAAAACAAAATAATCTTCAAGTATTTTAATCATAATCATCTTCCTCTTATTTTCATATTTATCATATCATTTTACGTATTTAATTTGTAGATAGGAAAATGATATAATATCAATACAAGGAGACAAAAAGAAATGAAAAAAACAAATTGGTTTAAGAATGCTATCATCTATCAAATATACCCTCGTTCTTTCCAAGATTCAAATGGAGATGGTATGGGTGATATTAGAGGTATTATAAATAGACTCGATTACCTAAAGGATTTAGGAATAAACTGTGTTTGGTTATCTCCTGTTTACTCTTCTCCTCAAGAAGATAATGGATATGATATCTCAGATTACAAGGATATCTATCCTCCATTTGGAACCTTAAAGGATTTCAAAGAGATGGTTGATGAAATGCATAAAAGAGGAATACGATTAATTATGGATTTAGTAGTCAATCATACTTCAAGTGAACACAGATGGTTTAAAGAAGCAAGAAAATCGGTAGATAATCCATACCACGATTACTATATTTGGAAAAAGGGAAAGAAAAACGGAAAACTTCCTACTAACTGGATGGGATTTTTTGGTGAGAACACCTGGGAATACGTTCCAGAATGCGATGAATACTATCTTCATCTATTTGCAAAAGGACAACCAGATTTAAATTGGGAGAATCCTAAAGTACAAGAAGAAGTTAAATCAATACTAAAATTCTGGTTAGATATGGGAGTTGATGGATTTAGATGCGACGTTATCAATCTCATTTCCAAAGACCCTAATATTCGTGATGGACATGAATTCTTACTAAAAGGATCTAAACAATTCGTCAACGGTCCTAGATTGCATGAATTTCTTCATATGCTCAATAAAGAAGTTCTATCTAAATATGACTGTATGACTGTTGGAGAAACGGTATTCACCACATTAGAAGATGCTAAATTACTCACTTCTCCAGAACGTGAAGAATTAGATATGATTTTTAATTTTGATCATACGAATACTGACAATTATCTTGGAATCAAATGGCTTATGAGAAAATTTAAATTAGTTAATCTCAAAAAAGCATTTGATAAATGGCAACTAGGTAATACTACTGGATGGAATTCTCTATTCATCGAGAATCACGATCAAAGAAGAAGCGTAGGAAGGTTTAATACTTCTGAAACAACATATAGAAAAGAATCAGCAAAATTGCTTGCAACTATGTATTTCTTCCAAAAAGGAACGCCATTTATATATGAAGGGCAAGAAATCGGTATGACCAACGCTCATTTTACTTCTCTGTCTCAATATCAAGATACAGAAACTCATTCGATATATAAAACTCTTAAGAAAATGCATTTACCAAAAAGTTACATTGCAAAAACCATTCCTAATGGTTCAAGAGACAATGCCCGTACTCCAATGCAATGGGATAATACTGAGTTTGCAGGATTTAGTAACGTTAAGCCATGGTTAGAAATAAACAAAAACAAAGATTCAATCAACGTAAAAGAAAGTATAGAAGATAAAAATTCAATTCTAAATTACTATAAAAAAATGATTGAGATTTATAAGGACGAAAAAGAACTAGTCGATGCATCATATAAAGATTTACTTCCAAAACATAAATATCTATATGTATACGAAAGAGAAACAAATGACAATATTTATTTATGCATAAATAATTTCTCAACCAGATTTATAAAATATCATATAGATGAAAATTATAACGCGAAAAAAACGCTTCTATTAGGTAATTATTCATTAATAGAAGAACAAAAACAAGCTTCTACGATTGTCCTTCAACCATTTGAAACTCGTCTTTACAAGATTAAAAAATAAAAAAAACATAGAATTTATGTTTATTGCATAAGTCTATGTTCTTTTTTTTGATAAAAATTATTAAACCTTTAAATCTCCATCTTTAATAAGATTGAATTTTCTAAATAATAGATCAAGACCAAAGACGAGGCAAAGTGGGGCAATAAATTGAAGTCCAAAAATTCCAACCCATGTTTGCCATGTATTTCCCATACTTGCAAATGTACCAATTTGACCAACTAGTCCTGCAGTACCCATACCAGCACTTGAACCCATACATACTAATTTTAACCAACAAGTTGAAACTGGTCCTAAGATTGCACTAGCAATAATTGTTGGCAACCAAATAAGAGGTTTCTTTAAAATATTTTTAAATTGAAGCATCGATGTACCAATACCAATGGAAATAACCATTCCAATAGGATTATCTTTTCTAGATTGAATAGCAAAGCCAATCATTTGGCATGAACATCCAACAATTGCCGCGCCAGAAGCAATCACTAAACCAGATGTTGCAGGGTTTTGTAATGCTACTTCAATCGACATTTTTTCAGGCAAAGTAAATATCATTGCAGCAATTGCAGCGCTAGAAATAGGTGCCGTCAAGGCCATACCCATAACAACTGAAACGATAATACCCATAATAAATGGAACAGTATTTGTACCACTATTAACTAACCATTGAACTGCATATGTAACATATATTGCAGGGAAACGTATTAACAAAGATGAAACTAATGAAACTGTGATTCCAAATAATGGAACGATTAAGATATCAACTGGCGTCTTCTTAACTAAAACGTATTTCATTGCTAATACGACACAAATAACAACTAAATAAATGGTCAATGGATCACCGACTTGGAATTTACCATTATTTATTACTCCATCGGTAACAAATTTTGTAGATAAAGCAAAATAAGCTGCAATTTCTCCAGCTCCTGCGGCTACAATTGATTGAAGAGGGTTAAGTTTTAAAGCTAAAGCAATACCAACTCCAATTCCTGCGCCAGTAAGCACTTGAAGGACATTTGCACCTCCACAAATTGTGGAATTCATAAACTTACAAAATTCGTTTGCACCTTCTCCACTTGGAAAGAATCCACCTATTGTATTAAGAATTGTACCAATGATTAATGTTGCAAATAAACCATATGCCATCCCGTTTAATGTAGTGATTAAAAAGTTCATCACTTTATTTTCTTTTTTTATTTGTTTTTCTTCCATATCAGTAATTCTCCTCGAACAAAATGAATATACCATCTATACCCAAAAAAATAAACATTTCAAAAGAAAAACATCTATTTATACGCTATATTTTTTCTAATTCTAACGTAAATAACTAGATGATAGTTCAATCATATTTATCGAAATAAAATAGATTATTTCGCCTTTTTCATAACTTGTTCCCAATATGATTTTGTAGCTTGTTCAATTTTATTATCACAATATGAATAATATTTCTTTGTTTTAATATCGCTTGGTAAATATTGTTGATAAATCCAATGAGAAGGAAAATCATGCGGATAAACATAATTCACTCCATGACCAAGATCTTTGCTTCCAGCGTAATGAGAATCTAATAGATGAGTTGGGATTTCTATTCCCTTTCCTTCTTTAACATCCTTTAAGGCTTCATCAATTGCATTTATTGCACTATTTGATTTTGGACACGTTGCTAAAAAGATTGTAGCCTCAGCAAGTGGAATCCTTGCTTCAGGATATCCTAGTTGAAATGCAGCATCAACACAAGATTTCACAATACTAATAGCTTGAGGATAAGCAAGCCCAATATCTTCTGAAGCAATAACTAAAAGTCTCCTACAAGGTGAAATAATATCATCTGCTTCAACTAATTTTGCAAGGTAAAAAATCGCTGCATCAGGATCACTTCCTCTAATTGATTTTTGAAATGCTGATAATATATCATAATGCATATCCCCATCTCTATCATATCTAGAAGCAGATCTTTGACCTAATTCATGACAATCGCTAATATTTAGGAAATATGTTTTTTTATAATGTGGGCAAATATCAAATAATAATTCCACAATATTAATTGCCTTTCGACAATCTCCACCTGAAATCGATGCAATATATTTTTCTAATCCATTTTCAATTTCTACCTTAGTTTCTAGTTCAGTAGATTTTATTTCAATTGCTCTTTTAATTGCTTTAATCATATCGCTATTGGATATTGATTTAAATTCAAATACACTACTTCTTGATAATAGGGCGTTATAAATATAAAAATATGGGTTTTCCGTAGTTGACGCAATGAGTGTAATATCACCATTTTCAATATATTCTAACAATAATTGTTGTTGTTTTTTTGTAAAATATTGAATTTCATCAATATAGAGTAATATGCCATTTTGCGTGTCTAACCTTCCTATTTGTGAAATAACGTCCTTAATATCTTGGCTTCCAGCATTTGTAGCATTTACTTTATATAATGACTTATTAGTAGCCTTCGCAATAATATTTGCAACTGTAGTTTTCCCAGTTCCTGATGGACCATAAAAAATCATATTAGGAATATTACCCGAATCGATAATTCTTCTTAATACGCCATTCTTACCAACGATTTTAGTTTGTCCAATCACATCATCTAAATTTTGTGGACGAATTCTATCTGCAAGTGGTTGTCCCATAATTACTCCAATATTCTTTCTTTAATCTTATCCATCTCTTCCTTAGTGATTCCAATACTTAATAAATATGATTCAACATCACCATATTTTTTCATGAATTTTTCATGAAAACCATCGAAATATTCTTCTTTTACTTCACCTAAGTATTTTGGAAAATCCGAATGGATATCGCATATCTTATGAAGTTTTTCATCTATATATCTTTGCGACAATAAATAATCTTCTTTAATGACATTAACGTCAACTCCAAGAAGCGATAAAATTAAATAAATCGTTACTCCAGTACGATCTTTTCCCGCGGTACAATTTATTATTATTCCTTTTTCAACCGAAGCGATAATCTTAAAAATATCATGGAAAGCTTTTGTATTACTGACCATATCCATATAAAGAGATGATATGTTTGTTCCTGGTTTTAAAGATTTTAAGCTTCCCTCTTTAATAGGAATTGAATGATAGAAAAATCTAGAATCGCATGATAAAGGAGAAGGAATATTTTTAATTACATCCTCCGTTCTTAAATCAATTTGATGAATAATGTTTCTTCTTAATAGGAATTCTTTATCATATTCTTCGATGTATCTCAAAATATCAGAACGAATGATCATATCATTTTTAATTCTGCGATTATTATATCCAATATATCCACCAATATCTCTTGTATTTAAAGTATCTGTTAAGTATATTCTAGTCATTAGCCTTTCAATCCTCTTTCTTGACGATCCATATTCTCGATTACAATATCGTATATCTCACCAAGCGTAGAACAATATTCAACCACTTTCCAAGGAGTATTTGTATGATAATGAATTTTAATCATCTCTGAATCACCTACTGCGAGTAAACAATCTCCTAAGATATTGTTTCTAATATAATCATTGATCTTATCCTCATCAAGATTTTTTCCTTCAATTAATAATTGTGTATCGAAAACATATTCTAACATAATTCTTCCTCCATTATTTCCATTTTATCAAACAAGAAAGTAATTATCAATTTATTGATTGAATCAAAAAAAAGAGGATGGAACCTCTTTTTAGTATTGCCATCCTCTTGTTGTAACAAATCAATAATTAGCAGTTTTCTGAGAAGTATTTGATTGTACGTACCATTTGTGATGTATATGAGTTTTCGTTGTCATACCATGAAACAACTTGAACTTGATATAAACCTTCACCAATCTTTGCAACCATTGTTTGAGTAGCATCGAATAATGAACCATATCTAATACCAATGATATCTGAAGAAACTAATTCTTCTGTTGTATAACCAAATGATTCAGAAGCTTGTGCTTTCATTGCAGCATTAACTGCATCAACTGTAACATCATCACCCTTAACAACTGCGACAAGAATTGTTGTTGATCCTGTAGGAGTTGGAACACGTTGTGCTGAGCCGATAAGTTTTCCGTTTAATTCAGGAATAACTAAACCGATTGCTTTTGCTGCACCTGTTGAGTTAGGAACGATTGAGCATGCTGCTGCTCTTGCTCTTCTTAAATCACCTTTTCTATGTGGTCCGTCTAATACCATTTGATCACCTGTGTAAGCGTGAACTGTTGTCATGATACCAGATTGAATTGGGAATGCATCGTTTAATGCTTTAGCCATTGGAGCTAAGCAGTTTGTTGTACATGATGCTGCTGAAATGATTTGATCATCTTTTGTTAATGTTTTGTGGTTTACGTTGTAAACGATAGTTTTTAAATCTTTGCCTGCTGGAGCTGAGATAACAACTTTCTTTGCACCTGCATTAATATGAGCCATTGATTTTTCTTTTGATGTATAGAAACCTGTACATTCTAAGACAACATCAACATCTAATGCAGCCCATGGGCAGTTATTAGCATCTTTTTCTGCGTAGATTCTGATTTTCTTGCCATCAACTGCGATCCAGCCTTCTTCTGCACCATCTTCTGAGCAAGTAACTTTATCAGCTAGTTCATATCTACCTTGTGCTGAATCGTACTTTAATAAGTGAGCTAACATTTTTGGGCTTGTTAAATCGTTGATTGCGACAACTTCATAACCTTCTGCACCAAACATTTGTCTGAATGCTAAGCGGCCGATACGGCCAAAACCATTAATTGCAACTTTAACTGACATAAATATTTTTTTCCTCCTTAAATATTTGTTTTGTCAACAATATTATTCTACTACATATTAAGTTAATTGATAATATTTTATTTATAAAAACACAAAAAAAGTGCTAACAACAACGAATATTGCTAACACTTAAACATTATTATATATAATTCTTTACCTCGATTGATTGAACGAAGCAAATACTGTGTTTAAGAACTCTAAACTCAAGTTCTTCATTTTATCTTCATCGTCGATATATTTCTCTAAAATATCGATTTCTGTTCTAACAACCGATCTCGCTAAAATTTCAGATAACTCAATATTCGATTTCTCTCTAGTTTTATCGATTGATTGAGCAGTAAATTCAACGAATGTTTCCACGGATTTTTCATACTTCGACCCTTTAGAACGCGATAATAAGATTATCGTTTCATATTTGTATTTTATTATCGAATCTAGAGCAAAAGAGATGAAGAAATCTATCATATTTTTCGAAGTTAATAACGCACTTTGAGGAATCATCGTTTCTAATCTAGTTACGCTACTAATCGTCTTATTTATCTTTCCAACAACCGCATCAAATAAATCCTCTTTTGAAGCGTAATATCGATAAATATTACCTGGAGTAATATGCGCTCTTTCGGCTATTGAACGCATATTAGCTTCCTTGTAACCATTTATGAAAAATTCTTGTTTTGAGGCTTCTAGTATATCTTTTCTAACATTATCTTTCTTTAATTTCATATAAGGCCTCACTCATTATAAAACTGATAATTCTCATTTGATTTCATATTTCTTGGAATAATTGTCATATCTGGAGGATTTCCAAAACATCCTATTTCATTGAATTCGATTTTAGCATTAATTACACTAAACATCGTTGTTTCGCCAGAGAACGAAGATAAGTATTTTTCTCCTTCGTATTCAGCAATCTTAGTCGATAGAGTCAATTCCTTAAACATTGATGTAGATAATCCATTTGGTAAATCAACCACCATATTAAATGAATCATTGACGTATGAATAAGATTTTAACAATTTATCAGGAACAAGAACAAATTTATTACTTGAATTTGTCATCGCATCAACAATGGTTTTTTGTAGGTTAAAGATAAATATGACATTATCCATAATATTATTCATAAATCCAGAATAAGTGTTTTTTCGATATGAATATTGATGTTTTGTCTTAAACCATTCTGTATAAGAATAATCTTTATACATGTAGATTACTCCATCTTGAATAAAGATTTCTGTATGAATATATTTAGCCGTAAATGTACCAGTAGGAACTGTAACTATTTGCATGCAAGGGACATCTAAATAAATATATCCTTCAATTTCATCTCCAACATATGATACTCTTGCTTGAACATCGACATCAATGTTATGTATTCCTAATAGTTTTGCCTTAATGATACCGGAAATATTGAATTGCATTTTTTCAATTGAATTAAATAACGCAAGTGATAAATCTTCAATATTAGTTAAAACCATGACATTTGATTTATCCACGTATACGATATCATCATAACGTTTAATAGTAACTCTACCATGAATTTTAATAGAATTTGCTTCAAGGTTATCAATTTGAATATGATAATTCGTTGAAATATCCTTACTAATTCCATTATTAACTTTTTCTTCAAATAATCTAATTGTTGTCGAAGTAGAAACAGTTTCTCCATCCACCGTAACATCAATATCCTTCTTTAGAAGAATTGAACGATCCTCTCTATTTGGAGAGATTGTTGCATCTTTTAAGAAATCAAGAACCTTATATACGATAGGGACAATTCCTTTTAATGACATCTCGACTTTTCCAATCTCGATTTCGTTCTTATCGAGAACTCCTGTTTTAACAAGGATATCCTTAACCATATTGATATTATTGATATCGTTTGGAGACAATAATTTTCCAATCTCACTATTCTCATCAATACCCATTAATATTTCTTTGAATAATGATTTGATTTGATCACGTGTAATCATAAATGATGTTTTGGAAATCAAATCACCATAATTATCATTCCAATTCGTTGAGAAGGTTATATACAATTCTTCATCTTCGTTATATTCTAAAGCAACATAATAATGCATCATTCCAGTCATATATACTTTCATTGAGAAAGTAACTTTATCTGGACCATCTTCCACTTTCACCATTCTTAAATTAATCGAACCATGTAACATCAATTGATCAATTTCATTGAATTGAATAATCAAAGGATTATCCGTATCGTCAAATGTTAATGATAATTGACCTTCATACAAATATTCCTTAAAACCTTTCGCATAATCTAAAAGAACATCAAAATCTTCTTTAAGATATGCATCATCTTTAGTAAATGTTGGTTTATTTGATTCTCCACTATAATTGATTACATCAATATTTATGTTATTTTGAATGGAATTAATATGAAGTGTTCCATCGTATGTAAAGACAACATCAACATCCTCAAGTTCATTAAACAATGTACTTAATGCAAGGGATAATGTGACATTTTCTCCTTTAACTGAAGTCGTTTTAACGTATACCTCATTAATTCGATCAATCATTTCATATAATTCACTTAATGACATCTTTTGCATTCCCATGAAATCCATGATCATTTCACCAACTGCAACAACATCCTCCGCATTTAAGAAGAGACGATAATTCTCCCACTCAAGATAGAAATAATCATCGACAAAGAAGATATTAAACGAAACTTCATCTTCTCCATATTTAACATTCAAAGATAATGAAATATCGAAACTCTTATCAACAATTACTTCTCCATGTATCTCAAATCCGCATAAATTCAAATCATCAATAACAACTTTATACCCTTCAAAAGAAGCAATATCTTTAGTAAATGTGATAACTTCATCAAGAGACCAACCAGATTCAATGAGAGTCAATGCAACATCATTAAGGTTAACCAAAGTATTATTAAGATTAAAGTATTCTTTATTTGGAGCAATAATCTCACTATTACTTTCAACAAGAGACAAATTAATATTCATTGAAACATTCTCTAAATCATTAACTAATAATCGTAAATCATAATAAGAAGAAACATTGCTTAATGATACTTGAAGTTTTTCATGAGTCAAATCAATTCTTCTTTCATTTACATCTAGCGAAGCATCGTTAAGAGCTAATAAGGCTTCGAATCCTAATTTGAGTATCTCATCAAAAGTATAATCTGAAGTTTTACCTAAATCTGCACCTAAATATTTATTAAAATAGTCTTCAATGCTCATCTCTCCTAACAAGGAATCCTTATTGTCCATTATGTTATTAATGAGTTTTAAAATATATTCTTCCTCTCCCTTAAGTAAGACAGGTTCATTATCTCCAATAATTATTTCTAAATAATAGATTCCTTCTACTCGATAACAAGCGATTGCATAATCCTTTGTACTAGTTGAAAGTGATAAATTAAGGCTCATTCTATCTTCATTTTGGATAAAAGATCCTACAAGACCAATTTCATTATCTTTAATTCTAATCAAACTAGGATTAATAGTTAAAGAATACTTTTTCTTATCAACTAAAATGCTAAGAGTCTCATCAATTAGTGAAAGAAGTGTATCTAAATCATTTCTTCCAAGATATTCTTTTTGAGGAATAGAAATCTCTCCATCAAATTCATGAATCAAAGCACTTCCATGATATTTTGGAATTTCTACATTAATACTTCCAGAAATCGCATTCCAAGAAGCATCAATTACGACCTTATCTAATCCAACAAAAGCCTTTTGAAGTGCAAGTGAAATGATAAGATGATTATTTTCATCAATCTCAAATGATTCAATTACATCAACTATCGTATCAAGAATCTTTTGATATTCTTCACTAGTTTCTGGATTACTAATATCTATATCCTTTTTAGAAGTAGCTTTTAATATCAATCTAATCGTATCTTTAATATCTTCTTTTTCTAATCTTAAGTTGATATTACCATAAATAACATATAGAACATCATCTACATAGTATATCTCTAAAGAAATCTTATCTTCTAAATGAGATAATTCAATGATACCTTTAATTTCTAGATTCTTAGTGATATCAAGATATAAGTCTACCTTATATTCATCATTATAAATATAAGATAAATCAAAAGAATAACCTTTATAATCAATTAAAATCTTTCCTTCATCAATTAAATCTTCAATCGTTAGTGAAGAATCTTTTAAAGATAATACAATTTCATCAATTTTAGAAATGATTCTATCTAATGAAACGTATTCTATATTCTCATTCTTAATCTCTACTTCTTCACTTATTAATTTTAATGTTCCTTCGCATAATACATCATTCTTATTAACATTCAAAGTAAGAATAATTCCTTCTTCCTTCTTTAAGGATACCTTAACCATCTCATCTTCATAG
>CAMCEE010000024.1 GCA_945873815.1 uncultured Caryophanales bacterium
AATTAAAAATATTTTTAAATCCTAAATTTTGGGGTGTTAAATCCTAAAAACGGGTAATAGACGTATATTTTAATGTTATTTTTGTTTTTATTTGATAAAATAAAAATATATACAGAAATACTGGGGTAGTTATATGAATAGAAATAAAGATTATGTTGATGCAACGACTGAAGTTCGTATTATAAAAAAGAAAAAAAGAAAAGCGATAGTGGTTTCTGATGAAGACGATTTGAAAGAATTAGCTTCTACTAGAGAATTTAAGAAAGTGGATGCTAATACTGATATTGTTAAAAGATATAACGTTTCAATAAAAGAAGGATTATCATATGATCAGGTTTCTGAAAGAAGAAAAGAAGGTCTTGTAAATAAGGTAAATAAAAACTATAAAAAATCATATTTATTTATCATTATTAAAAATCTTTGCACATATTTAAACTTGATTCTTTTTGGTGCTTTAGCAATGCTAATAATATCAGGATGCACCACTTTATCGAATTATTTTTTCATGATCATTATTTCTTCGAATATCTTCGTTGGTATCTTCCAAGAATGTAGAGCAAAAAGAATGGTTGATAAACTATCCCTTGTAACAAAGACTCCTTCTATTGTCATCCGTGGAGGGATTAAAACGGAAGTAGATGCGGAAGATATCTTACTTGATGATATTGTCTTATTGAAGGCTGGACAAAAAATCGTATCCGATGCGATAGTTAAAGATGGAGTAATCGAAGTTAATGAATCTTTATTAACGGGTGAATCTTTACCTGTTAAAAAGATGGTTGGGGATGTTTTATTCGCAGGTTCATTCGTTTCTAGTGGTAGTTGTATTTGCCAAGTAGAAAGAGTAGGCTCTGATAATTATGTAACTAGACTTCAAGAAAAAGCTAAAAAGGAGAAAAAGAATAATTCTGTTATTTTAAGATCGTTGAATTGGATAATTGGCGCGGATGCATTATTAGTTGTTCCATTTGGATTATTTAATTTCTTTTCTAAATGGTTAGGATGGGGAGGCGTTTCTCCAATGAATGTTCAAGAAGCTTTGATGAATTCAGCTTCATCGATGATTGCAATGATTCCTTCGGGTTTATATTTAACTACTTCAGTTACTCTTGCAGTTTCAGTTATTACTCTTTCAAAAAGGAGAACTCTTGTTCAAGATAGTTATTCAATCGAAATGCTCGCACGTACTGATGTTCTTTGTTTAGATAAAACAGGAACAATAACAGATGGAACGATGGAAGTAGAAGAAGACTTGGATTTATCAAACAATGCAATCGATGGAAATGATATTATAGGAGATTTACTTGATTCTTTTGAAGATAAAAATCAAACTGCAATTGCAATATTAAATAAATATCCAGCAAAAGGATTATATAAAGCAATAAAAACATTGCCATTTTCATCAAGTAGAAAGATGTCTGCAGTAGAATTTGAAAATATTGGAACATATGTTGTTGGTGCACCGGAATTCATGCTTGAAAAAGGTAATCCAGAATTAGAAAAATTTACGAAATATGTTGTTCAAGGATATAGAGTATTACTTCTTGGTAAAACGGAAAAAATAGGGAATAATAACATAGAAACCCCTATTACTCCTTTAAAAGCATATATCATCAAAGACCACATTCGTCCTGAAGCTCCTGAAACGCTTAAATGGTTTGCAGAAAATGATGTTGAAGTTAAAATCATTTCAGGTGATAACGTATTAACTGTTTCTGAAATCGCTCATAAAGCAGGAGTTAAGAATTATGATAAATACATTTCTTTAGAGGGTATGACTTTAGATGAAGTTGCTGAAGTTGCAACTAAGTATACGATTTTTGGAAGAGTAGCTCCTGAACAAAAAGCAGCACTTGTAACCGCATTAAAGAAAGCGGGAAAAACAGTCGCGATGACAGGAGATGGAGTTAATGATATTCTTGCATTAAAGATTTCCGATTGCTCAATTGCTATGGCAAGTGGCGCAGAAGCGGCACAAAACGTTTCTTCTCTTGTTTTAGTAGATTCTAATTTTGCTTGTTTACCAAAAGTTGTTGAAGAAGGTAGAAAAGTTATCAATAACATTACTAAAGTAGCTTGTTTATTCTTAATGAAAACCGTTTTTGCAATCATTTTAACGATCTCTACAAAATATCCTTTCGATGCAAGTAACTTGTTATTACTTGAAATATTCGCAATAGGTTTACCTGCATTCTTCTTAGCACTTCAACCAAATAAGGAAAAGATTAAAGGTGGATTTATAAAAAATGTTTTATCTCAATCAATTCCTGGTGGGGTTACTTATGCATTATTAATCCTTGCTTTCATTATCATGGTGGAAAATGGCGTATATGGGAATAATGTTGATCAGGTGATTGTAAAAACTGTCTGTGGATTATTTATTTCAACAATGGGACTTATTACTTTATTATATAATTGCATTCCATTTACGAAATATCGTGCATTAGTATTTGGCTCAATGTCTTTTATCTGCTTGATTGTTATGTTTGTTCCTCTTCCATTATTCTCAAGTATTACAGGTTATAACATTGCAATATTAGATTTCTATCATTGGATTACATATGCTTCTATTGTTATACTAGGAGTTGTAATATTCATCGCCTTACGAATTTTAATTAATTATATATTTAGAAATAAAAATGACTAACACTAAAAAAACAAATATCACATTGTTATTACTATTCTTCGGAGATGCATTTGTATCTCCATTTTTAGCGCTCAATTTTATTCATCTTGGTTTTACAAATGATCAACTGGCTTTGCTTATTGCCATTAAACCAATATGCTCTGTGATTGGTAATTTTATTTATGGACACTTTTCCAAAGATGTAAAAAGAGATGTTTTTCTAATGAAGATTATTAGTGTAATATTTATCGCGACATTGATTGGTTTTGCTTTTGCCCAATCTTTTGAGTTTTGCTTAATATTGATGATTATTTGGTCGCTTCATAATAGTCCAATGTTCTCTTTATCGGATGGTGTTGCAGATAAATTCTGTGAAAGAGATCATAAACCATATTCGATCACTAGAATGTTTGGTTCTATTGGATACTTTTCTTGTTTAATTATAGGGGGGATATTTGGCGTTACAACTGGGATTAATTATTCCGTTACATTCTCTATTGCTGCGATAGTTTTTGTCTTATTGCTTGTCTCATTATTCTTCTTAAAACCGTTTGAGATGGAACAAGAAGTAAAGGAAAAAATATCCTATAAACCTCTTATAAAAGATAAAAGGTTTATTTTTTACCTATTCTTTTACCTTTTTATTATTGGTGTTTGGAAGATTTCAGATGATTATGCTTCTGAATTTTTCAATACGCTTGGATTATCTGATGGAATGTGGAGTTTTGTGTATGCAGGAGGAGTATTAGTAGAAGTAATCGCTATATTATTGATTAATAAATTCATATATAAGAACAAGGATTATATAAAATTGTTAGTTTTCAGTGCCTGTACATTAACACTTAGAACAGTTTTATTTGCTTTACCTATTGATAGCGTTATTCTTGCATTAATAACTGGAATATTAAGGGGATTAGGATGGGGAACTTTCTTAGCTTCCAATATGTTTATTATTGAAAAGATGCTCGGTGCAAGTTTAGTTACCAAAGCCGTTACTGTATTAACAATCGAAGTGAATATTTTTTCTTCAATTGGGAATTATTTTTATCTTTCATTAAGAAATTGCTTAGGAATTCCTTTACTATATTCTTTATTAGGTGGATTACAAGTTTTAGGTATTGTATTTCTAATATTCATAGATTATTCTTTCATTAAGAAAGAGAATAAAACTTAGGAGGAGAGATTGTATGCTAGATTTTGATTATTATGTTCCTACGAAGATATATTTTGGTAAGGGAAAAGAAAATGATGTTGGACGGATTATTAACGAATATGGATATAAGAAGATTTTGATTCATTATGGGGGAGGTTCAGTTATACAAAGTGGACTTCTTGATAGAGTGAAAAAATCATTAGAAGACAATAATATTGCTTATGTTTTATTAGGTGGAGTCTTACCAAATCCAGATATAACACTTGTTAAAGAGGGCGTTAAACTTGCAAGAGAGAATAGCGTTGATATGATACTTGCACTTGGAGGTGGATCAGTTATTGATTCAAGTAAATCAATTTCTCATGGATTCTATTATGATGGAGATCCATTTGATTTTAATTTAAAGAAAAAAGAGCCAAATAAACATTTACCAGTAGGAGTTATTTTGACGATTTCTGCAGCAGGAAGCGAAATGTCTACTTCGTGCGTCATTTCTAATCGTGAAACGGAGATTAAGAAAGGATTCAATACTGAATTGAATAGACCATTATTTGCAATTGAGAATCCGGAATTAACTTATAGCGTTTCAAAATATCAAACCGCATGTGGAATTAGCGACATCATCTCTCACACCTTTGAAAGGTATTTTAGCACTTCACATGAATTTGAATTTTCTGATTACCTTGCAGAAGGATTAATGAAGAGCGTAATGGAAGCTGGGCTTGAAGCAATAAAAAATCCTCATTCATACGAAGCAAGGAGCGCATTAATGCTTGCTTCTTCTTATTCTCATAATGGCCTTACCTCATTAGGAAAAAAGGCAAATATGCCTATTCATCAATTAGAGCATGAATTATCCGCGCGTAATCCTAATATTGCTCATGGCGCAGGACTTGCAGTTCTTACACCTGCTTGGATGGAATGCGTTTATCAAAATGATAGAGAAAAGTTTATTAAATTTGCAAAAAATGTTATGCTTATTACTGATGAGCACGATGAAGAATTACTTATTATTAAATCAATCGATAAGATGAAGGAATTTTATGAATCTATTGGAATGCCTTCAACATTAACGGAACTTGGTATTGTAGAAGATGATATTGAGATCATGGCAAATAGATTATCAAAAGATGGAACATTTGTTTATGAAAGTCATGTTCCACTTGATAAAAACCTTATGATTGATATTTATAGAAAGTGTTTATAAGGGAGAAAAACATGAAAAGAAAAGAAACTTATGCAAACTTGTCTTGGCCATTATACATATTTTTGGTCGCAGCATGTTGTTTATTTGCAAAATTATTATTTGATGGCTTAGGTATTAATACTTCTTATGATTTAGAGATGTCAATCTATGTTTTCGATGTATTAATCTTTGTATATGGTATTGTTACATGCTTTATTGTCTATTTATTAGGAAAGGCAATATTTGCAAAAATCGCGGGATTCAATATTCTTTATTTCAATTTGGGAATTATTGGGTTTAAGAAAGAAAAAGGAAAATTTAAGATTTATTGGGGAGGAAAAGAAAATTACGCATGTAAAGTAGAAATAATTCCTAACCCAACAAAAAAACAAAATATTACTCTTGCTTTATTTGGTGGTACGATTACTTCGCTTATCGCAGTTGCATTAACTTATACCTTGGTTTTTGCTTTAAATGCAAGCGCAACTATGAGATTCTTCTTTATATTATCTTCCGTTTTTTATTTCTTAGCACTTATAGGTTATATGCTTCCTATTAGATTAGATAATATCAATGATGGATTTAGACTTCTTCTTATCAAAAAATATAATTTAAAAGAAACATATTTAAGAAATCAAAGAAACTTAGAAGCATTATATAATGATGAAAAAGAAATTGAATATTTTGATTATGGTGATAATAATGATCCTCTTTCAATGGAAGGAAAAATCTATAATTTCTTCTATGCAATAAGACATTTTGAAGATAAAGAATTATTATTAGCTGCGACAAAAGCATTAAGTCATGATTACAAATTTGCAGTTGGAGAAGACTTTGTAACAATTGCTCTAATAGCACACGTATATGAAATGTGTTTAGAAGAAAGATTTGATGAATTGAAGGAATTCTTCTGGAAATTAGATACGCTTACTAGAAAAACAATCATCAACAAAAAAGATTTAGATAGCATCAAAGTAGGTTTATATATCGAAGGAAAGGTAGAAGATAGTAGAGAAGGACTTCTTGAACTTATTAATGCAGTTCCTAATTGTGTTAGTAAATATCATTTCCCTACACAAATTGATGCGGAACTAAAATTGATTGATGCGATAAAAGAGGAGATTTATTCTTCTAATCCAGATTTAAAATTATAATACATTGGCTCGAAAGAGCCTTTTTTATTAATTCTTAAAAGATGGAATATTTTTATTTATCGCTATTATTTAGAGTCTGAACAGTAACCGCTTGACCATTATATGTAATTAGAATCTCACCAATCATTTGAAAGAAATTTCCAATACTATTTTGTTCGACGATAGATAAATCTTGAGCAATATTGATTCCAATTGTTACTCCAAGAAGAACAAATTCGTTTGGTGATAACGAAGTTAAAAATTTCGCCCAATCTTTATATACTTGATTTGGACGAGTATTAATGAGATTATCAAAAGATTTATCCATATTAATAGTATATGAATGATATATGTTATTGTTCTATTTCGATATCGCGATATAATGTTGTACCATCATTGAAGATGATTTTGGATTTTAATAAAAATTCAATGCATTCGATTAATGTATCGTAATCTTCTTTTTTCATTTTTTTATAGCCAAGTGAAAGAAGAATCATCTTGATTAGTGTTTCTTGATCGATCGATGAAAGGTGATTGATAATTTTATATATCGCATCATATAATTCACGTTTGGATACGGTATCTAGTGGACGAAAAAATGCTTCCTCTCGATTGATTCTTCTAAACGTTGTAGCTTTTCCTTTTATAAAGATGAATTTATCTTCAAGCGTAATAAAATCATCTTTGACTAATCGCTTTAAAATATCCTTAATGTTTTCTTTTACAACGAGCTCTAATTCTTTTATCGATATAGGTGCACATTTTTCAATCATTGTAAGGACGATATCTTTTAAAGACATATTGTTCTTATCTAATTGGAAATAAATTACACGTGGGTCCTTATATTCTTCAAAAAGATAATCCATTAATAATATTTCTTTTTTCACGATTTTTGGAGAAGAAATGATATTTGATTTCTTCACGATAAAATCGATTAATTCCACCATTTCTGATTCTTCGTTAAAGAAGAATGATGAAGTGAAAATACGATAAGGAATAAAACCGAGATTAGAAAGAATACGATCTTCTAATTCAAATGAAGAATAAGCATCTTCAGGAGAGTTATAAGGGAGATGATTTAATTCAATTGCAATGATATTTTTAGCATTTGGAACTCTAACTAAAATATCAATAATATAGTTTTTAATTTGATAATCAATGTTTATTTCAAATCCATGCTTTACTAGTTCGTTTGCAATATGCTTCTTTAAGGATTCATCTAGTGGACTGTTTTGTGCGATGATGTTGCGCTTATCACTTGAATAGGTTGTGACATTATATGCAATTCTAGCATTTGATAATAGTTTGTTATCAAGAGTTTCTTGAGAAATGACATTCTTTCTTGGGTCAGAAGAAATGTATTCTTCATCAAAGACGATGATGTTATTTCCTTTTGCAAGACTTGGTAATACGTCAATCATCTTCATGTTGCTTTCTCCAATAATGAGGATCAAATCGAATTTATATATAGGATTAGATAAATATTTTGCAACTGATTTATATGGTGAAAAAACACAAAGCTTAGTATGCGATAGAGATTCTTTTACATTTTCCGTAATGAAATTTAAGTCGATGTGTTTTAAACCTTTTTCGAATAAGTTGTAGATGCTACTACTTTCTTCATTCTTTAATCTAATTAAGTTTCTTTTTAAATAAGTATCAATATTTGTGGAAATGATATTATCAATCATTCCTTTTCTTTTTGTATCGCTAGAATAGAAATTTGATAATTCTTCGTATATCTTATTTCTAGTATGATTCTTTAATAGAGGATTTGATCTTATCCTTTCATTTATTAAATCATAATAGAACCTTTTTAGAAAAATGCGACCGAAATCTTCTGGAGAATATTTTATTAATTCATTTCCTAGATTGTAGATTAGTTCATTTGTCTCAATTAGTTTCTTATAAAAATCTAAATAATCATTAATGGAAGAAAAATTTGTCGCGATGCTTGTGGCTTTATTTTCCATTTTATCAAAAGACATCGTTTCAAAATTATATATGTTCTCATCAAAGTATGTTTTAACTTTCTTTACTGCTTCTAGAAGCATATTATAAGCATTTTGAAGTGCTTTTCGATGGATTAGTCGATTAGTATCTTTATCGTTTAGAATTGTTAAAACATCAAAATCATTTTTTTCTTCAATAGAATTTAAACTCTTTTTAAATAGAATGATTTCATTTATCGCATTATCTAATACATCGAGATTTCCATTTCTCATTAAGTCGATTAATTCAGGAGTGAATTTGGAACTATCTTCCTTGATTTTATTAATCTCTTTATAATATGCATCTAGAGAAGAGACAATTCGATCAATATTTGCTAAAGGAACATCTTTTCCACCTAATAGTTTTCTAATTTTTGTTTTCAATTTTGAAGATTTAGTTTCTAAGTATTCGTTTACTAATTCTTCTTTAACAAATAAAACATTACGTCGATGATGTTGGATTAACCTCTTTCTTTCTTTATTTGAAGCGTTTATTCTATCGCGAATAGAAATTAATTCGATATATTTATTCCTGATTTCTTCATCACTAATCCATTCCTTGTTATCTTTATAATTATCGATGAAGGCGAGGATATTTAATAGAGCTTTATATTCAAAAAGATTCTTAGGATGAGGATAGGAATATTTTTTCTTTCCTAAATCGAGTAATGTCTTTATATCGCGAATACGTGAAGAGATTAATGTGATATTGTCTCTTAGTTCGATGAAATTATCCTTTCTCATGAAGCTATGTTTAAATCCATAGAAAGGGTGATTTTCTAATTTACAGTTAAGTTTATGTAAAGTGTTTGCAAAAGATTTGACAAATTCAAATTGCCTTCTAAATTCTGCTTCTGTGAATTTATCTGGTTCATTAAAGGTTATGTTGATTAATGGATATGAATCGAGTTGATAGTATTCATTAATCAATTGATTAATTGAAAAATTGAGTGCATTATTTTTCGTACGCAATGAATTTGTTAATTTTTTGTATTGGTTTTTATAGTCATAATATTTTTGTAAATCATCGCTTACCATGTTTTCTTTGGCTTTTCGATATGGGAGTAAATAGTTATCATAGTTGACAATATCTGCAAGAAGATTGTTTTTATCTAAGCTTAATGGATTGATGTCACAAACGAATTTTGAATATCCTTCATTATCGATATATGATAGCAATTTGTTTTTCTCTTTATCTGACCCGTATATCACTAGAGTTTTTAAGTTATTTAAAGAATAGGAAAGAATGATATTTGAAAGAAGATGTATCTTGGCATTTTCATCGTTTGTTCTAATGAATAGATTATCTCTTGCAGATACCTTTCTTAATATATCGTATTCATCATTATCCATATCGATAACGGAAAGGAATTTACTATCTAATCTTACTCTTTTATTATTTTTAAGCGCATAGAATTGAGAATTGAAATATGAGATTCTCTTGATAATATCATGCGATATGATTGTTTCTTGCTCATTTTTAATTGAAAGGTAATTATCGTATGAATATAAATCGAAGTTGGAAATAAATACTTGATTGATGATATTCCAGTTTAGTGGTTGTATTTTGACTGAGATGTAATAGAGGAATTCTCCTAATGAGAAGGAGGAATTAATCGGATATGATAAATCGATTCTTCTTACTTTTTTTATTCTTTCGATTAATAGGTTATTAATATATACTTCACCTTTAATTCCCTTAAATGAATATGTATCTGTGGTTTTATCGTACGTTAGGATGATAGGGATAAATACTAATGGAGCTTGTTTTGAAGCAGCTGCAAAAACATCTAATGTATATCTCATTAAACCAAAACAAAGATAAGCGTTTGTTAAAGAATGAGTTTCTATTTCTTTATCTGATTTTTCTTTGATTTTTTTTAAAGAGAGTTGTTGAGGTTCTTTTGAAGAACTTGTAAAAATCTCATTTCCGTATATTTTATTCTTCTCTCCATAAGTTGAAATTGCTTGTGAAAGGGAAAGGAAATTATCTAACTTACATATTTTAAATGTATTTCCTTCTAATGCATTATTAAAAAGAGAGATGAAATCATCATTCATAATCTTCAATACTTCGTCATTTTGCGTATCAAAATTGAGAAGGTTTGAATTTTTTAAATCTTTCTCTAATTCCTCAATCCATTTGTTTAATGTATCATTTTTTGTTTCCATAATATACCTTATAGGTATTTTACCATAAATTAGAAATTATGTATCTTTTTTTATCGTTTAAAATGATATGATTATTTATAATGTGCACCCAAAAGATATCTTAACTTGTATTATTATGTGAGGACCTCGAAATGAATATTGAATCAAAACTTATTTCTGTTTTGAAGACTGGAGACAGGAACAGAATAGAAAAAATATTTGAAGAAATCTATGAAAAGTATTATAAACTTCTATATTTTTGTGTTGGCTCGTATATTACACAAAGAGAAGATATTGAAGATATAGTTATGGATACTTTTCTGTCATTTTTCAATAATCTTGATTCGATAGATCTTAATGGAAACATAAAGAATTATCTAGTTAGAAGCGCGAAGAATAAAGCGATTAATTTACAAAAAAAGAAAAGAGAGGTTCTTATTGAGAATATAGAGGAGTATTCATTAGATTTTGATAATGATTCTAACGGAAATGATCTTATGGATATTATTCGAGATTCTCTTAACGATGATGAACGCGAGCTATTTCTTAGCCATGTTATTGAAGATATTAGTTTACGAAAACTTTCAAAAATGAGAGATGAAAATATCAATACTACAAAAAGTAAATATCATCGGATAAGAAAAAAATTATATGAGATTTTGGAGGGACGCCAATGAAAAAACTATTTAAAAAAATGTCAAAGAAGATTGAAACACCTTCTTTTAATAAGATTTCTAGTCGTATTGATTACGATAAGTATATAAGTGAAAAACATAAATCAAAAAGAGGTATGATAGCCTTAATATCTTCCTTTTGCGTTATAGGAGCGATCGCTTTAACTTTTTTGATCGATTATTATGGCGTAAAATCATACAACGAAAGGATTGATAAATATAATAGGGAGTATTACTCTCAAACACAATTAGAATTAAAGCAAGTTTCCTCTTTAGAAGAAATAAATCCTTTAAAGCTAACATACAAAAAAACATTAGGCGAACGAATTAAAGATTCTTTCTCTTTTAAAGGAAACGGATTAGGGAACATTATTATTGAGGAGAGTACATCTTCTATTATTTCTCCTGGTTCATCAAATTCTTTTGAAACAAATGAACAAGTAAAAGGAATAAATGAAGCGGATGTTTCAAAGTGTGATGGGAAATATATTTATACTTTAAATAGTGATTCTTTTACAATCTATTCACTTGCTGGAAATGTAATTGTTAGAAATAAAGATATTGATTTAACGACATATAGTGCGATGTATATTCATAATGAAGATATTATCATTGTTGGAAAAAAGCAAACTACAATATTAGAGTTTGCTAATGGGTTATTGAATATTGCAACTACTTTTGAATATTCTTCCTATATTGATTCAAGAGTTAAAGGAGATTATCTATATTTAATTACTTCTCTTGGCTCTTTAGGCAGTGATGAAAAAGTAAAAGACGCGTATTATGATGGATATTCAACAGTAGATACAGTGTATTCCATTATTAAATATAATCTTAATGATTATACATATACTGAAACAAAAAACCTTAATAAAGGTACTGCAAAACTCTATTTCTCAGAGAATCATATTTACCTTGCGACTAATGTATTTGTTCCAAGTACATATAAAGAACTATCTAAAACGAATTTCATTTCAATATTATCTATATTCGATTTAGAATTAAAACCAATCGCAGCATTAAGATTGAAAGGAAGTGTATTAAATCAATTTTCAATGGATGAATATAATGGTTATATAAGAATTGTAACTACAAATCAATCTGGAACTGAAAATCATATGAACGCTATTTCTATATTTGATTTATCGACTTTGAAACTTGTAGGACAATTAAATGAAGGGATTGGAATAGGGCGTCAAACTGTAAAATCTGTTAGATTTAGTGGAGATACTTGCTATATTGTAACGTATGAGAATAAAGATCCATTGTACGAACTTGATTTAAGCGATGTCACTTCTCCAAGAATTGTTTCTTCATACGCTGCGCCTGGATATTCTTCTTATTTACATAACTTTACTATTAATGGAGAAAAATATCTATTTGGTGTTGGAGTTCTTGATGATCAAACTTCGATTAAGGTTTCAGTCTATAAGGATGATGATGAAACGACGCAAATTGGTTCTGATTTTGTTTTTTATCCATATTATTTCTTTGAGGGAGAAAAAGAAAATATCGGCATTGTTATAAATGATACTTTGAACTACCAAGTATTGAATAATCATAAAGCTTTGTTTATAAAAGAAGATGGCGATACCTTGTTTTTAGGAATGGGAGTAACTCTAAATGAATATTTTATTCTTAAAATTAGTGTAACTGAAGAAAATGTTATCACTTTATATAAACGTATTTCTTTGAAAAGTAATTTTGCATATTCACGTTGTTATTTATGTAATGGAAAATTATATATTACTGGAGATGGAACGTTGATAATCGAAGAAATGTAATGAATATTTGTTATGTAAGCATATTCTTTTATCTCCAATCTTTACAAAATAAATAATTAATTTAGAATAAAAGTGTAGGAGGAAAGACTATGAGAATAGCTTTGATTGCACACGATAAGAAAAAGGATGCGATGATTAAACTTGCGATAAAGTTTAAAGACGTATTAGCAAAACACGAAATTTATGCAACAGGAACCACTGGAACTCTAGTTATGGGTGAAACGGGACTAAAGATTATAAGAATGAAATCTGGTCCTCTTGGAGGAGATCAACAAATTGGGTCGATGATTGCAGAGAATGATCTAGATTTAGTAATCTTTTTAAGAGATCCATTAACTAGCCAACCTCATGAACCTGATGTTTCTGCATTGTTGAGATTGTGTGATGTTACAAAGACTCCACTTGCAACGAATATCACTAGCGCAGAGATTATGTTAAAAGCACTAGAAAGAAATGAAATTTCGAAAAGAAAATAAAATTATTTGAGGGGCTGTTAAGAAACTAAAAAGTTTCTAACGGCCTTTTTTATGTTTATAATTAGTTCTCAATGAAGCGTTTAAACCTTTATCTTTTTTCTTTTTGAATATCTTTTCAAAATCTATTTGAGGGATAGTTTCTTCTTTTAAATCTGGAGGAGCAATCCAATAATCAGTTTTTGCTTTACCTTCGATAAGCGAAAACAGTTTTCGAATATTATATCCAAGGCAAGTAAGCATAAACTCAAGAGATACACTTTCTAAACCTCTTCTTCTAGCGCGTTCATAATCCATATCTTGTTTAATAACACCGAATGCACCTTCAACTTGTGATGAACGATTAACTCTCATTTCAATTCCTTTTGGAGACAATAAGTTTTTAGTAACATCATTTTTCATTTTTTGATAATCAATATTAACGTCAAATATTCGATAATTCTTTTTTTCTTTCAGCGAGTTTTGGCAATACTTTTTATAGTGGCAATATTTACAAGAATCGATAACATATAGGAATGTTCCTTTGTGAGCATGACGACCTTCATAATATCTTGTTTTATTTGCTTTCTTCCCATTTAAACAAACAAGATAATCATTCTCATCAAAATAATATAGATCATATACATCACCAGAGATAACTCTCGACCAATTACCAAATTTAATATAATTTTCAATGTTATTATCAGTAACAAATTTATAGTTACTGAGTGATCCATAACCAGCATCAGCGCAAAGTCTGGTTGGATAAAAACCATACATATCCTTAAAAATATTTAATGATGGAATCAAAGTATATTGATCATTTCTATCTTGTGAGGCATAAAAAGACATAATAATACCTTTAGAAACGATAATTTGAAGATTATAAGCTGCGTGAGTATTACTACCTAATCCAGAATAATAATCTTCCTTTAAACACATAGCGGTAGCATCATGGTCGGTTTTATAATAAGAATTTCGATTTGGTCCGCATATCTCATCTTTTTCTTCATAATCTAAAAGTTTAATTAAATATGTTGAAAGCAATAGATAATCGGAAGCGATTTTAGGAATTTTATGGCCACGTCCTGTTTGAAGAGTATCGATATCAATATTTTGCTTGTTAAGCATATCTAACATTTGAGAAATAAATGAAGCAACCTCTTTAGAAGTGAATGATTTTTTCCAATCGGGGATATCGAAATACTGATTAGCTACATCGATTATTTTATCAAATAATTTATTCTTAAAAGTTGTAGGCTTATATACGAATTTATATTTATTAGCATTGGCTTCAATTTTTGTTCCATCAATAAAACAATCATCGAAGCACAAATTATAATGATTAAAAATATTAGAAGTGATTTTAAAAAATATTTCGTTATAATGCTTAACAACTACGTTGTTAAGAAACTTCGAAATAGTGACATAAGACGGTTTATTATTATTTAAGAGAAACATAAATCTAATATCAAAAGAAATGCTTTCTTCAATTTTACGTAAGGAACCAGAATGTTTTGAAAAAGCATAAATAATAGCAGCGAATAATCTATATGGATCATAAGGAGTTCTCCCACCTTTTGAATAATCTTTTGCGACCTCATCATGTATAATGTCACCTACACCAGATTCATCTAAAAATTCTAAGTATTTTATCATTTTATTCTTTTCCCCTTCAGGTATATCAGCGGAAAAGAATAATTGGTTAATTGTTGAAGTGAAGTAATACATAAAAAGCACCTCCAGATACTAAAATTGTATCAAAAGATGCATTTTTGTAGAAAAAAGAGCTGTTAGAAACTTTTTAATATGTACCCTATGTCAAGGACAGTAAATAAAAAAGGTATGTATAAATAAGG
>CAMCEE010000025.1 GCA_945873815.1 uncultured Caryophanales bacterium
TTTTGTTTATTTTCTGCTTAGTTTTCAAAGATCAAGTGTCAACGTGAATCTCTTCCTTCCACTTTCTTTAGTGGCGCTGACTTTGTTTAGTCTATCACTACATTTTTATAGTGTCAACTATTTTTTTGCTATTTTTTTACTTTTTTTTAAGTTATAGATATTTACCCTCTCTCTAGCAGTAACAACTTTGTTTTTTAGTTACTTTTCTTAACTTATTTCAACTGGTTTTTTTATATATTATTTTATTTATAAATAAAAATAAAAAGGAGAATCTAGTTATATCTAGACCTCCCACATTTTGTTTTGTTCTTTTGCTTATTTTCTATTTCTTCCAATAATTGCAAGCAATCTAATAAAAATATAGATGAAATCAGTATATAATTCCAAAGCCATATAAATTGCTAGGTTTCCTGTAAGCATTCCATTATCTGAGAAAGATTTTGCTCTATTAACATCCCAAGCAGTAAGTGCAAGCATTGCTGCGAGTCCAACATAAGTGATAATCCAATAAATCATTTCACTACGAATAAGAATGTTAACAAGAGTAAGTGTTAAGACACCAAACAATAATCCAACTCCAAACATTCCTAAAGAAGCAGTTTGCCTTTTAGTAATAAGTCCATATAGAGCCATCGCACCAAACGAACCAGCAGTACAAAGGAATGTATATCCAATCGTTGAAATATCATAAAGAATGAATACGCTTGAAAGTAAGATTCCCATCGTAACTGCAAATAATATATATGTTACTAATCCTCCTTTTGATTTACCTCTTAGTAAAACAAGTTGAGAGAAAATGACTAAAACAAATGTTGCAATTGATGAAATAACCATCATCGGAAGATAAACATTCGGACTAACCACTCCCTGTAATAATAAATAATATAATCCAAATGAAACACCTGCAGTTATCAATAAGCCTAAAAACATATAAGCAAAGACACCAACAATGCTATATGATTTTGAATTTTCTACTTCATAAGTATAATCGTAATTGTTCATTTTTTTCCTCCTTTTATTCTATATTAATAATATATCCATTTTACCATAAAAATAAAAGAGAAATAAGAAATAAAAAGGACTAATAGATGAATAGAATTCTCATCATCAGTCCTATATCATTAATATTAATTGATTTCTTATTTTACAAGATTATGTAGCATTGCTTCGTATGAATCAATCTTCAATGAAGCGCCACCAACAAGTGCTCCATCAACATTAGGTTGTGATAAATATGCCTTAATGTTTTCAGGTTTTACAGATCCACCATATAAAACAAGTACCTTGTTTGCTGCTTTAGCACCATACATTTTTCTAATAGTCTTTCTAATGAATCCACAAATATCTTCAGCGATTGCTTCGGATGCATTCTTTCCTGTACCAATTGCCCATACTGGTTCGTATGCAACGACAATATTCTTAACAGAATCAACAGGTAAATTTGCTAAACCTTCTTCAACTTGAGTTTTAACTACCTTTTTAGTATCGTTTGCTTCATATTGTTCAAGTGTTTCACCAACACAATAAACAGGAACCATATCATTTGCAACTAATTTAGCAATCTTCTTATTGCATTTTTCATTAGTTTCATTATCGTATGTTCTTCTTTCAGAATGTCCAATAATGCACCATTTGATGCCTAAATCTTTTAACATTGGAATTGATACTTCACCAGTAAAAGCACCTTTATCTTCAAAATGGCAGTTTTGAGCTGCAACGATCATGCCTTTTGCTTTTTTCTTAACTGTTTCTAAGCATAAATATGTAGGAGCAACGCCAACTAATACTTTATTTGCTTTTGCAAATTTAACTAATTCAGCTGTTTGAGAAGCAAATTCTTTTGCCTCTCCAACAGTTTTATTCATTTTCCAGTTACCGAGTAATAATTTTTTTCTCATAATTATTCTCCAATAACATCGATGCCAGGTAAATGACCATCGTTTTCAATCATTTCAAGTGAAGCGCCGCCACCTGTTGAAACGTGTGAGAATTTTTCTTTAAATCCTAATTTTTTAGCAGCAGAAGCTGAATCTCCTCCACCGATAACTGTGAAAGCACCCTTAAGTTCTGCACATGCTTTACATACTGCAACTGTACCTAAAGCGAATCTATCATCTTCGAATACTCCCATAGGACCATTCCAGAATACTGTTTTTGCAGTTGAAATTTCTTTTGCGTAGATTTCTCTTGTCTTAGGACCAATATCCATTCCTTCAAATCCGTCTGGAATACCAGCTTCAACATCAACTGTTCTAATATCTTGAGGATTTCCAAAATCATCTGCAATTACTGAATCGACTGGTAAAACAATTTTTCCTGTTGCAATCATCTTTCTTGCATAATCCAATTGATCATCTTCACATGGAGACTTACCAATTGCAATACCCTTTGCTTTAAAGAATGTATATGCCATTGCTCCACCGATAATGACCTTATCGCATTTTTTAACTAAAGAATCGATAACTTTAATCTTATCAGAAACTTTAAATCCACCTAAAATTGCAATATATGGATGTGCTTCATTTGGTACATCAACTACTCTTTTTAATGCGACTACTTCTTTTTCAACCAAATAGCCAATTGCAACTTGTTTTCCTTCTTCTTTTAAAATTGCAGGAACGCCATAAGTTGAAGCGTGTGCACGGTGAGCTGAGCCAAAAGCATCCATAACGAATGCATCGACTAAAGAAGCCCATTCTTTTGATAATTCAGGATCATTCTTTTCTTCACCTTTTTCATAACGTGTATTTTGAACTAATAATACATCACCTTCGTTTAATGCTTCGATAGCATTTTTAAGTGCTTCTCCTCTTGTTGCATCTACAAATGAAACATTTACTCCTTTAAGTAATGATGCTAATTCTTTTGCAACTGGAGCCATATTGTTTTTCTTTTTTTGTTCTTCAACAACTTCAGGAGCTTCTTTGTGTTTAATCTTACCTAAGTGAGACATTAATACAACTTTTGCACCTTTTCCAATAAGTTCTTTGATTGTAGGTAATGCTGCTACGATACGATTGTTATCGCTGATAACTCCACCTTTTTGTGGAACGTTAAAATCAACACGAGCAAGTACTACTTTTCCTTTAACATTTAAATCTTTAACATTTTTCATAAAAACTTTTTTCTCCTTTTTTTACGAACAAATAAATTATATATTTATTTATTGTCTTTAGTAAAGGTATTTGATAATAAATTATCGTTTACAAATAGAAAAACTCATTAAAAATGCAAAATATTGTTGTTTTATGCTAGTTTTTTTCTTCAAGAAATAAAATCCATTATTAATAAAATCATATATAAAACATATAACAAGAATATATAATCATAAAATTAACCATATTAATAATAAACAAGGAGGACATTATGAATTTCATACCAGCAGTCAGCATTCCTTCAAAAGATGGGAACAAAAATTACGATATATTCTCATTACTATTAAGTGAACGAATAATCTTTATAACAGGAGAGATAAATGATGAACTAGCAAGTCTAGTAATCTCAGAAATGCTATATTTAGAAGCAATATCAAAAGATGCAAAGATTAACATATATATAAACTCTCCAGGAGGAGCAGTTTCTTCAGGTCTTGCAATATACGATGTAATGAAAAAAATAAAATGTCCAATTTCCACTATTGGAATTGGAATATGCGCCTCAATGGGTGCCTTTCTTCTTTCAAGTGGAACAAAAGGTTTACGCTACGCATATGAAAACTGCGATATCATGATTCATCAGCCCCTAGGAGGAACAAACGGACAAGTATCAGATTTAGAAATAACCACTCGATACTTCATGAAAATAAAAGATAAAATTAATAGAATTCTAAGCATGAATACAGGGAAAAGCATAAAAAAAATCGCCTCTGATACAGACCGCGATTATTTTCTATCTAGTAAAGAAGCAAAAGATTACGGATTGATCGATGAAATCTTCGAAACAATATCTTCCAAGGAATAATCTTGAATGCCTTGTAGAAGCGTAGACATATCAATCTTAAACGCATTTGCAATACGAGATAAAATCATTAACGAAGGATTTCTTCTTCCTCTTTCTAAATCGGAAATATAATTTTTATTAACTTCAGCGATAAGTGCTAAATCTAATTGAGATAATCTTTGTTTCTTTCTAAGATAAGCAATTCTTTTGCCTAGTTGTTCATATATAGTCATGTTATTTATTCACCTTTCTTGCTAAATCATGAATGTTATTAAATGCCCTACTAAGACCAGACTTAGAAATTGTAATCCCATACTCCTTTTTAAGTATCAATGACAATTCCGAAAGTGGGGCTTCATTATATTCTTTTCTCGCCTTAGCAATAAGTTGTTCCTTTTCACTTAAATAGCACATGGAAAAATGTTTTTCTATCATCTCGATATCTTTAATTTGCTCATTCGATTTAGCGATGGTTTTTTGATAATTCGCATTCAAACATATTTGATAACGATTATCCGAATTGATGAAATCTTTTTGAATCCTTTCATTTTCAAAATCCATCATCGACTCATTAGCGTATACAACAGCTAAGAAATTTGCAATTTGATCAGCTTTTTTAAGATATACGATATATTTATTTCTACTTTTAACGTATTTAAAATCCATACTCTTTTCATTTCTGAATCTATTCAATTGCTTAACGATATATTTTGCAGTTTCTTCAGAATTGACCGTGATTTGTAAATGGTAATTATCACTCGTTGGAGAATTGACGCTACCAGAAGCTAAAAATAAGCCTGCGATAAATGCGCGAAGTTCATCAACTTCAGAAATGATATTGTAAGGATATACCTCATATCCTTCATCATCAATCAATTCAAGATAAGTCATAATCTCATCAATTTTTTCTTTTATCGTAATATGATAAACAACACACTTATCTAGTTTCATCTTCTTTGAATAAGTAAAGATTGGTGTTACGGAAAAAGTTTGTTTTAATGCCTTGAATATAAGTTTTGCAATCTTAGCATTTTCGGTAGATAAAAGGATTTTTCTTTCATCCTCAGTAGAAAACGAAGCATTAATCATAATGAAAGCAGACAAAACACTAAGGTATTGTAAATTGGTAAAATCATTCTCGCAAATCTCATCTTTTACTGTTTGCGTAAATGTGCTTTTCTTCATAAAAAAACTTCACCTCGTTTCTAGCGCGTGAAGTTATTATACTATTATAAGTGTACTTTATTCAACTGATTTTTTTAAATAATTAATCGCACTTAAAGCTGCGATTGCTCCATCCGAAGTAGCTGTTACAATTTGACGTAAATATTTGCTTCTGCAATCTCCTGCAGCAAATAGTCCATCAACTGTTGTTTCCATTTTCTCATTTGTAATGATATAGCCTTTCTCATCGAATATATCTTTAAACGAAGCAAAAGAAGAATTAGAAGAAGAACCAACATAAACAAATATCGCATTTAGAGAAAGAGTGGATTTTTCATGAGTATCAATGTTTTCAATTTCTAAAGAAGTAACCGTTCTCTCTCCTTCAATCTTAAGTGGTATCGTTCCATTTAAGACCTTAATTTGAGGTATGGATAATATCTTATCAACTAAGATCTCATCTCCATCTAAAGAGGATAATTTATTAATGACATAAACTGTATCTGTCAGAGATGAAAGATATATAGCCTCCTCTAAAGCTTTAGAATTTCCACCAATCACTGCCATAGGTTTTCCTTTAAAAAACTGACCATCACAAACAGCACAGGTAGAGACTCCTTTTCCAAAGAATTGCTTTTCTCCTTCGATATTTAATTTCTTATCACTCGTACCAGAAGCAACAATCACCGCATTAGAAGAATATGTTTTATATCTTCCTTTCAAAATAAATGTATCTTTTTCTTTTGAAATCTCAATGATTTCATCAAATTCAATCGCAATGTGATTTTCATTTAATGAATCGATAAAAGAAGTGGCTAAATCACTTCCCTTAATTGAAGTATAGCCTGGATAATTATCAATCTTATGTGCAAGAGGAAGTTTTCCTCCTGGCATATATTTTTCAATAATTATCGGGTTATAGCCTGCTCTTTTTGCATAAATTGCTGCAGTTATTCCACTAGGCCCACATCCAATGATGATAATATCTTTATTCATCTTTTGTCTCTTCCTTTTCTTCTTTAATATCTTCTTTTGGTGCATTTGGAGAAGTTGCTAAATCAAGTTTTGGTCCTTTTGCAAAAACGATTAATTCATCCTTCCAAATCGTTGTCACTAAATCAATTATCCAAAAGATTGGTCCTACAAAGATACATAAGACACCACAAGTGAAATTATCTTTAGAAATGCGATATAAAATCGAATTAATATATCCAGTTACAGGAATTGCTTCTAGAATGATTCTTATATTTCTAGGTAAAGAATCAAACCATGTAGAGTATTTAGATACTAAAGTTGTAATATCCTTATTCTTTGGTTCCAAAATATATTTATTGACAATAACAGCCGCGACCAATAATACTCCGATAATAATAAATAAAACAGCAGTTAATCTAGAAGTAGGAATACCAGAGCCCTCAACTTCCATAATAAACTTAGGATTTCTAAGTGGTTCTAAGAATAATCTAACTAGTCCATACCAGATAAAATAAGAGAATGTAGTAACCCAATTGAGTCCTTTTTTCGAAGTAAATCTATGAACTAATTGAGTTAAAACGAAATATCCAGCAATATTAATCAATGCTTCAATAAGACATAAAGGCATTGCCATTTGCGCAGGGTTTTCACATATTAATGCGTTCGTAACTCCATCATAAGACATTTGTTTTACAAACCAAGAACCAAGCCAAGACCACATCGAAGAATCAACGCATAATCCATAAACTTCTCGATTGAAAAAATTACCGATTCTACCTATTGCTTGTGCTAATAAAATAGTTGGAACAATAACATCCGCGCAATGAGATAATTTCATATGTCTTCTATATTTATGAACGAATAATACTCCTGCGACGACTCCGAATAATACTCCTCCTTGAATAGCAAGTCCAGATAAACCTGTAAACTTCCCATTTTCAAATCCTAAGCAAGCAAGGATTGATAAAAAGAAATTTGCTCTTTGGAATTCATGTGCTTGGAAAACACAATACCATACTCTAGCACCAACTAATCCCATTGGAAAAGCAACAAGAAAGACATTATCTAAATCTTTTGGATCATATCCTAATTTCTTCATATGTCTTTTAGACAAGAATAAAGCTAATAATGCCCCAAGCAAAATAAATAGTGCATAAAATGCAATTTGGAAATTTCCTATTCCAAACGATTTTGGAAGAAAATCCTTATCTGTCATATCAATAATCTCCTTTCGACATAATCTCATTAAATCTTTCTTCAAAGACATATGTAGAATCATATCCCATTCTCTTAAGTTTAAAATTTGTTACTGCAACTTCAATAATTTCACCGATTGCTCTTGCTCCATTAACTGGAATCGATAGGACAGGAACATTGATCCCTAGAATATCTTGTCTATTAGTAATAGCTCCTAGTCTTTCCATATCAACATTATCATCCATAGACACAAGTTTAATAATTAAATCAATCTCTTTATGATCGACTAAAGAATTAATCCCAAACATTCTTTGAACATCAATGATACCAATTCCTCTTACTTCAATCATGTTGCGTAATAATTCCGGGGAACGGCCAATCAATTTATTACGAACAAGACTGATATCAACACGGTCATCAGAAACTAAAATATGTCCTTTTTTTATTAATTCCATCGCTGTTTCAGATTTACCAATACCCGATTCACCAACGATAACTACACCAGTAGAATATACATCCATCAATGTTCCATGGATGGAAGTAAAAGGAGCTAATTCCTCAGAAAGATAAGTAACTAAATCAATCGATAAATCATTTGTTCGACGATTTGATCTAAAGACTGGGAAATTTTTTTCTCTTGCAAGTTCTAAGATTGTAGAGTCAAGTTCATTATCGCTACAAACGATACATCCAGGGCATTCATCCGCGAAAATAAAATTAAAACTTTCAATAATTTGTTCTCTTGTACGCGTTTTTATATATGCCGTCTCTTTATTTCCTATCAAAACAATTCGAGATAAACGTGGATAATCAAAAAAACAAGCAAGTTCTAATCCAGGACGATTACATGATACTTCATGTACTTCTCGTTTCATCGATTCCTTATCTCCACTCATCCATACGAGTCCAAAATGATTTGCAACTTCTTGGATTGTTATTGTTCTTTTCTTCACAATAATCACCTCTTCTCTAGAATATCATTATTTTATATAAATAGTAAAGACAAGGCCTATTTCATTCTTTCCTTATCTCTATTTAAGATTTTTGCAAGATATTTACCTGTATAAGATTCTTCAACCTTTGATACATCTTCAGGAGTTCCAGCTGCAACGACCGTTCCACCTAAATCTCCACCTTCAGGGCCAATATCAATAATATAATCAGCACATTTGATCACATCCAAATTATGTTCAATAACAACTACCGAATTTCCATAAGAAACAAATGTTTGTAAAACATTCAATAGGTTTCTAATATCATCGACATGCAAACCAGTGGTAGGTTCATCAAGAATAAATAACGTTTTACCTGTTGTTCTTCTTTGCAATTCATAAGCTAGTTTTACTCTTTGTGCCTCGCCTCCTGAAATCGTAGTAGAACTTTGACCTAGTCGAATATATCCTAATCCAACGTCGACAAGTGTTTTTACTTTACGATAAATCGAAGGAATATTCTCAAAGAAATGCATTGCTTCTTCGCAAGTTAAGTTTAATACGTCTGCAATATTTTTCCCTTTATAAGTAACAGAAAGAGTTTCTTCATTATAACGTTTACCTTTACATTCATCACATTCCACAAAAACATCAGGCATGAAGTTCATCGATATTCTTCTTACTCCATCTCCTTCGCATTTTTCACATCTTCCACCTTTTACGTTAAAAGAGAAACGAGATTTTGCATATCCTTTCGTTCTTGCATCTAATGTATTTGCAAATAAATCACGAATATCATCAAATACTCCAATATATGTTGCTGGATTACTTCTTGGACTTCTACCAATTGGTTCTTGCGAAACATTGATTACTTTATCGATATTTTCAAGTCCGAGAATCTTATCGCATTCTCCTGGTTTAATCTTCGAATTATTAAATTTTTGAAGAATTGTTTTATATAAAGTTTCTGTGATTAGAGATGATTTACCAGAGCCCGATACTCCAGTAACACAAACAAAAACTCCAAGAGGAATATCGACATCAATATTTTTTAAATTATTGCATCTTGCACCTTTAATCTTAATAAAATGGCCATTTCCTTTTGCTCGATAAGAAGTGAATGGAATAAATAATTCTCCTTTAAGATACTTTCCAGTTAAAGAATCAGGATTATTCATAACTTCCCTAGGAGTACCATAGGCAACAATTTTTCCTCCATGTTCTCCTGCACCAGGTCCAATATCTACTAGATAATCTGATGCGAGCATCGTATCTTCATCATGTTCGACAACGATTAATGTATTTCCTAAGTCTCTCATACTTTTCATCGTATCGATAAGACGGTCGTTATCTCTTTGATGTAGTCCTATCGAAGGTTCATCAAGTACATATAAAACACCCGTTAATCTTGAACCGATTTGAGTAGCTAATCTAATTCTTTGTGCCTCGCCTCCTGAAAGAGTCATCGCAGTACGAGTAAGAGTTAAATAATCAAGTCCAACATTAACTAAAAATCCAACACGATTTTGAATCTCTTTAATAACAAGATTACCTATCTTCAATTGTTCTTCATTCAAATAGGATTCAATATTATCAAAGAATTTTTTCAAATCCTTTAAGGATAAGGAACATAATTCATGAATATTCAATCCACCAATCCTTACAGAAAGAACCTTATCATTCAATCTAGATCCATTACAAGAAGTACATGTTGTATCTTCCATAAAATTAGTATAATACTCTCTCATAAATTCTGATGTAGTACTATAATACATTCTATCAATATGATTTTTTACTCCCTCAAATCCCGTTCTATTTACCGTATTGCCAGAAGAGGATTTAAGAGTAAATCTAATAGGTTCTGGAGAACCAAACATACATATTTTCTTTTGTCCATTCGTTAGCCTTTTATATGGAATATCACGAGGAATACCATAATGATCGCATATATATGCGAATTCTTGCCATTCAAGATTTTGTGAATTAGCAATATTTTTAAAATAGCTAATTGCACCTTGATCGATTGATAAATTATCATCTTGGACTAACAAATCAGGGCTACATTCTCTCTTTATTCCTAACCCATTACAATTTGGGCAAGAGCCTAAAGGAGCATTGAAAGAAAACAATCTTGGTTCAAGAGGTGGTACTGAAAATCCACAAAATTTACATGATTGATGATCAGAAAACAATTCTTCTTTATCATTCATCTTTATTTTGACATATCCATTACCAATATCCAGTGCAGTCTCAATCGATTCAAACAATCTCGAATCACTATCCTCTTTTAAAATCAATCGATCTATTACAATATCAATTGTATGTCTTTCATTTTTTTCAAGAGGTTGCATCTCCGATATACGAACGATTTCATCATTATTAAGTCTAATTCTTTCAAACCCTCGATGTTGAAACTTTAATAATGTATCTTTGTGCGTTCCTTTTTCATTATTAACAATTGGAGCAAGGATGAAAATTCTCGTTCCAAGTTCATTATTTTTCACAAAATCAATAATTTGACGAGGAGTAGATTTAACAATTGGAACATTATGAGTTGGACAATAAGCAACACCAATACGAGAATATAACAAACGAAGATAATCATAAATCTCAGTCACCGTTCCAACCGTTGAACGAGGATTATGAGATGTTGTTTTTTGATCAATAGAAATCGCAGGAGATAATCCTTCAATAGAGTCAACATCAGGCTTATCTGCATTACCTAAAAATTGTCTAGCATAACTAGATAATGATTCGATATACCTTCTTTGACCTTCATTAAAAATTGTATCAAAAGCAAGCGTAGTTTTTCCTGATCCAGAAACTCCAGTAAAAACAACTAGTTTATTCTTAGGAATCTCTAAATCAATATTCTTTAGATTATTTTCTCTAGCACCTTTAATTACAATTTTGTCATCAATCATAATACACCTCAATGTCTAATACTTATATAAAGTATTATTATACTTAATTTGCTCTTTCGGATTTCTTTTCATTCTACCATAATCAAATAAATCTCTCTATATTTAATTTAAAATAGATTGTTTTAATTTTTTGTATGAAAAGGTGAATCTACCCGAAGGTGAACCCACCTAATTTTGCTTGTGAAAGTAATTTGCTATTTTTATTTAAAATTTGTATTCACCCAATCAATTAAATTCTCTTTGCCTTCTTCAAACAATAATAAAGTATTTTCGTCTATTCTCAATTCTACTATTGGTAATTTGTGGCCATTATAAAAATGGAAAGGAACTGTTGTAAATTTTATTTCATCTCCAACTTCTAATTCTACAAACTCATCAGAGTAAATATAATAATCACAAAGTTCGTCTTCATAACTAATGTAATCATTTAATTCTTCACATTTAATTACGGCATTATTTTCATTGATTTCTATTACTTCACCAATCAAAGTTACATAATTTTGGTTATCAGAATATTTTTCAATCATCTTTTTAGCCAACTTTTGATTTGATATACTACACCCTGACAAAAATATAACTAATAAAGTAATTAAAAATGCAAATTTCTTCATTTAATTAATTCCTCCAATTTTAATATTCTCCAAGCAAGAAGAAATAACCTAAAGGTCCTAACAACGATGAAACACCTAAATACCAATATCCTCGATTAATATCTGCTTGTGAATGAGTTCTTCCGGTAACACCGCCAAATACATCTGCAATATTTTCTAAATTGTGCAGTCGACAGCTGCACAATTATTTATTGGAAATTTTGTATTCCTCAATTAATCTTTTCTCTTCATTAATTACTCTTTTTAATTCTTCTTCTGTTGGCATATAAGTCATATATTTAGATACAAAAATGTTTTGATCTTTATATATACTTGAATACTTAGCAACTAATATATCTTGTTCATTATCTAGTAATAGGCCAATAGTGGGATTGTCATCAGGCATTTTTACTTCTTGATCATAATAATTTCTATATAAATCAATTTGTCCTAATGCTTCGTGTGATAATTTGTCTGTTTTTTTATCAATAACTACATAGCATTTTAAAATTGCATTATAAAATACTAAGTCAATAAAATAATGTTCATTATCAAAAGTAATTCTCTTATATGTTGTTCTTCTACTCTCATTAATGTTCTATAATGAGTCCAAGTTAATTCGGGTCTCACCGAGTCCCAAATTGGATACATCAAATAAATAAAAAAAGGGGCTGTTAAGAAACTAAAATAAAATGTACCCAGTGGAATGGACACTTAATAAAAAAGTGTTCTACTCACTGGGT
>CAMCEE010000026.1 GCA_945873815.1 uncultured Caryophanales bacterium
CCGTAGTGGCGAAGGTATCCGTAAGGACAGAATAGCGAGCTGCCGGGCTTTTTTTTTACCTTTTTGCTTTGATGTATAAAAATAAATTTTTTTCATAAAATATAATTTATTAGCACTCAACTATTGACACTGCTAAAAAGACAAACTACAATATAATTAGCAATCACGAGGTGTGAGTGCTAAAAAGGAGGATATGTATTATGGATAATAATTTAACTGAAAAGGTAATTAAGATCATCAATTCATCAATCGAAATTGCAAAAGAGAATTATTCTAGTGAAGTCGATGTTCCTCATGTATTAAAAGCAATGTATGATGATGACGATTCTATGCTTAAGAATGTTTTATATAAGATTGAATCTAATCCAAAAGTTTTCATAGAAACTGTTGAAGGTTTTATCTCATCAAAAGCAAAATCTAGCAATGTAGATAATGTTTATCTATCTACTGATGTGAATAATCTTATGCATAACGCAGAGTCATATCGTAAAATATTTGAAGATAAGTTCACTAGTGTTGAACATTTGATTCTTGCACTTTTTGATACTAAACATTCAATAATCAATAAACTATTGAATATTCCTAATTTCAATAAGAAAAGAGTAGAAAAAGCAATTAAAGAGATCAGAGGTAGTTCTAAAGTAGTTGATCAAAATCCTGAAGAAAAATATGAAGTATTAAAGAAATATGGTAGAGATTTAACGCTTGATGTTGCAAGAGGTAAGATTGATCCTGTTATCGGTAGAGATGAAGAAATTAGAAGAGTAATTGAAATTTTATCTCGAAAAACAAAGAATAATCCAGTATTAATTGGTGAACCAGGAGTTGGTAAAACTGCAGTTGTTGAAGGATTAGCTTGGAGAATTTTTAAAGGTGATGTACCTATTTCTATTAAAGATAAAACGATTTTTGAACTTGATTTGGGCGCACTTATTGCTGGAGCAAAATATCGTGGTGAGTTTGAGGACAGATTAAAAGCAGTTCTATCTGAAATCACTAAATCAGAAGGGAAGATTATCTTATTTATTGATGAGATTCATACTCTAATTGGTGCTGGTAAGACAGATGGTGCGATGGATGCTGCAAATTTATTAAAACCGATGTTGGCACGAGGTGATTTACATTGTATTGGGGCAACTACGCTTGATGAATATCGAAAATACATAGAAAAAGATGCTGCTTTTGAAAGAAGAATGCAAAAAGTTATTGTCGGAGAACCTACATTAGCTGATACTATATCTATTTTAAGAGGTATTAAAGAACGATATGAATTACATCATGGAGTTCAAATCCAAGATTCTGCTTTAGTCGCGGCAGCTACCTTATCAAACCGTTATATTACCGATCGTTTTTTACCAGATAAAGCAATTGATTTAGTAGATGAGGCTTGTGCTTCAACTAGAATGCAAATCGATTCAATGCCGATTGAATTAGACGAAATTAACCGTAAGATTATGCAATTAGAAATAGAAAAAGTATCAATTTCCAAGGATGAAAGTGATGCCTCAAAGGAAAGATTACTTTCTATGGAAAAAGAGATTGCTAACCTAAAGGAAAAACAATCTGCCTATATCGCTAAATGGGAAAAAGAAAAGAACGAATTATCATTAGCAAAGAAAGCAAAAAGTGATTTGGATAAAGCAAAACTAGATCTTGATAAAGCAATGCAAAATGCAAATTATGAAGAAGCAAGTAGACTTCAATATGTCGTTATTCCTTCACTTGAAAAGATCATTAAAGAGAATAATGAAAAAAATAAAGAAGATAATATGCTAAATGAAGTAGTAACGGAAGAAACTATCGCAGAAGTAGTTTCAAAATGGACGGGAATACCTGTTACAAAATTAAAACAAAGTGAAACGCAAAAGATATTATCTCTTCCAACTAATCTAGCTAAAAGAGTTATTGGTCAAGATGAAGCAATAGAAAAGATTACTGATGCTATATTGCGTTCAAGAGCAGGCATTAATGATGAAAATAGACCGATAGGTTCATTCTTATTTCTTGGCCCAACTGGTGTTGGTAAAACAGAGATTGCTAAAGCCCTAGCAAAAAATTTATTTGATTCTGAGAAACATATAGTAAGAATTGATATGTCTGAGTATATGGAAAAATTCAGTGTGTCACGTTTAGTTGGTGCTCCTCCAGGATATGTTGGATATGAAGAGGGTGGTCAACTTACTGAAGCAGTAAGAAGAAAACCTTATTCAATTGTCTTACTAGATGAAATTGAAAAAGCGCATCCAGATGTATTTAATATTTTACTTCAAGTTCTTGATGATGGTAGATTGACAGATTCTCAAGGAAGAATTGTCGATTTTAAAAACACGATATTAATCATGACTTCTAACATTGGTAGTGAATATTTGCTTGAAGGTAATACGGATAAGCAAAGAAGAGAAGTTGAACGAGAATTGAAAGGCCATTTTAAACCTGAATTCCTTAATAGAATTGATGATATTGTATATTTCAATTCTTTGGATAATTCAGTTGTTGAAAAGATTGTTAAGAAATTCTTAAGTGAACTTGATGAAAGATTGGGTAAACTTCAAATTAATGTTACTTTGACAAGTAATGCCATGAAAACTGTTGTTGAACAAGGTTTCGATAAGGTTTATGGCGCAAGACCACTTAAACGTTATATTCAAAAATACATTGAAACACCTTTAGCAAAAGCAATTATTGAAGGAAAAGTTAAAGAAAAGTCAGATGTATTGATTGATTACAATAATAATGAATTTATATTCTGTTAACATGGAAACTAGTCTCTAGTAGACTAGTTTTTATATGAAATAATATTGATTTATGATAGAATATTTGTCGAAGGATGAGTGATTGTATGAAGTATTTAGTTTTTTCCGATGTACATGGATCAATTGATTCGTTAAGAAAAGTTATTGAGTTTTATAAGAATAATGCGATTAGTAAAATGTTTATCCTAGGCGATTTATTATATCATGGACCAAGAAATGATATTCCTGAAGGATATGCCCCAAAACAAGTGATTTCTCTTATTAATCAATATAAAGATAAGATCATTATGGTTAAAGGAAATTGTGAAGCTGAAGTTGACCAAATGGTTTTAGACTTTCATATTTATAATAAAAAGAAGTTGTATATTAATAATAGAAATATTTATCTTGTTCATGGACATCACTTAGATAAAGATAATAATTCCTACCAAAATAATGATATAGTGTTCTATGGGCATACTCATGTTTCAAAATATGAAGTGATTAATGGAGTAAGATATATTAATCCTGGTTCAACTACAATTCCTAAGGAAAATACGAAGAAATCCTTTATTGTTTTTGATGAGAAAAACATCACTTTATATGATATTGATGGAAATATTTTGAATAAGTGGGAGATTTAATATGAAAAAAGAAAAATCTTGTGGAGCAGTTGTATATAAAATAGAGAATGGTGAAAAAATGTTTCTTATTGAGCACATGAAAATGGGCCATTATTCGTTACCGAAAGGACACGTTGAAGAAGATGAAACAGAAATTGAAACTGCAAAAAGAGAGATATTAGAAGAAACATCATTAGAAGTATTAATTGATTCTTCGTTTAGAGAAGTTATTACGTATTCTCCTAGGGAGGATTCCATTAAGGATGTAGTTTATTTCATTGGAAAAATAATAGGTGGAACAATGAAAAATCAAGAAAGTGAAGTTAGTGAGATTTATTTCTTAAAATTCAATGAAGCACTAGATTTATTAACTTATGAGAATGATAAGAATGTATTAAAGAAAGCGAATGATTATATAAAATAATATGGAAATAGTATGTACTTTAAGTAATTTTGATATGTATAATGATGTTTCGTCAAAGGTTGACGGAATTGTTTTAGGAACCCCTTTTTCATTTTATGCAAATCATATCTTTACTGAAGAAGAGATAATGAAATTGATATTGTTATCGAAAAAAGATGGGAAAAAGGTTTTTCTTCTTCTTAATTTAGTAATGCATGAAGAATATAAAGAGGATGTAAAAAAATATATTGAGAAATATAGAAATGAAGGGGTATATTTCATCTTCCAAGATTTAGGTATATTAAATATTCTTTCTCAATATGGAATGATTAATAAAGGGATATATAATCCTTTAACGATGATAACAAATTATGAGGATTTACTTGTTTATGATGATTTAGGACTTGATGCGGTGGGATTAAGTAATGAAATCCCGATAGGAGATATAGATTACTGTTCTAAGAAATCAAAGAATGTGTTTTATCTTGGCTTTGGCTATCATCCAATTTTTCAAACATATAGAAAAGTCGCTACCTTATATAAAAATCATAGTTCATTATCTTTCAATCTTTCCAATTTATCGATTAAAGAACTAAATAAAGATGATAGATTTCCTTTATTAGAAAATGATTATGGAAGCGTAATCTTTAGAGATGGAGTTATTTCTATTTTAGAATCAATTGAAAAGGTTAAAGACATTAAGTATCTTCTTATTGATGGATTATTTTTAGATGAGAAAACTCAAGTTGAGGTGATCTCAATATATTCTGAAGTAATTAATAATCAAATTTCAAAAGAACAAGGTATTGCGAAGATAAATGAACTTTCATTAAAATATTCAAATAAGTTTATGTATGAAGATTCTGTTTATAATCCGGAGGATTTTTAGTATGAAAAAAGTAGAATTATTAGCTCCTGCGGGAAATCTAGAAAAATTGAAAGTAGCATTAACTTATGGTGCAGATGCAGTTTTTATTGGAGGAAAAGAATTTTCACTACGTTCAAAAGCAAGTAATTTTTCGCTTGAAGAAATAAAAGAAGGATGTGAATTTGCGCATCGTCTAGGAAAAAAGATTCATGTTACTTGTAATATTGTTATGCATAATAATGATGTAAATCATCTTGAAGAATATTTGATTAACCTAGAAAAAGCGGGAGTAGATGCGATTATTACTTCATCATTATTTATGGTGAAGTTATGTAAAAAATTGACAAATATGGAAGTACATATTTCTACTCAACAATCGATTATGAATCAAGAAGCAATTAATTTTTGGATGTCTCAAGGTGCAGATCGAGTTGTTTTAGGTAGAGAATGTTCAATTGAGAACATGAAGACTTTCAGAAAGAATACACCTATTGAAATTGAAGCTTTTATTCATGGTGGAATGTGTTCTTCATATTCTGGAAAATGCATGTTATCAAATTTGATGGTTAATCGTGATGCAAATCGTGGAGGTTGTGCCTATTCTTGTAGATGGATGTATGATCTTTATGAAAAAGATGAATTAATCACAAAGAGAAAAGAAGACTATTTTAAGATGGCTTCAAAGGATTTATGTGCACTTAAATATGTTCCTGAGCTTATTGAAGTTGGAGTTGATTCCTTTAAAATAGAAGGAAGAAGAAAAGCATCTAATTATATTGCTTGCGTTGTAAAAGCATATCGTAGAATTATTGATAATTATTACTTGAATCAAGAATTAGAGTATGATAAATCGATCAATGATATTTCTAAATGTGAAAATAGATTGACTTCACACGGTTTTTTAAAAGGGAATGTTAGTGTAGAACAAATGTCATATACTATTGAAGAAACATTATTAAAAGCTGGTGAATATATTGCATTAGTCAAAGGATATAAGGATGGATATGTCTATTTGGATTTACATAATAAAATAGAAGATAACACTAAATATTTAGTATTATCTCCAATAGAAGATGATTATGAAATAATGGTTAATGAACTTGAATCGAAAGAGACTCGACAAGTTGAATATACAAAAAAAGAGATTGAAACTGTTGCTGGAAAAGATGTAAGATTCAAATGCGATAAGGTAATACCAGAGTATTCTATTATAAGATTGATAAAATGAAACTGCTTTTATAGGTTCTGTAAAATGACCTGTACCACATATTATGGACTCAGAAATGAGTGGTTCTGTAAGATTTTATGTGATTTTTCAAAAAAACCATAAGATTTTACAAAACCCTTAATTGACAGCCACACCCCTGCAAGCTTGTGTTATTAAATTTCTACTTTAATTATTCCAAATGCAACCTTTTTACTTCCTTCATATAGTTTAAATTCTAAGCCCTTTTTTAAGTTATCAGGCGAATTTACTTTATTTAAATAATGAACTTTAGCTAATGTTCTAAACTCACCTATTTTTTTGTAATTGCAAACAATTAAGATCCATGATCCTTTTAGACCATCAAATCTTATTTGTGGTCCATATTTATCACTATTAAAAGGGGCTTCCGTTTGTCTGCCACCCTCTTCTGGTTTTATCCATGTAATTTCTGCAATATAATTCATTTATATTACCTCCTATAAGAACCATATTTTTCCAGCAATTGAATTTAAATATCCTAGATCAGAGAAATAAAATGCATCATCAATAGCATCTAAATATTTCATTGCGTTAACTGATGAATTTGATAGTGAACTCTTTGGAACTCTAATTTTAACATAACTTGATTGATTAAAATTTTTTCTCCATTTCACTGCTCCATTTTTTGAATTTGCAAAGAATTTACCTTCCATACTATTTGGCCCTTGTCTAAACTTACCTGTTGCTTTTAAATCAGCCAATTCATCTGTACTGACCGAACGATATAGTGAAGTACTTTTGAATAGACTCGTAAATACTTGTCCTGTGGATGAAGCAATACTTCAAGTAGCATAATACGAAACTGCCATCCCAATGCCAGCTCCAATAGCAGCTCCCAAAACACCTGCTCCTACATACCAACCCCAGTGTAAATTAAATTCTTTATCAGGAAAGTTACCTTTTTTCTTTGGGCTTATTCACCTATGCTTAAATGTGCCTATATACGAGGCTTTTTGGCACTTTGAAAATGCTATTGATGTCAAACTTTTTTGAACTGTTGACATCATTTGACATCAAATGTGCCTTTTTTGATAAAAATATGTGCTTTTGAACTGCCTAAAACTTACTAAATCTTTATAGACAAATTCTAGGAATAATATAAAATAATTAAACATTTTATTTTATATTTTGTTATAATATGACTGATGGAAAATAAGGTCACTCCAAAAATATATTTATCTACGCGTTTATGGAGAAGTTATGATTACTCTTCTCATAAAAGTTTTTTTGATGCAATTTTGCAAAAATGTCAAGATGACTTTAATAGGAATGGATATAGGCAAGATAGTGTTCTTATTTCTACTAGCAAGATTATTGAACAAAATATTTTTGAATTGCGACAAGTGACAAAAGAATATGGTGATTTTAGATTATTGTGGGGTTACGCAAAGAATTATAAATATTTTAATAAAGAACTTTATAACGAGCATGATGTATTTATTTATGAAATCACCCGACATAAAGAATTGAATAGAGATGTACAAACTCTAAAAGGGGTACAATATGCTTTTCAGGAATTACAAAAATGTCCAATCGTTTTGGATGAAAATCAAAGAAAATTCATTGATGACGTTTCCGAAATTGTCATTATTGAGGGCAATGCTGGAACTGGCAAAACTTTAATTTGTATCGATAAACTTATCGATATATGGATTAAAAATAGAGATATAAATCAAGATGTCAAAGTCTTATTCTTAACTTACTCAAACAAACTCATTACTCAAGTTAGAGAAAAAATAATTAATAACAAATATACTAGTGAGCTTCAAAACTTATTGAGGGAACTGGAAAAGCCTAGCTCGACAATAACTGATTTTATTAAACAAAAAATAAGTTTCTTTAATGGTTTGTTTTTTGACTCAAATGATAAGACAAGACTAATCGAACAGATTAAAAGTTTTTTAAACTTCTTGGAAAATATTAATTATACAAGTCTTGATATCAGTAATAACGGTTTAGAAAGAATTGTTAATTTTGAAATATTTAAAAGAGACTTTTTTGACAATAAAAACTTGGGGCTGATATCGGAAGCACTAAGAAATACATATAAAATAAAAAATATCGACTTAAGATATTATTTTGACGAAATAGAAGGAGTCATTCTAGGATTTGAAAGTGATGATTATCTAAGCAAAAATTTATACAAATCACTTAGGCTTGATAAAGTTCAAGAAGAATTTGATTTATCAAACACCCAAATTGATAGATATGTAAATACTCTATATCAAATTTTTGATAAATATAGAGAATTTTTGAAGAGGGAATACATAGACTGCGAACAAGGATTATTCAAATTATCTAGCAAAGATGACTCACCACAAGCAGTAAGATACGTAGATAGAAATTCAAAAATTAAAACACTTTGCGAGAATCAAAAATACGATTATGCGATAGTCGATGAAGTCCAAGACTTAACTCAAAATGAATTAATCTCAATCATAAAATCAAGCGATAAGTTTTTGTTTGCAGGCGATGCAATGCAAATGATAAATCCCGCTCATTTCTCTTTTAAAAAGTTAAAAGACCTTTATAGGACAATTAAAAGCGGAAAAAGTGTTGATAGTGCAAAGAACGAGCTTATTAACAATTATAGAAGTTCGAATGAGATTTTTCAGTTATCCCAAAAGTGGTATGGATTAAATATTAATCAACTTGGGGTTCATAACTTTAACCATAACAACACGAAACTAATAAACGACAAATATTCTTCAAATATATATTATGTTAAAGACAAAAGTGTTATAGAGAGAATATTAAAAATCAACCAAGAAAAAACATTAAACACAATTTTTATCACCGAAAGACACAAGAAAAATAGTGAAGATAATTTTTATACTGTTAGCGAAATTAAGGGTTGCGAAGAAGATAATGTAGTCCTGTATAATTTACTATCTGAGAATTATGATAAGTGGCAATATATTAGCACACATAAAATCAACAAAGCTGATGCAGATGAAAATTTCATTTATCGTTACTATTTCAACTTATTTTATGTCGCTTTTACTCGTGCAAGAAATAATGTAATTATAATTGAGGACGAGGCGAACGAAAAAGGAAAAATCGAAGATATTGAATTGTTTAAAAATTCAAATTTCTTTAAAGATTTTATATGTTTATCAAAAGAAATATCAGATGAAAGTTTGGAAGATTTATTTGAAAAAATAACAGAAGATGAAGTGTTGATTAAAATTGAAGAACATATCAAAAAACAAAATTATAAACAGGCCTTATATTTTGCTAATAAACTCAGCAAAACAAATCAACTCAAACAAATTGTTGTCAGTAGGTGCAATATTTATTTGGAATATGTTGCTGTTCAAAGGTTCAACAATGCCTGTCAGAAATTTTTAGAAAATAATTTTTATGATGATGCAGCTAATGTTTATGAACAATATTTAAATAGAAGTGACATTGCACAACTTTTAAGAAGTGTGAGTAATAATAGTAGCGAAATTGCAATATCACAAGTGACACAAATTTATTATTCCGAAGAAAATGAAATCATTAAAAAATTTGCCAAAGAATTGCTTGATAAAAATAGGTCGTTTATATTGCAAAAACTTCAAGATAGTATACAAAAATTAAAGGAGATATAATATGGAAAAGAAAGATGAACTTGAAATTAAAGAACTTGTTAAAAACGATGTCCTTCCAAGCATTGTAAAAGAAATTGCCTCGGAGAGAGAACTTTTGACAAAGGCGGTGGAAGGAATTGCCTCTTTTGTGGAAAGGTATAAGGAACTTAATACACTGCTTGAAGATTTCAGTAGTTCTGAAAACTTTGATTTATCTAAAAGTATTAATAATATTTTAAAAAGCATAGCAAATGTAGAGCAAGTAGTGAACGAATATAATGAAAATCTTTCTACAGTCTATGGAAGTTTGGCAAATAATTTAAAAAATTTGATTCAAAAATATCAGTCACTTTTGGACTCTCAAAATAAGTTGTCAACTTTTGTTTCAGAAATTGATAAATTTATGAAAATAATTGATGAAAGCAAATTTCAAGATTTACTTGAGAAATTAAGTGCTAATTTAGATAATATAGAGAGACTTAAAGTAAACCTTGAACAAAATAATAAGTCTATAGAAATTTTAAAATCAAGTTTAGACCAACTTACAGCAACGGATAAAGAACAAAATAGTTTTCTATCTGCAATTGCAGGTCAGACACAGCAAACAAATAAACTGCTTAATGATATGGCAAAGAATAATAATATAAATACTGCCCTACTTTTTTCACTTATGGATGAGTGGTACGAAAATAAAAAGAAAAACAAAGGAAAATAGTGAATGATTAAAATTTTTATAAACGATGATGTAAAAGCTTTTGAGAAAGCTTTTTCGCAAGAATTACAAGAAAGCAATATTTATTTTGATAAATATTGTCTTTTGTCATGTTTATATTTATTTAATTGCAAAAAAATACTTCGAAGGTATGAAAAATTGCTTATTAAGAATTTTAATAAGCAAGTAAAAGATTATGGATATAACTTACAAATAGATAGAGAATTTTGTAAACTTGCCAAACTAAATGTAAAGTTTTATATCCCAGAAAATACACCAAATCCAATTGACATACTTTTACTTAAAAAAGAGTTTAAAAAAGCGATAAAATTACAGAAATTATTAGGCACAAACAATATCGATATAAAGATGATAAAACAATTGATTAAATATAATGAGTTAAACAAAGTTGTTGTGCAAAATGAAATAATAAAAAAAGCCCCATTAACAAAAAAGCAAATAATAGCACGGATAATTGCCTGTGTTTGTTGTTTTATTGCAATTTTGATACCATCAATAATTATTGGCAATTATGTTCATATTCAAAGCGGTTTGATTTATTCTTATAATGACAATTATGGTGGATATATACTTAGTTGTGGTAAATATTATAATCCGACTAAACTCGATATCCCAAATGAATATAGTGGAAAACAAGTTGTTGGAATTGAGAACAAATCTTTCAATCACAAATCAAACTTACAGCAAGTTTGTATCGGATCAAATATCAAGTTAATCAAAGAAGGCACCTTTTTAGGATGTAACAACCTTGAAGTGGTAAATGTCATTGACAATTCAAATTTAACGCAAGACAACCTTAACTTTGCTATAAACAAAGAAGTAGAATTGCATTTTAAATATTACTTGAGCCTCTACGATAATATGAATTTATTAAGAACAATCGAAGTTGAGTTTGGGCAAAATTATAATTGTGGGCAACCTATAAAGGCGGGATATACTTTTAATGGTTGGTTTGATGAATTTGATAATCCGTTTACAGATAGTGCAGGTTGTTCAAATTCTGTGTACACCACATATAACAGCACAAATTTATATACTAATTATTCTGCAAATACAAATAAAGTTATATTTAATGGGAATGGCGCTACTTCCGGTTCAATGCCCACTCAATTATTAAAAACAGGCCAAACTGCAAACTTAGAAAAAAATACATTTGAAAAAACAGGATACTCTTTTGTTGGGTGGTCAACCACACAAAATAGTTCTGTTTTGTATGAGGATCAGAATAGTTATACCATGGGTAGCAATTCTTCTTATACACTTTATGCTGTTTGGAAGGCTAATACAAATACAATTATTTTTAATGGTAATAGTTCTACAACTGGAACTATGGCAAATCAAATTGCAAAAACTGACCAAGTTGTAACATTAAACAAAAATCAGTATCAAAAAGATGGA
>CAMCEE010000027.1 GCA_945873815.1 uncultured Caryophanales bacterium
CTAAAGAAAAAGCAGTTTAGAGTGTAATAAACTGCGTTTACTTTAAAAATTTACGGCATGCCCGTCACACTAAAAAAAACAGCTTATCATTTATGATAAACTGTCTTTCAAATAAACTATCCTTCAATAGCAATATAATTGTTTTGTTCTTTTTCTTCTTCTGGTTCAACTTTTGGAATAGATAATGTTAATACACCATTATCAAATTTTGCTTTGATATCTTCTTTCTTTATTGAGTCACCAACATAGAAACTTCTACTAACAGATCCATAGAATCTTTCTTTGCGAATATATTTTTTCTTATCTTCCTCTTCAAGTGTTTTATTTGCACTTATAGTAATATATCCATCAGTAAGATCTAATTTTAGATTTTCCTTTTTAAATCCTGGTAGATCAACAAATATCTCAAAATCATGTTCATTTTCTTTAACATCAATTTTCATAAGATTTTTTGCCTTATCTCCATATAGTTTATTTTCAATTTGATGATTTTTATTAAGGTCAAATAAATCATCTAAAAGACTTTCTCCAAAAATACTAGGCATAAACATAATAAATCACTCCTTTCCTTTTTTATTAATACATTGTGTCTCCGTTATTTGTTTGTTCTTTTTCTTTTATAGTTCCAACTGCAGCTTCAGTAGTTAAGAACAATCCTGCGATTGAAGCAGCGTTTAATACTGCGCTTCTTGTCACCATGGTTGGATCGACAATTCCTTCTTTAAACATATCTACCCATTCTCCAGTTTTCGCATTAAAACCAAAATTTTCTTTCTCTTTTAATTGTTGTTCAACAATATTTTTTCCTGAATATCCGGCATTTTCTGCGATTTGATATAGAGGTTGGCTTAAAGAATTTAAAACAACATTCATACCACGTTGTATATCCACTACATCGTTTGTTAATTCATCTTTTATTTCCTTATAAATATTGATTAATGAAGCACCACCTCCACTGACGATTCCTTCCTTAACTGCTGCTTTTGTGGCATTTAAAGCGTCCTCAATTCTTAATTTCTTTTCTTTTAATTCACTTTCAGTAGTTGCTCCAACCTTTATTAAAGCAACTCCGTTTGATAGTTTAGCTAAACGTTTAGCAATTTGTTCATATTCATTCTTAGATGTAGTTTCTTTTAATTGTGCTTCTAGTTTGTCAATATGTTCTTGTAAACGTTTCTTATCACCATTACCTCCAATAATTGTTGTTGAATCTTTTGCAACAATAATTTTCTTACTTGTTCCAAGATCATTAATACTAACATCCTCAAGTTTCATATCCAAATCTTTTTCAATGAATTTAGCGCCCACTAATAAAGCAATATCTTGTTCTTCTTGAATTTGACTATCACCAAATCCTGGAGCCTTCGTAGCAACGACATTAAATGTGCCACGTAATTTATTTAAGATAATAGTTTGTAATGCTTCTTGCTCAATATCATCCGCAATGATTAATAAAGGTTTATGGGATTTTACAACCTCTTCAAGTACAGGTAAGATATCTTGAATAGAATTGATTTTATTATTGGTAACTAATACATAAGCATCTTCTAGTGTGATATCTTTCTTTTCTCTATCCCCTAACATATATGGAGATATAAAACCTTTATCATATTTTAATCCTTCAGTTACTTCTAGTGATGTTTCAAATCCCTTAGAATCATCAACATTAATTACTCCATCTTTTCCAACAGTTTCCATTGCTTTAGCAATTATATCCCCTATTTCTTTGCTACCAGACGAGATAGTAGCTACAGAAGCAATATCTTTTGTAGATTCAATTTTTCTTGAATGAGCTAGCAATTTATCACTAACTTTTTTAGAGGCAATATCAATGCCTTCTCGCATAAGAACAGGGTTAGCACCTTTATTAACATCATTCAAACCTTCATGAATCATCTTTTGTGCTAATAGGGTCGCGGTTGTAGTACCGTCACCTGCTACATCATTTGTATTGTTAGCTACTTCATAAATAAGCTTTGCTCCCATATTTTTAAAAGGATCTTCAAATTCGATTTCTCGAGCAATTGACACACCATCATTTGTAATTAAGGGTGAACCATAAGATTTATCTAGAACAACATTTCTTCCTTTAGGACCTAATGTAACCTTTACTGTATTTGAAAGTTCATCAATACCAGCAAGCATTTCTTCTTTCGCATTATTTCCAAATCTAATTGTTTTAGCCATAATAACTTCCTCCTAATCTAAGACAGCAAGAATATCTTTATATGAAACAACTAGATATTCTTCATCTTCATAATTAACTTTAGTTGTACTATAATTCTTGAAAAGGATCTTATCGCCTACTTTTAAAGAAAGTTTTTTAACTTCTTCATCATTACTTAAAGCAACTATGTGAGCAAATTCCTCTTCTTCCTTTTTTTGAGATAAAACAATACCACTGGCAGTTTTATTCTCTTTTATTTCTTTTTTTACAATAACATTACCATTTAATGGTTTTATCATATTAATTACCTCCTGCTTTCTTTTTTTTAAGTATATTTTTGTTTATCTGTTTTTAGCACTCTCTTTTTTCAAGTGCTAATCATATTATAGTTCTCTTTTTAGCAATGTCAATACAAGAGTGCTAAATTGTTAAATCAATTTTATTATTATTGATAAAATTATTTTATTAATATATCATTTTTATAGGAAGGTAATAACTATGAACACTTTTCAATTAGAATGTTTTCTTGCAGTTACAAATACATTAAGTTTTGTTAGAGCCGCTGAACAATTAAATATTTCTCAACCGGCGATCACACATCAAATTAAAACTTTAGAAGATGAACTCAATACTGTTCTTTTTAAGAGATCTACTCGTTTTGTAGAAATAACTCAAGAAGGTATTTCTTTTATTGGTGACGCAAAAAAAATTATCTCTATCGCTCTACAAGCTAAGATGCGTTACGAATCATCTAAAGATATTCCTGTTAACGCACTATCAATTGGATGTTCCAATCTAATACAATTAAGAACTATTAAAGAAATATTGAGATATTTAAATGAAGAGATTGTTAATTTTCACCCAAAAATTGAAATTGCCAATAGAAGCCAATTATTTTATTTTCTTGAAAATGGAACAATCGATTTATTCTTTGCTCATTTTGATTCAAAAAAAACTAATGATAATATTTTATTTCAAAAAATAAAAGAAGATAAACTTGTTTGTATTATAAAAAAAGATTCCTCTTTATATTCAAAAAATGGTCTAACTTTTGATGACATAAAAAAAGAAAAGATCATTTTGATTGATCCTTTACTTTTAACTAATCAAATGAATCAACTTCAACTTAACTTAATTGCAGGAAAGAGTACATTAGATTTTCAATTTTGTTCTTCTTTTGAAATTGCTTCAACTCTTGTGGAATCTGGGTTTGGTATTTCATTAATTCCTGAATCTCTTGTAGATATAAATAATAGTAATCTAATAAGTATTGATTTTATTGATTCCCCTTCATTCACTTATGGTATTTATTATCGAAAAGATACAAATGAAAAAATAATAAAAATATTAGTTGACCAATGTATAAAATAATTTTTTATTTTTTATACATATTTCTATACTTTTATTTTTTCCACCTAGATAACTATATACTTCTTGGTATATTGTAGGTGGAATAACGAATATAATATTATTTTAACTTTCTTTATTTTCTTCGTCCCATTATGATTATTTATTGTAAATAACATCAATAAGATCATGCGAAGTATTATGAAAATAGGAAAAACCTATTTTTAGGTGTAATTTCATATTAAATGGTGCAGCGTATACAGTCCTACGCGAACCCAATTGCCACAAAAATTAGTAATAAACCGCTATTAATTTTTAGAAGCTAAAGTAATTAATTCTTTTAAACATATCATTATGTCATAATAGGAAATATCTTTTGCATACTGATACTTTTCTTGATATTTCATCCATAGTAGATTTAAATTATCACTAGAAGATATTCTATTTAATGAAATCCTATAATTGTCTAATAAATATATAGTTCCTCTATTTTCACATGTGGACTTAAACGCTAAAGCAAATGTCTTAACATCAATTCTGTTTTTATAAAATTTATTTAAAATGAAAATATCATAGAAATCTCTCATTCTCGTATTAGCTTCATCTCTAGCAAGAATTGTTTGTGTTTTTTCAGCAAGTATTGTTTCAAGATTATACGATAATAAGTTAATCTTTTTATCTTCAATCAATAATTTATATGGATATATTATTTCTTTCGGAGTAATCACATCACCTGTAGAAATATCAATTTTAATTGGTGTTATCATGCTACCGCATAACGAATCGATATGAATTCTAATTCCAGGATATTCCATTTCGTCCATAATATTTTCTAATTTGTTTATTTTAAATTTTATTTCATCAGCCAATGAAATCTCACAAATCTCGTTAACTATCTTTAAAATATTATTTTCATTTAGATCAATACATTTAACAGTAGTATCAATATCCATTGTCGTTCTACAAGAAATACCAACCATTGAACTAACTAAGATTCCACCTTTGATGATAAAATTATTTTGGTACTTAGAGAATGATAATCTTTCTAAGAAGCGTTCCATCATATAGATTCTCATTAAAACTCTTGCATCAACGTTATCTTTAATCGCGAGGCTTTTAATTTTTCCTTTAAGTTGATTAGGTGCTAATTTCATTTTTACAAAAGAACCTCCAAGTATTTTCTTAAAACATTTTCTATTTTAAATAATGTTGCATATTCAAACAACTTGGTTATATTTTTATCTTTTCTTTTAACATATGATTTTAAGGCATTATTAAAATCCTGAATTTCAAAGTCATTTCGATTTCTAACGAGATCACAAATTGTTCTTTCTAAATCGTACATATTGATTTCATTTCCATAAAAATCTATAACTTTCATTTTTCCAATATCAAGTAACTCTTTTTTTACATAAAATGCTTTATATCCTTTTGATTTTAGTCTACTGACATTATATCCAGAATAAATAGTAAATGTATGACTTTGTGGTTCATGATCAATTAACCCATAATAATATAATGCCTCATCGTGAGAGATGATTCCCTTAGGACATCTAATATTAAGAAGAAACAATTCATCTAACCATGCATCTTCAGAAGCATAAACCCCAGGAGCAACTCTTTGATAATTATTTTCTTTTAAAAATCTATAATAATCAAATTTAGAAATTCCGCCTGCAATAACATCAGATGTATTTATAGTGCCATCTTTATTTACATAATTTAAAACTTTCTTCATGCTATCACATCCTTTGTGCTTATATTATAAACCGTTTAAGCACAATTTTCAATCTACAAAGAATAAAAAAATAGTGTAACACACTAGGGGGTTAACTATTTGGATTCAATTATAATGGAGCACCTAACGAGAATCGAACTCGCGCAATCAGCTTGGGAAGCTAATGTTCTACCATTAAACTATAGGTGCATAATGAAGTAGAAACTACTTCACTAAATATTTATATATCAATTTTAAAGTATTTTCAATACCTTTTATATGAGTTCTTTCCATTCCGTGTGATGCGGAAACGCCAGTTCCAACTAACGCACCTTTAAAATCAACTCCAGCACTAGATGCTGCGCCAATATCACTGCCATAGAAAGGGAAAATATCTATTGTATAATCAATATTATTCTCCTTTGCAAGATTGATAAGTCTCGTAGTCAATTCATAATCGTATGGTCCGCCAGAGTCTTTTGCACAAATAGAAACTGCGTATTCATTTCCAGCTAAATCTAATCCGATACATCCCATATCGAGAGTTACAAACTCATCGATGTTTTTATCTACCATCGAAGCTCCATGACCAACTTCCTCATAAACAACAAAATATATTTTAGTATCATACTTCATCTCAATCTTATGATCACTCATATATTTTAGGAGCATAATCAATACTACTGCAGAAGCTTTATCATCGATGAATCTAGTTTTTAAAAATCCAGAATCTGTGATTTCAAATTTTGTATCATAACATACTATATCACCATTTTGGATCCCTAATTTAATGACATCTTCTTTTGAATTCACCATTTCATCGATTCTTACTTCTAGTTCATCAATATCACGAGATTTTGTATTTGCGTCTTTATAGACATGTACTGCAGGAGAAGTAGATAGAATCGTTCCTTTATATACCTTTCCATCACGTGTATATATCTTACAATATTCTCCATCTAATGTTGGAGTCGATGGACCACCAAGTTTAGTTAATGCTAATCTACCATTGCCTTTGATTGAACGAACCATCAATCCTAATGTATCGCAATGCGCAGAGGTTGCAACTAACTTTGAATGATCATTTCCTGGAATTGTTACTTCTAAAGCTCCATTATTCATCAACTTTGATTGATATCCGAAAGAATCAATGTAACCTTTTATTAATGAAATAACATTTGATGTATATCCAGTAGGAGAATCACAAAGAAATATATCTTTTGAAACTTTTTTAAAATAATCTAAATCAAATTCAATCATATTATTTCCCTTCCTTCAAAGCATTAAGTCGTCTTTCTTCCTCTAGACGGAACTCAACAGATTTTTTTAGATATACTAAATAATCATCATCACTACACATTTCTTTTCCATCAACATCAGATAGTTTTGCAACTGCTCTTCCGTTAACTTTTTGAAGTTTTAAAACGATATTTAAAGGTTCAACATCGGTATCATTAGAACAGAATGTCCCAATTCCAAAACTCGTTTTACATCTATCTTTAAAATAATCATTTAATGCTTGTGCTCTATCAAAATCCAAACTATCGCTAAAGAGTAAAGTTTTAGTTTTACTATCGATTCCATATTTTTTATAATGTGCAAGAATTTTTTCTCCCCATTCAAATGGATCACCTGAATCGTGTCTTACTCCACTATAAGTGTTGCAATTTAAATAATCAAAATCCAATAAGAATAAATCGGTTGTTAATGTATCGGTTAATGCAATGCCATTATCACCTCTATATTCTGCAAACCAATCTTTTAATGCAGTATGATTCGTATAAGCTAAAGGAATATTTGGAAATCCTTGATACATTTGAACGAATTCATGAGCAAATGTTCCGATTGGTTTAGTGTTGTATTTCATTGAAAGATAAACATTTGATGTACCAACACAATTTGTTGTCTTAGTGATGAATTCGCGATACATTTCTTCTTGCCACTCACGAGATAATCTTCTTCTACAACCAAATTCTGCAAACTTAAAGGTGTATTTTCCTTTACTCATTGCATCAATTTTTACTTTTAATTTTCTTCTAGCTTGTTCTAATAATTCGTCATAATTATATTTAAATCTAAAATATACTTCATTTATGATTTCAAGAAGGTATATTTCAAATTGCATTGCAGAAAAACAAGGACCAGTAACAACGCAATATAATTCTCCATTATCATTAACTCCGCATTTAACATATTCTCTAATTGGGTGCCATAATCTTAAGAACTCAACGTAGTCATTCTTAATAAAACGAATCGATTTTAGATAATTTAATTCATTTTGATGAAATCGTAATGTACAAAGATGATCGATTTGTTCATTGATTTCTTTTACCATTTCATCGCTAAAAACAATATGAGGATTTCGACATTTAAAAATGTATTCTCCCATCGCATCTGTATGTTTATGGAAAATAACTTGATTCATATTGAACTTATAAAAATCAGTATCTAATAAACTTTGAATAATTGGTTCTAATTTCATATGCTATACCTCTTGTAAAATAAATTATATATCTTTCTTTAAAATAAACAAATATTATTTGTAGGGATTTTCCAACAAATCTCCTCTTCTCCGTTTGCTTTTAAAAACTCATTTGCCTTAATAAAATGATTATTATTAAAGAAGCCATGATGGCAAGATAATGGAGAAGGATGAGGAGAATGAAGTATTAAATGTTTAGGATTTGTTACAAGCTCCATTTTCTTTTTTGCATTGTTTCCCCAAAATATGAAAACTACAGGGCTATCTTTCTCATTTAAAACCTCAATTATTCGATTTGTTAGAAGTTCCCATCCAATCTTTTTATGAGAATCGGCTATCCCCCTTCGAACAGTAAGAACATTGTTTAATAATAAAACTCCCTGTTTGGCCCATGGTGTCAAATCGCCAGAATCGCTGATTTCATAGCCAAATTCGTTTTTTAATTCCTTGTATATATTAATTAATGATGGAGGCAATTTCGTTCCTCTACGGACCGAAAAAGCTAACCCATGAGCCTGATTAGGTTCATGATATGGATCTTGACCAATAATTACTACTTTTGTGTCTTTATATGATGACAAATTAAGAGCGTTAAAAACATCCTTTTTAGGTGGATAGATTTCGTATTTGTCATATTCTTCTTGAAGTTTTTGAATCAAAGAAATGTAATATTCTTTTTCGAATTCTCCTTCAAGAATTTCCTTCCAATCATTAATCAAATTAAACATAATATCCTCTTTTAAAAAGGATGAGATAAAATAAAATCTCATCCTAATAATTATTCTTGTGGTTTCTCTTCAGTTGAATCTTTTACTTCAGTAGTTTCCTCTACTTTAGCTTTTTCAACTTTCTTTTCTTTCTTTGGAGCAAATTCCTTATGAGAAACATTTACTCTTCCTTTATCATCAATTTCAGTTACGATGACTTTCAAAGTTTGTCCAATCTTTACAACATCTTTTGGATGATTTACTCTATCCCAATCTAAGCGAGATACGTGACATAATCCATCGACATTTCCAAATAGGTTAATAAATGCACCATAGGATTCAATTCTAACGACTTTTCCTTCATAGATTTCACCAACCTTTGCGACTTTAATAATATTTTCAATCATTTGAAGTGCTTTATTTATTGGTTCTCTATCCATATGGTAAATAATTACATTTCCATCATCATCGATATCAATCTTGACATTATCACATTTTTCGATAATATCATTAATTACTTTTCCTTGTGAACCGATAACATCTTTAATTCTATCAACAGGAACTGTCATTCTTCCTACCTTTGGAGCGTACTTACTTACATCTTCTCTAGGTTCAGGAATTGCTTTTAACATAACATCAAGAATTTCTTTTCTTGCTTTATGAGCTTGTGCTAATGCAGCTTGGAAAATCTCTTTTGTAACACCTTTGATTTTAATATCCATTTGTAATGCTGTAATACCATTTGGAGTACCTGCACATTTGAAGTCCATATCTCCATAATGATCTTCCATACCTTGAATATCAGTTAAAATGGTGTAAGGATGTTTTCCATCTAAAGGTCCAGAAGTAATTAGACCCATTGCAATACCAGATACTGGTGCTTTAAGTGGAACACCTGCAGCCATTAAAGCCATACATGCGGCACAAATAGATGCCTGAGAAGAAGAACCATTTGATTCAACTACTTCAGAAACACATCTAATTGTATATGGGAATTCTTCCTCTGAAGGAATAACGTATGATAATGCTCTTTCACCTAATGCACCATGTCCGATTTCTCTTCTTCCTGGTGAACCAGTTCTTCCAATTTCACCAACTGAGAATGGTGGGAAGTTATAGTGATGCATCCAACGTTTTGTATCTTCAGCAGATAAATTATCAAGGATTTGTTCGTCCGCTTTTGGACCTAATGTACAAACATCAATAACTTGAGTTTGACCACGAGTAAACATTGCAGAGCCATGAACTCTTGGAAGTAAATCAACTTGTGCATCAAGAGGTCTAATCTCATCAACTTTACGTCCATCTGGTCTAATCTTATCTTCTGTGATTAATCTTCTTACTTCTTCAGCAACGATTTTTTCAAGAACGCTCGTAACTTGAATCATAGTAGCATTCTTTGCCTTATCATCACTATATGTTCTTGCTTCATATTCTGCTCTTACTTCTGCGTTAATTGCATCAATTGCAGCATATCTTTCAAGTTTATCAACGATAGAAACTGCTTTTACTAATCTATCTTGAGCGATTTCTCTAATATGAGAATCGATTTCAGTATCGATTGCGTATAGTGAAACTTCTCTTTTCTCTCTTCCGATTTGTGCAGCAATTTCCTTTTGGAATTTACATAATTTTTTGATTGCTTCATGGCCGAACATAATAGCGTCAACCATTGTATCTTCACTTAATTCTTGTGCACCAGCTTCAATCATACAGATTGCTTCTTCGCTACCAGCAACTGCTAAATTAAGAACTGATTTTTCTTTTTCTTCTACTGTTGGATTGATGATAAATTTTCCATCAACCATACCGACATATACTCCAGCGATAGGACCATCAAATGGAATATCGGAAATGCATAATGCTAATGAAGAACCAAACATTGCAGCCATTTCTGGGGTTGCATCTGGATCAACTGACATTACTGTATTAATGATTTGAACTTCATTTCTGAAGCCTTCTGAGAACATAGGTCTAATTGGTCTATCAATTAAACGAGCTGTTAAGGTAGCATGTTCTCCTGGTCTACCTTCTCTTCTTAAGAATGAACCTGGAATCTTTCCTACTGCATATTGTTTTTCTTCATATGTAACAGTAAGTGGGAAGAAATCTCCATCTTTTGGTTCGTCAGAGCAGCATACTGTGGATAAAATCACGGTATCATTCAAGCGAATTAAGCAAGCACCATCTGCTTGTTTTGCAATCTCGCCAGTTTCAACGTTCAATTTTTTCCCTTCAAAGTCTAAACTAAAAACTTGCTTTGGCATTTTTTTCTCTCCTTATATTACGCTATCAATTTTATCACTTACAAATAAACAAGTATACTAATTTTTCGATTTTATCTCATTTATCCAAATA
>CAMCEE010000028.1 GCA_945873815.1 uncultured Caryophanales bacterium
ATTAGTTAATCAAATTTAAATTTCAATAATATTCTTTTTAGTATGCAATTTTTTTACTTTTCACACTTATTTTGTGAGAAACTAATAAATTTTTTCTCGACAAAAATGAAAAGAGCTGATTCGAAATAGCTTCTTAGAGGAAATTTCCTCTAGAAAATTATTTCTTTACAGCCCCTTTTTTTTATCCCATTTGTAACATTATCGTGCTTCCTTGAGGAATAATTTCACCAACTCTAGGCAATTGATCAATAACAGTATTTCCTTCTCCAATAAATTCGAATTTGAAATGAAAGGATGATACTTTTTTTCTTGGTAAACCTATATAATTTGGGACATTAATCATATTTTCGTCCATCCAAGTCATTTTCTTATTTATCTGGTTATTAAAATCCTTTTTAACATTTAGATAGATTAAAGAATCTTCCAAAATCGTCTTTATTATTGGTCCAATAGTAGTTCCACCATATTGAATACAATTCTTCGGCTCCTTCATTGAAAAATAAACAACTATCTTTGGATCATTCATGGGTGCGCCTGCAATAAAGGATAATAAATATCTTCCATCTAGATATTTTCCATCTTCAACAATTTGTGCAGTTCCTGTTTTTCCTCCCACTCGATACCCATCGATAAAAGCTTTCTTTCCCGACCCATTTGCTACAACGCTTTCTAAAGCATACCTCATTAAGCCACTCGTTTCTTCACTGATAACTTGTCTTTTTGGTTCATATTTAAATTCATATACTGTTTCACCAAAGCTATTCAATAATGCCTTACCAACATGAGGCGTATAAAGATATCCTCCATTAATAGTTGAAGAGAAAGCTGAAACTAATTGAACAGCATTTATCGAGATTGATTGGCCAAAAGAAGTTGTTGCACACTCTAATTCATGAAAGTCATCTTTATGAAAAAATATTCCCTTATTCTCTCCTTGAATATCAACACCGGATTTTTCTAAAAAGCCAAATTTCTGAACATATTCATACATTTTTGTAGGTCCTAGTTTTCTTGAAATTGATACAAATCCAGGATTAGATGAATTCTCTAAAACCTGGAGGTATGTTTGTAATCCATGTCCTCCTTTCTTCCAAGATTTTATTCTTCTTCCAGATACAATCTCATACCCTTTATCGTAATAAGTATCTTTAAACATATTGATTTTTTTCTCATTTAATGCTGCAGCAAATGTCATTGCTTTAAAAGTCGAACCAGGTTCAAAGGTATTATATACCGGCAAGATATGATTATAGACTTCCTGAGGATATTCTTTATATTTATTATTGTCATATGTTGGGCGATTACCAATCGCTAAAATTTCTCCATTATTCGGATTCATAATAATTCCAACTATTTCTTTTGGATTATATTTCATTAACGCATTTTGCATTTCTCTTTCTAGAATATTTTGTAAGTTAATATCTAAAGAAAGCTTCAAATCCAATCCTCTACTTGGTGGAATTATACTATAGTTTTGATTCTTTAATAGTCCTCCTTTTGCATCCATCATATATTCTAAACTACCATTTTTACCTTTTAAATAATCGTTATAATAATATTCTAATCCTGCGAAACCATCATTATCGATACCAACAAACCCTAATAAAGGAGCTATATATTCTTTATATGGATATACTCTAAGATTATCGTTAACTAAATATATACCTTTTAGATTCATTTCACTAATCTTTTTTGCTAAATCATTATCAATCTTCTTTCCATAAGGATGAAAAGACACATTTGAACTACGTTTAGTGATTCTTGAAAGAATATATTTTTCATCAAGTGATAATATGGAGGATAGTTTTCTACTTGTCTCTTCTTTATCAATGATTTGATGAGGAATAGCATAGATTGATACAGTAGGTTCATTCATTGTTAAAGGATTACAATTAGAATCTAAAATAAATCCTCTTTCTCCCATAATTGGAAATGATCTATTCCATAGATTCTCTGCTTTATTAGTTAACATACTATTTATGATTATGCTGTTATAAGTGATTTTACCTGCAAGTGCAATTAAAAAGATAAGAACAAAAGCAAAAATTATTCTTATCCTCTTTATGAATTGATAAGGTATCATACCATCACCAATATAATATATTCTTCTATTTATCTAATTATTAATAGGCTCTACTTCAATTACATTAAATGAAAGGAATTTATTTCCACGAAATGAATCTAATGCTAAATGTCCTATTAGTTTAACATTTCCACTTCTTCCATAATCCTTATTCGTATTGAAGCCGATAAATGAACATCCAAAGTTAATCGTCCCTTTAATGTGTTGAAATCCTTTTAAATAATTAATATTTTTACAAGGATAAATAAGAGATAAATATGGTTCTTCAAATCCTACACCATAAGGAGCAAGAGACCTAATGATCTCATAATTTTCATAAGTAAAATCTTCATTCTTGCAATCGATGATCAATTTCTTTTTTGGAGTAGGAGTATAATCATTTGCTAATATATTGATACGAGAAACGAATTCATCTAGTTTATTTTCCTCTATTGCTAATCCTCCAGCTTGAGCATGTCCACCAAATTGAACTATTAAGTCGCTCATTTTAGAGAATATCTCATTTAAAGGCAATCCTTCTAAAGATCTTGCAGAACCTTTTAAAAGTCCTGATTTATGATCTTTTGTAAAGATAACAACTGGTTTATTAATCTCGTTTATAACCTTATTAGCGACTAATCCAATAAGTCCTTCTTGTACATCTTTTAAATAATCAACGACAAAACTCTTATCAGAGTATTTTGAATAATCTATATTCATAGCCGCCTCATTAGAAACCACTTTTCTTTTGTTATTAGTAAATTCGATTAATCTAGCAATCTCAGCAACATTCATTTCGTCATCTTTATTTACAAAGAATTCAACTCCTTTATTAACATTTGTATTCTCAAGTACTCGCCCTAAAGAATTAATCTTAGGAGCACAAACAAAGGAAAAGCTCTTTTCATCGTTAATCTCTTCATTATTCAATAATAATTTAAAAGGAAGATAATCTCCATTTTTAGCTTTATCTAAACCAATGCGAACAATATTTCTATTATGAGAGACTAAAGGCATCATATCAGAAATTGTTGCAAGAGAAGCAAGTGTTAATAGATAATCATCAGTTTCATTTAGTAGTGCTCGAGATAAATTAAAAGCAACATAAGCACCACATTGAGCTAATGAAGAACCATCGTTTTTTAAAAAAGGATGGATAATCGTATAGCAAATTGGTAATTCCTCTTTTATTTCATGATGATCTGTTAAAATCACATCGATATTGTATTCTTTTGCTTTTTTTAATGCATCAAATTGAGCAACGCCATTATCTACCGTAATAATCAATGAATATCCTTTATTATGAATAGCTTCCACCATTTTCTCATTGATACCATATCCATCCAAATATCTTGAAGGAATATAATATCCTATATTATCGTATCCAAGGCGTTTAAAAGTATAGACAAGAATCGATGTCGAAGTAATCCCATCGCAATCATAATCACCATAAATCATAATCTTTTCATTTTTCGAAATTGCATCTTTGATTCTTTTTTCAGCGATATCAATATTAATAAAATTATGGTAATCTTCTAATTCTAAATCCTTTACATCTTTCGTCATCTCTTCATAGCTAGATAAAGAAAGATTATATAGAGATAATAATCTATCTAAAAATGAATTCATAAATACTCCTTATAAAAAACCGCGTATAAACGCGGTTAATATTAACAATTGATTCCAGGAATCTTTGCTTCAACTGGTTCTGCACCAGCTTTTCTATTTGCTTCTTTAGCTTTTTCCATAGCTTTTTTATTTCTCTTTTCACGATTGATTGAAATATTGAAACTAATCTTTTTTTGTAAAAATAAATAAACTGGAATTAGTAAGAATAGTGTTGAAGCTGCACCTACGATTACTGTAATTGCCATAATTCCATATGTTGCAACAACTGAACTTGTTAATGGACTAAATAATGCGACTATGACAATTGCAACTAATGCCATCATTGAAGTCATCAATGAAACAAATGCTGTTTCTTTAAATGAAGCGATAGCAATTGTTTCTCTTTGTTCATATGTTGTGATTTTAACCTTTGATTCACGTCTCATCTTCTTTATTCTTTCATATAGTGGAAGTTGAGCAAGAACAACGATTAATAAACCTGCAGCAATACCAGCTAAAGACAATGAGTTAATTGGAAGTCTTGTAGCTGCGAAGAAACCTAATGATACTAATGTAGTTGGAACTAATGTTGCTAAAGTTGATAAAGCATAGATATATCCAAATCTTACAAGAATGAAGACAATTGCTAAGCTTCCAACTAATACAGCTGCAACAATTGCAGATTGGAATAAATAATTAACACTCTTTGGAGAACATGTAACAACATTAACTGTTAAATCTGTATCTTCAATGCCATATGTAGCATTAAGTTTAATTGCGATATCATTTGCAAGATCGTCTGTATCGATTACTTTATCTAACGTAATGGAATAGTATCCAATATTTACTAAATTTTCTTTTGAAGAAGAAGGGTCACCAACAACATTTTGAACGACATTAACATCAACATTTGTAATAACTAAATCAGGATATTTTTCACTGAAGAATGCTTTTACATTTTCACTCTTTTTATCAAATAAATAATTTGAATTAACTGTTTCTGCACTTATTTCAATACGTGAATAATTCCTAGATTCAGCTGCGTCGTTAAAGACATTTACTCCTGGGATAATAGCAAATACTGCGATTAATAAGATACATACTACTGAAGAAATACCTGCGACTAATGCACTTAATTTACCTTTCTTCTTTGGATCAATATTAGATAATGGAGCAAACCTTCTTTGAGTTTCCATCTTCATAATATCAGGAACATCCTCAGTCTTAACTCTAAAGATAATAGGTTTGTTATTTGCTAGTGAGTTATTTGTTAACCACCACATCGCGAATCTCATAATCAATCTATTAAATATCAAACTACATACTAATCCAATGCATAGAACGATTGGTAATGAAACGATTTGTGATGAGAAAGATAAGATACCAACAACTGAAATTGCAATTCCAAGTATTGTTGCATCAATAACATTGACCAAAGTATTTTTACTTGCTTCTTGATAAGATTTAAGTGGAGATTTACCTTTATATAATTCATTCTTAAATTTAGATAAGAACAAGATAACTGCAGCAGTGTTAATTGCAATGGAAGCAACAAATCCGATTGCAGCAATTGTTGAGAAAGTATAATCAAGGAAGTTGAACAAGAATAATTGAACTGTCATACTGACTAAGATTGCAACAAATCCTGTAAAACCAGCTAATCCGAATCTAAAAACTAAAAATCCCAATATTGCAACTAATGAGACAAATGTGCCCCATATGATTATTTGATCATATACTTCGATATTAGTTACGGAGGCACCAATTCTATGAGTATATAATCTATTCATCGAATAATCTTGTGCACCATAATTAATAACTCTTTCAATGGTATGTGCAGATTCACCAACCATTTGAACTTGGTCGAAATCATAATATGAAATGAGTAATTTAACATCTACATAATCACCGTTTTTCTCAGTATAATAGAAGTTATTCGTAGGAACGATTGCAAGTACTCTATCACGAATTTCAGCTTTTTTAACTTCGCTTTCATTTTCATATGCTTGGATATAAGAATCATCATCTAATTTATCAAGCCAAATAACCATAATACCTTCAACTGATGATTCATCTTGACTATCTTTATTGTAAATTTCATTGAATTCGTCATAGTCTTTATTACAGTTTTCAACAAATGAAATGAATTCTTTTGCATTCTTAATTCCTACTTCTACATAAGGAGTTGATTGATTCCAATTAACTTTTGCAGATCCAATTTCAAATGGATTCTCAAGTTCAGGATAATTAGCTCCATCCATAATTGTAGAGACAGTCAATCTACCAGTTGCTTCAACTGAACGTAATACATAATCAATATCAGTTTCAGAATTACCAGACATTTGAACACGGATGAAATCATCTTCACTACCTGTCAAATCTCCACTTTCAGATTGAACTACCGCATTTTGAACTCCTGCATCTTCAATTCTGTTAACCACGATATTTGCAATATCATCTATTGTCTTATTAGAATCTTTGTAATCAACTTTGTATAAAACTTCATAACCACCAGAATATTCAATTCCAGAAGAAATGTTTGATACAAAAGATTGCAAATTACATGAGACAATAAGTAATAATGATACTACTAATACTAGGTATCCATAAAAACGACGCATATTTTATACCTCCATTGTTCTAATATAGCATATTACTCCCTATATTTTATATTGAGTAATGCCATTATATATAGATTCTATTTTAGATAAATTAATTTATCTTTCAAGAAATCGCTTTTATACTATAACATTACTTATTATTATTTTCAATAATAAGGTGGAAAATGAATAAAAAAAATATATCCTTTCATCTGATTTCTATTTTAGCCATTGGAGTAAGTGCAAAATGCATTTCTCTTATTTCCAGAATGATTTTAACGCGCTTTTTGGGGCAGGAAGCAATCGGAATATATTCATTAGTAAATCCCATTCTTGTCCTAATTCTTACTCTTTCTTCTTTTTCCTTACCTACTGCCGTTGCAACACTTATTTCAAAAGGTGAAGGAAAAGCAAAAACAATCATTTATTCAGCTTTTACTATTGTCGTATTACTTTCTCTTTTTTTGATGTTTCTTCTTTTGTTATTAAGCGATTTAATCTCTAATGAAATCCTATTTAATTCAAAAACAGAAGCATGTATTATTGCTTCGTTATTTATTATCCCCTTAACAAGTATATCCGCGATAATAAAAGGATATTTCTTAGGTTCAAACGAAATTGAACTCGCATCATATTCTCAGGTATTTGAAGAAGCAGGTAGGCTTCTTTTCATATTGTTATGTTCATATCTATTTACAAATGCAAGTGTTGAAGCAAAAGCTAGTTTTGCGGTTTTTGCTCTTGGAGTCGGAGAAATATTCCAAATATCATCAATGCTCTTTTTTTGTAAAAGAACGTATAAAAGTAAATTGTGCGCTTTTATTAAAACTAAAAATATTCCTTTTCAATCAAATGAACTCATTAAGATTTCATTTCCATTAACAATCGCAAAATTGATCGGATCCTTAACATATTGTTTAGAGCCGATAATCTTTACCCATTTGATGAGTAATAATTCATTTTCATCATCATATATTGCTATCGAATATGGAATAATCAATAGTTACGTAATGCCTCTATTACTTATTCCTAGTTTTATTTCTCTTTCTCTAAGCAATTACCTATTACCAAATATTGGTAAATGCATGAAAGAAAAAAACTACATAAAAGCAAGGACTATACTATTAAAAATACTAATAATTTCATTAACTATTGGAATAATCATATCATGCATTTTTATGTTCTTTGGGGAAACGATTTTAAATATTGTTTATGGAGAAGAAATTGGTTTATCATATCTTAGAAAAATCACATTCTTCTTTATAATTTATTACATAGAAACCCCTATAATCACCGCATTAAGCGTATGTTCATTGTCTAGTAAATCTCTTTTTTCTACTATTGTATCTTCAATAATTAGGATCGTCTCATTAATTATCTTTATTCCAAAGTTTCATGTAATGGGAATTGCTATATCAACACTATTAAGCATATACGTTGATGTATCGTTAAATTTCTTTTTCCTCAATGCATTCTTTAAAAGGAACAATGTAAAACTCATCTTCTAAAGCTTGAGCAAAAAAGATATCTTCAACTTCAGTATATCCTTTTTTCATCATCTCTTTATAAATATATTCCTTACTGATATTGTTTTTCCTAATGAATTCTTCATTAAATTTTCCATCTTGAATTAATGGTTCAACATAATGAATTCCTTTACTTTTTTTAATAATCAATAATTTTCCTGTATCATCTAAAATAGCGTAATCTATTTCTCGCGGGGAAACATATCCCTTTTGATAGATTTGACTCATCAAATCATCGATACTATACCTTTCTTTCTTCATTGCATTAATATCGATTTTTCCTTTATAGATAATATAACGTTGCTTTCCTTCTGCAACTTCTCTAATCTTTTTTGATTTTAATGATAAAAAAGCAGTGATGATTTGGAGTGTCACAATAATTAAAATCGGAAGAATGCTATGTAATATTGAATTCGATAGATCATTTAAAGACAATGAAAACAATTCCGAGATAACAAAGAAAACTACGATATCAAAACTAGAAAGATTTCCAATCTCCCTTTTCCCCATTATTCTTAAAATAAAGAGTAAAAAGAAATATAAGAATATAGTTCTATATGCAATAATTCCATATTCAGCCCAATTCATATTACTAGTATTACCAGAAAAACATAAATAAACAAAAAGGCTGCATATTCATTTAAAAAATATTATAGCAGCCTTATCATTATTCTTTTTCAAATAAATCAATCTTAAAATGCGAATATGCTTTTTCAGTTGCAACCCTACCTCTTGGAGTTTTATTAATCAAACCAAGTTTTAATAGATATGGTTCGTATACTTCCTCAAGATTATTGATTTCTTCACCAATAGTAGAAGCGAGTGTTTCAAGTCCTACAGGACCTCCATTAAACCTTTTGATAAGTGTTCTAATATATCTAGTATCGACATCATCTAATCCTAGATCATCAATCTTTAATAATTTGAGTGCTTCTTTTGTCAAATTAGAATTAATCTCTTTTTCATCTTGATAGTTTGCAAAATCGCGAACTCTTCGATATATTCTATTCGCAATACGAGGTGTTCCTCTTGAACGAACTGCGACCATTTCTGCAGCTTTCTCACTAATTGGTGTTTGGAATACGCGACTAGTTCTTTGAACGATTGCAGTTAATTCCTCATCAGAATAATAATCTAATCTACTTACAATCCCAAAACGATCTCTTAATGGAGAGGACAAAGAACCAGGTTTTGTCGTTGCTCCAAAAAGGGTAAATGGAGCCAAATCAATACTAATACTTCTAGCGTCATCATCTTTTCCAACCATAATCGTAAGTTGGAAATCTTCCATCGCACCATAAAGTATTTCTTCAACAACGCGAGGAATACGATGAATTTCATCAATAAATAAAACATCTCCAGGTTGAATAGTTGAAAGAATTGAAGCTAAATCTCCAGGTTTTTCAATAGAAGGACCATTAACGACTTTAATTTTTCCACCCATCTCATTTGCAACAACATAAGCAAGAGTTGTTTTTCCAAGTCCAGGAGGACCATAAACTAATATATGATCTAATACTTCATTTCTCTTTTTCGCTGCTCCTATGAAGATACGCAAATTATTTTTTAATTCCGATTGGCCAACATAATCATCAAGCGTTAATGGACGAAGAGAGATTTCTTCATTAGATTCTTCTATATCATTTTTATTAGGATCTAAAAATCTTGTCATAATAACCTACTTTCTTATCATTCTTAATGTTTGAGTGATATATTCTTCAACGGATAACGTATTATCATTAATCTTCGTAAAGCACTCGAGGATATCTTTTTCTTTAAAGCCGAGTGAAATAAGCGCTTCTTTTGCATCGTTTTGATTCTTATTGATATTTGACTTTGAGACTTTTGTTTCGATATCAACAAGGGTTCCTTTTAAATCTAATATTATCTGCGATGCTGCCTTTGGTCCAATTCCATCCAATTTCTTTAATCTTTTTACATCCTCTGTCATCACGCAATTGATAAATTCACTAACGCTAATTCCTCTTAATGCACTAAGTGCAGTTTTAGGTCCAATGCCCTTACAATTAATCAATTTATTAAAGAATTTTTTATCATCCAAGGAACTAAAACCGATAAAATATTCCTCATCTTCTCTAATGATATGAGAAATATAAACTAATACCTCATCATCAATATGATATTCTTCTGGATGCATGACTAAAACTTGATATCCAATGGAATTAACATCAACAACAATAAAATTATCTCCAATTTCTACAACAATACCTTTTAAATAATAATACATATTACGATTTCAAAAAGATGATTAAAATTAATAAAGAAAACAAAATAACTGCACATGCAATTAAACTTAAATGTACGCTTTTAATCTTTTTATTACTCATCTAATATCTCCCAAAAATATTATATCTTTTATAGATTAAAAAATCTATAAATATTTGATTTATTATTCTTTGTAAAATGGTATAATTAGGAGGAGGAGAAATATGTTTACCATTAAGATTGCTGAACTAAAAATTAGAATAAATAATATCTTTTCTTTTTCCGGTTTTTAGGATTTAACACCACAAAGTTTAGGATTAATTAATATTTTTTAGAAATT
>CAMCEE010000029.1 GCA_945873815.1 uncultured Caryophanales bacterium
ACCTTTTGCAAAGTACAAATGGACGTGTCTATTTAACTTGAAAGGATGAGAAGTAGCAAGCGTATCTTGTGAAAAGTAAGCCAAAAATAGTGATGATAGGCAAACCAAAAGGAGGAAAAGCAAAACTATGAAATTGATGGATGAAGTCTTATCTAAAGACAATTTAAATCAAGCATATTTACAAGTTACAAGAAACAATGGTGCATCAGGTATTGACGATATGACTTGTGAAGAAGTAAAAGATTATTTAAAAGTCCACGGTAATGACTTAATCAATCAAATCAAAAGTCGTGAGTATAAGCCACTTCCTGTAAGGAGCTAACTATTAAATAGTCAATAGATTTTAAATAAATTAGCTACTTTATGTATAAGTCGTGGTTATAAGAGTTTATTACACGACGAAAAAGATTATTGAAGGAGAGATTTTACAATAATCACTGATCTTTGAAAACTTTATATGGTTATTAGTTGTTTATAGATTTATATTCAATATTATTTTTAAGAATTGAATAAATAACGCGAACTAATTTTTTTCTAACATGGCAAATTGCCGTATTATAACCTTTGCCTTCATTACGTTTTTTCGTATAGTATTGATTAAATGTTTTATCACTTCTAACTATAACTCGAGCTACCATAGTTAAAGCGTTTCTAAGATAAGATGATCCTTTCTTAGAAATACGAGTGTGTTTAGCTTCGTATTTACCTGATTGATAAACTAATGGATTTAATCCGGCATATGCAAGCAAAGAATCTGCATTATGGAAATTAGAGATTTGACCAACTTCTCCAATTATTCCAGCAGCTGTATTTGCACCAACACCAGGAATAGTTAATATCTTAGGATAATGTTCTTTTATTATCTTAACCATTTCATCAATGAGTTCTTTCTTTTGTTCTTCGTATATTGTAATTAAAGATGATGATTGTTTAATTAAAATTTTGTCAGAACTGTTAGAAATGCCAATGCTATTTTTAGCATAAGAGAAAAGTTGTTCTATCTTAGATTTATCAATGTGCCCTTTAAAATGGTTATATGCGAATTCATAAACTGTATCTAAATGCTTTCCTTTATAAGAAGAAGGAAGAGGATATTCATTTAAAAGAGAATAAACGCCTTTTCCATTGATTTTAGGGAATATCTTAAGAAATTCAGGGAATACAACGTGAATAAGTCCTGTGAGGCGATTTTTCTCTTGAGTTATTAATTTATTTAGTTTAATCATCTCACGATATAATGATTTTAATTGTAAACTTTGGTAAGATGGTGGTGTATAGGTTAATAGTTTCTTTTGCTTATCTTGAAGATAATTACAAATGCCTTCAGCATCAATCACATCTGTTTTCGCATAATGCACTGATTGAGAAAGTTGAAACATATTGGTCAAAATTGGGTTAATGAATATTACTTCTGTTTGCTCGAAACTTGAGAGGTAATTAAGAATTGTTGATGAATAAACCCCAGTAGATTCTATGCCTATACGTACATTTGAATCTTTAAAGAACTTCTTGGCCTCATTAATTTTGCTAAGAAGTTTTTTATATTCATCCTTTGTGTTTTGAATTTGGAATTTCTTTCCGTAGATTTCACCTTCGTTAGACATAATGCAAACATCATGTTTTTCAGAAGCGACATCAATTCCTACATAAATCATAAAAAGATCCTTTCTGAAGAGAATATGCAGCTTCTACGATACTTTCACCACGTGTCCTAGTAAACAACCAGTATTATTACGATAAATAATCTGTAACTAACTAATAACCATATAAAGTGAAAGTCGCAGCCATGGACTCCTTATACCAGTCAGATGAATCTGCTGTAGAGTGAAAACAATGGTCTGCAACTTCTTCGTTTTTATGATACCAAAAGCTTTTGGTATCATAAATCACCCAACATACAACAAACTTAATCTAAAGAAAGGAATGTATTATATATAGGGTGAATATATAGTACTAGAGTGGAAATACCAAAGCCAAATGGTGGAGTAAGAAAGTTAGGGATTCCAACAGTTATCGATAGAATAATTCAACAAGCACTTGTTCAAAAGATGACACCAATATTTGAACCTACATTCAGTGAATATTCCTATGGATTTAGACCAAATAGAAGATGTCAAAATGCGATTGATAGAGCGTTAGAATTATTAAATCAAGGATACGAATGGATAATAGACTTAGACCTAGAGAAATTCTTTGATAAGGTTCCACAAGACAAATTAATCCGACTTGTAGATAATATGGTTAATGATAGTGATGTAACTGCATTAATCCATAAATATCTAAGAGCGGGTGTACTCGTTAATGGAGAATTTGAAGAAACAACAATAGGAACTCCACAAGGAGGGAATCTTTCACCTTTATTAAGTAATATCTATTTAAACGAACTTGATAAAGAATTAGAAAGAAGAGGATTACATTTTGCAAGATATGCGGATGATTGTGTTATCTTTGTTAAGACCGAGTATTCAGCCGAAAGAGTAATGAAGAATATTATTACTTTTATTGAAACAAAACTCAAGTTAAAGGTTAATGCAGAAAAGACACATATCACAAGACCAAATAATCTTAAGTACCTAGGCTTTTCATTTTGGAAAGATTCAAAAAATGATATGTGGAAGACAAAACCTCATCAAGAAAGTTTCAAAAAATTATTTCTTAAATTAAAGAAACTAGTTAAGCGTTCTTGGAGCATTGATTTAACCTATAGAATTAAAAAGATAAACGAAGTTTTAAGAGGTTGGATTAACTATTACCGACAATCTTCTATGAAAATGAAAATCACAAAAATTGGTGAATGGTTAAGAAATGCAATTAGAATAGTTATTTGGAAACAATGGAAAATCCCAAGTAAACAAATCTCTTCATTAGTTAAACTTGGAATAAACGAAGAAGAAGCAAAAGGACTAACCTATTGTAGAAGAGGCTATCAATTTACAAGCCACTCTTGTGTAATTCAAAGAGCAATTTCAAATTCACGACTAAAGAAAAGAGGGTTATTGGACCCCCTTGAATACTATCTTAAACCGATAGCATAGACTGTTTATTTAAACCGCCTTATACGGAAGACCGTACGTAGGGTGGTGTGAGAGGGAGCGGAAAAGTTTTACTTTTCACTCTCTACTCGATTTCAAGTATAACAGTATAAAAAAATTGGGAATTATGTAAATCCGTAATTGAATTCCGGAAATGCATAATTATATTACATTCTATTATGGGAATGGTTTTTTTGGATGAAAAATGTCTTAATATTCGTATTTTTCATTGATGTATAAATAATATGCTTGGTTATATACAAATATACGAATGGTAGGTTAATTGATATTGCTTCAAATAATTGCTTGAATTTATTTAATTTTAATTATTTTTGAAGCTAATTAAATACATCACAAATAGAAGCATCGCTTTTATTTCTTTTTTTAGATTTTCTTTTTTGACTTTTCTAAAAACGCTTGTAGAATCTAAGGTAATTGAAGAAGCAATTTCACTATTAGTAATAATATTAACTAAGCAATTATATATAACTTGACGTCTGGATAAATCTAAATGTTTTCCTGATGGTTTTCTTATATTCATTAACCTCCATTTAAAACAGGTGGCATAATTGTTATACTAAATGCAGGCAATATTGCATTTTGCAGTTTTACAAACAAAATACTGTTTAGAGTATAATAAACTGATTTTAGTTTAAGAATTTGAGAATAAAAAACATTTTCAATACCTTTACTTATATATAAGTAATATCTCAAAACTATTTCTGAACCTTAAAACGTGTTTCATAATAACATATATTGTTATTATTATATTTCAATGTTATAATCAAATTAATGAAATACAGTAATATATTGATAAAAAAGTATAAAAATTTGAAATAAAAATGCTTTGTCTAAATATAATATTATGATTTATTGAGGGTGATCACTATGAAAAAAATATTGTTTGGTATTATTAGTATTATGTTGAGTCTTATGACGGTTTTTCTTGTCAGCGGATGTTCAGAAAAAAATGAAGATGATAACAAGCATGAACATTATTATTCTTCAACTTATAACTGTAATACAACAGGACACTGGCATGAGTGTGCATGCGGAGAAAAGAAAGATTTTGAAGCACATACCTATGGAGAATGGATAATAATAGAGGAAGCAACAGAAGAAAGTGCTGGAAGAAAGAAACAAGTATGTAGTGTCTGTGGATATGAAAATATAGTAGAAATACCAAAGCTAGACCATACGCATAAGTATGCATCTGAATTAACATCTGATGAAACAGGACATTGGTATGAGTGTACATGCGGAGAAAAGAAAGATTTTGAAGCACATTCGTATGGAGAATGGATAATAATAGAGAATGCAACAGAAGAAAATGTAGGAAGAAAGAAACAAGTATGTAGTATCTGTGGGTATGAAAATATAGTAGAAATCCCAAAGCTAGATCATACGCATAAGTTTGCATCTGAATTAACGTATGATGAAATAGGGCACTGGCATTCTGCAATATGTGAACATACAACTGAAAAGAAAGACTTTGAAGAACATACCTATGGTGATTGGGTAATAATAGAAGAGGCAACAGAAGAAAGTGTTGGAAGAAAGAAACAAGTATGTAGTGTCTGTGAATATGAAAATATAGTAGAAATCCCAAAACTAGACCATACGCATAAGTATGCAGCTGAATTAACATATGATGAAACAGGACACTGGTATGAGTGTACATGCGGAGAAAAGAAAGATTTTGAAGCACATTCGTATGGAGAATGGATAATAATAGAGAATGCAACAGAAGAAAATGTAGGAAGAAAGAAACAAGTATGTAGTATCTGTGGGTATGAAAATATAGTAGAGTTTTCACTTGTTTCTTATACAATATCCTATAATTTAAATGGTGGAGAGAATAATGATTTAAATCCAATTATCTTTACTTATTTGGATGATAACATAACGTTATATCCATTAAATGATTTATTTGGTATGAATTTTGAAGGATGGTATACATCAAGTGATTTTGATGAAAATACTAAAATCACTGTAATAGATACTTCAATAGAAAAAAATGTTAATCTGTATGCTAAATGGAAAGAATATAAAATCGTAGAAGCAAAAGGCTTTGAAGTTGATAATTCATTAGAGATTCCTTCTCTTTATATGAAAGTAGATTATGATACAACATCACTTAATCTGTCTGATTTAATTAAGGTTAGCGATGGTGCTAATTGGATTATAACTAATAGTTTAAATAATTTAACAGAAGGACTTAATAAAACTTTAAATATAAATATAGGAAATAATGAGTATTATATAATTGTTACAAATGAAGATTATTATACAATTTATAGTATTAATGTTTATAGGTTAAATAAGTTTAATTATCAATTTATAGTTGATGGAGAGTCAATACTAGGTGTTTGTGAAATTGAAGAAAATGGTATGATAAATATTGATTTATCAGATTATACAAATAAAACAGGTTTTGAGTTTAATGGCTGGTTAATAGCAGGCACTGATAATGTGTTTGCTGAATTTCCTTTCAAAGCAACAAATGATGTAACGTTTGTTGCGTCGTATACACCTATTTCATATAAAATAAAATATGTTCTTGATGATGAATATGAAAATGATTCTAGAAATATAGAAAACTATACAGTAGCAGATTCTAATATTGTTCTATATAGTCCAAAAAGTACTATTGGAAGAAGTTTTTTAGGATGGTATACATCACCTACATTTGAATCAGATACAAAGGTAACATTTATTGACACAAAGAATCCAAAGAATTACGTATTATATCCTAATTTTATTTCATATTGCATTGAATCAGCTGAGGATTTTACTTTTGATTATGAAAACTATGAACTCCCAGCATTAACAATGGTAGCCCCAAATAATAAAACATTACTTACGTTATCAAGAAGTATAACAGTTAGTGATGGATGTAGTTGGACATTAAGTAAAGATATAGAGGGAATAGAAGTAATTAAAACTAAAAATGTTTCTTTAAATACAGGAAATAATATATATTATATAACCGTTTGGTATAACGATGTTTATAACATAGTTTATATATTGGATATTTATAGATTAAGTATGTTTAATTATCAATTTATAGTTGATGGTAATGTTGTAATTGAAGAAACTACTGTTGAAGAAAATACTTTAATTGATCCTGATTATTCTAAGTACATAGATAAAATTGGATATTCTTTTAAAGGATTTACAACAAATGGAGAGGATGGAATTGTTACATTCCCATATAAAGTTGTAGAAAATGTCATTTTTGAAGCTGTATTTTCACCAAGCAAATATTCTGTTAATTATTATATCAATAATGAATTGGTATTAAAGGATGAAACAGTATATAAATCAAATTATACTTTTAAAAGTGGTATTGGAATTACACCTGGTTATGAAGCAATAAAATGGGTTCTTGATGATATAGAGTATAATGCTAATCAGACAATTACATATGACTTTACAAAATCAATTAATGTAATAGGAATAATTGCATTTGTTGATTCAAGCAATTTTGAATATAACTTAGTTGAAGATGTTGTTAATATAACAAAATATATTGGTAATGAATCAAATGTTATAATTCCTGAATATATAAAAATTAATAATCAATACTATAAAGTTGCAAAAATTGGGGAATTAGCCTTCTCTGGATGTAGTAGTTTAACAAGTATAGAAATCCCAAGTAGTGTAACAAGCATCGGCTTATCTGCCTTCTATGGATGTAGCAGTCTAACAAGTATAGTAATTCCAGATTGTGTAACAAGCATCGGCTCATCTGCCTTCTCTGGATGTAGTAGTCTAGAAAGTATAACAATTCCATTTGTAGGAGCAAAAGCAGGAGTAACAGCAAGTGATACATATCAATATCCATTTGGATATATCTTTGGTACAAGTAGTTATTCAGGAGGAGTAGCAACAAAACAATATTATTATGGTTCAAGTACAAGTAGTAAAACATCAACTACATATTACATTCCATCTACATTAAAGAGTGTAACAGTATTAGGAGGAAATATTTTATATGGTGCTTTCTATAATTGTAGCAGTCTAACAAGTATAGCAATTCCAGATAGTGTAACAAGCATCGGTGAATCTGCCTTCTATCAATGTTATAGATTAGTAGAAATATTTAATTTATCATTAATAGATGTAACTATAGGATCTACTGATAATGGATATATAGGATATTATGCAAAAGTAATCCATACATCATTAGATGAAGAAAGTAATATAATAAGAAAAGATGATTATATATTTATATATAGTAATACAAATTATTATTTAGTAGGATATGATGGAACAGATATAGAATTAGTATTACCAGAGAGCATTAATGATAGCGATTATATTATAAATAACTTTGCCTTCTATAACTGTAGCAGTCTAACATGTATAGTAATTCCAGATTGTGTAACAAGCATCGGAGAATCTGCCTTCTCTGAATGTATTAGTCTAACAAGTATAGAAATCCCAAATAGTGTCACAAGCATCGGCTCATCTGCCTTCTCTGGATGTAGTAATCTATCATCAGTAACATTTGCAGAAGGAAGTCAATTAACAGGCTTATTGGGAGGTGTGTTCTCTGGATGTAGTAGTCTAACAAGTATTGAAATACCAAATAGTGTAACAAGCATCGTCTCATATGTCTTCGATGGATGTAGAAGTTTAACAAATGTATATTATGATGGAACGATAGAGGATTGGTGTAATATAACATTTAGTAATGCATCTTCAAATCCAATGTATTATGCAAGTAATTTCTATATATTAGATGAAAAATTAGGTACTATAGAATATAATGGTAAGAAATATAGTATAGTAAGAGAAATAGAAATACCAAATACAATAACAAGTATAGGAAGATATCAATTTTATGGATTTAGCAATATCACATCAATAATAATCACCGAAAGTGTAACAAGCATCGGCCCATCTACCTTCTCTGGATGTAGCAGTTTAACAAGTATAGTAATTCCAGATTGTGTAACAAGCATAGGGGAATCTGCCTTCTCTGGATGTAGCAGTCTAACAAGTATAGTAATTCCAGATTGTGTAACAAGCATCGGCTCATCTGCCTTCGAAGAATGTAGAAATCTAGCATCTGTAAAATTTGCAGAAGGAAGTCAATTAATAAGCATAGGGGAATATGCCTTCCATTATTGTAGTAACCTAACAAGTATAGCAATACCATCAAGTGTAACAAGCATCGGCTCATCTGCCTTTTCTAGATGTAGTAGTCTAGAAATTATAACAATTCCATTTGTAGGAGCAAAAGCAGGAGTAACATCAAGTGATACATATCAATATCCATTTGGATATATCTTTGGTACAAGTAGTTATTCAGGAGGAGTAGCAACAAAACAATATTATTATGGTTCAAGTACAAGTAGTAAAACATCAACTACATATTACATTCCATCTACATTAAAGAGTGTAACAGTATTAGGAGGAAATATTTTATATGGTGCTTTCTATAACTGTAGTAGCCTAACAAGTATAGCAATTCCAGATAGTGTTACAAGCATCGGCTCATCTACCTTCTCTGAATGTAGCAGTCTAACAAGTATAAAAATTCCAAGCAGTGTAACAAGCATCGGCTCATCTACCTTCTCTGGATGTAGCAGTCTAACAAGTATAGTAATTCCAGATTGTGTAACAAGCATCGGCTTATCTGCCTTCTATGGATGTAGCAGTCTAACAAGTATAGTAATTCCAGATTGTGTAACAAGCATCGGC
>CAMCEE010000030.1 GCA_945873815.1 uncultured Caryophanales bacterium
CAAAGAAATTTCTTTGTTCACGATTTGGGTATATACGATACTTATACGCTCTTTTTGTTATCATGTTTCATTCCTTGTGTTTCAATATATTCTTTAATAACTTCAATAGAAGCTCCTCCTGTAGACAATAAACAAAAGCTTTGACTCCAGAAGAATTCTTTATATAACTTTTCTTTAATAGATGGGTATTCTTTCTTTATCAATCTAGAAGAAGCAGATTTATAAGCATTAATGAATTTAGATATATTAGTATTAGGATGACTTCTAAATAGAATATGCACATGATCAATATCGTGATTCCATTCTTCTAACTCAATATGGTAGTTTTTAGAAACATAACAGAATATATCTTTTAATCTATTAGAAATAGAATCATTTATTACTTGTTTTCTATATTTAGTAACAAGAATTAGATGATAATGTAGATTGAATACTGAGTGATTATTTGAATATATTTCCATATAAATATTATAAATCATATACAAAGTATATGCAATACAAAATATTCAATTGAGACAAACTTAAGACTGAATTGAGACAATAATGGGATTTTACAGTATGAATACTTCTTTTTCGCCTAATTCATCTCCTACTTACAGAAGATAGGAGACTTCTTAGGAAGTAATGTTAAAAAAGAGAAATATAGATTACGTTTTATTAGAGGAAGATAGGATAGGTGATGGGATTAGTAAGAATACTACTGCATTTCTTACTATTAACCATGACTATCTTTATAATCAAATGATAGGGGACATTGGATTATCCAAAGCAAAAGAATATATATCTTTAAATCAAAATGCAATTCTAGAATATAAGAAGTTATCTTCTCTTTATGATTTTGATTTTAAGGAATGCTCTAATATTATTTTTTCTTCTTATGATAGTGAATTATTATCTAAAGAGAAATATGCTTTAGAGTTGCTTGGAGTGAATGTTAATGAAGTTGATTCTATTCCTCTTGATATAAAATTTCATAAGGGATTAGAAATACGCTCTCAAGCTACTATTCATCCGCTTAAGTTTATTAAGTGCATTAGTGAGAACTTAAATATTTATGAACATACTCGTATTGAAGAAGTATTCAATCGCATTGCTTATACAAAAAATCATAAGATTTCATTTAATAAGATTGTGATTGCAACTAACTATCCTATCATAAATAGATTTGGTTTTTACTAAGTTAACGCAAAGAAGGTCTTATGTTGTTTCAATAAAATCAGATAAAACAATTGATGATACATATACTTCCATCGATGAAAATGGTTTATATATACGAAATTATAAGAATCATATTATTGTTGGAGGAAATGATCGAGATATGAAAAATCAGTGTTTTATGGATTTTACTAAAACAATTGGTAATATATTTCCTAAGGATCAAATTGAATATGCTTGGAGCAATCAAGATATTGTTACTTTAGATCATATTCCATATATTGGAAGAATCGATCCATTTCATAAGAATTATTATGTAATTACTGGTTTTAATTTATATGGTTTTACCTGGGCAATGGCGGCTTCAAAAATAATCGCAGATATGATGATAGATAATAAACAATGCGATTTAGTAGATCCTTCTAGAATGATGAGATTTAAGCCATTTATTATCAATCTTTCTACTTTTTTGAAGAACTTTTTTTCTTTTAAAAGGCCACGTTGTACTCATATGGGTAGTGCATTACATTATAATAGAAATGATGATGTTTATGAGTGTCCTTGTCATGGAAGCAGGTTTTTATCAAATGGTAAAGTTATTAGTGGTCCTGCGAAGAAGAGTATGAAAGACAAAAGGTAATATTAAAAATTAGGGTTTATTTATAAAGAAAAATTTGTTAAACTATTTGTAGATAAGTTGACACCTATTGGAGTCAAAAGAGGACTAAGGGATATTATTCTCTTAGTTTTTTTATTGCTTTAGTATTTTTATTTCTTCTCATGTTTCGACATTATCTTTAATTATTTATTCATATAATATTCAGCGTGAGATTTTGTTGGAGAGCTATTTATGAAATGTAAAATTAAGGATGCTTTAATAAATAAAATTGAATGTTTAGAAGAATATGGTAGTGAATTTGATTTTGGTAGAGATGTTAATGAACTTAATAGGATATTGGAGAGTTATAGTAGTAATCAACTTACTATCTATGATTATGAAATATTATCGAAATTTGATGAAAAAGTGCAAAATAAGTATAAATTACATAAGATTTTATCTTATCTTAACCGTTACTACGGATTGATGAATCAAGGTAATATTAATGCGTGCTTAAATAAATCTAAGATGCTTATTTCTTCTTTAGAACTAGATAGAATTGCTTTATATCTTAAGATGGGATTAGATAAAAAGATGATAGATAAATTATCGGATGGAATAGAAAATATATAATAAGCGCTGCTGATTTAATAGATGTAATAATTAATTGTAAATGTTTTACAAGTGTTTTTTGTTGTTAGTTGTTTAATTAACAATGGTTTCCTTTTTTGCTTTTGGAATCATGAATAATAACACCTTAATTTAATTAATATGATGCAAATGGTGATAAAATAATATAACAAAAATTCTTATTAAATGATTTCAACTTGCAGTTACAAAACGGGATTTACTTTATCAGATAATAAACTGATATAGTATCTGTTTCACTAAGTATAGATAGACTTTTTAAGATGTCTAGATGATATAATAATTGTTAATAGGGCTTGATTTCATACTTGGTAGATTCCTTGAGAGCAATCAAGAGAAGGTAATGAAGATAATTGATTGTTAGGAGGATATGAAAGGTTTTATTAAAAGGTAGTTTAATTTTTTAGCTACTATTCTTCATAGATATGATAAGTTAATTGATATTACTAAGTGAGGAGTATATGAAAACGAAGAAGAATAATCACTTATTACCACGCATGGTTATTAAAAGATGGGAAGAACATAACGGAAAAATATATGACAAAGAAAAGGATCAATTTAGACCTGTAGAGCAACTTGACTATTCTAAAGAATATTATTATTCGTTAGGCAAAGTAGATGATGAACTTGAAAATAGAATATCATCTTTTGAAGCGTATATTGGTATAATTCTTAAGCAATTAAACGAAGCAACTGATAATGTTGAATTATCTGAAAAAGATATGGAGATATTAAAGTTATATGTTGCCTTGCAAGGTTGTAGAAATGATAATACTTCTAGTTACATAAATTATGATGAATCTGGAATATATCAAAACAACAATTATATATTTGGATTACCATTGATTACCACACAAGATGAAGCAGTTGGATTAACATCACTGATATGTGATGAATTCGAAAGAATAAGAAAATTAGATAATAAAATAAAACATAACAATGATTATCAAGTTATGACTTTTGATGGGAATCATTCGATTGTGAATGTGGGATTGCATCTAGTCATTGTTGGTAATGATTCATATGGCTTTTTAGTATCTGAAACAACTGCAGTTGTTGAATGTACAATGGATGGGGATTATCTCTTTATATATGTACCTATATCTCCAAAGATTGGATTGATACTTGCTAAATCGAAATATTTTTATACAAAAGATAATATTGAGAATACAAAGGTAAGACTTGGTATGAAGTATGGAAGATGTCCTGATCCATATTTATTTGAAGTACTCGATGATAAAAAATTAGTTTTTAATGGCAAAATAAAAGATGGAAAGGTAACGTTTAAAATCGTTAGATTAAATGAAGATGAAATTGTTAAACTTAATAATGTAATATACGAGGATGGTCATCTGATTTTATTTTCAAATGAAGATGCATTGAATAATGCTAAGATTGATAATCCTTCTAGAAAAATAATAGTAGATTAACTTTAAGTTATAGATTTATCAGCATATTAGTAGTTACAACTTTTGAAGAATGATGGTTTATCATTATTTATCATAAATACACCCATGTGGATAATGCTGTTTTGCTAGAGAAAAAAGGCTGAGTTTTAAGCGATAATGCTTAGCATTTTCATATATTTTTACGAAAAGAATAACGATTATTTTTGAATGCATCTTGAAAATAATCGTAATCTGGATATCTTCATGTATGATCTAGTGGAGGTATTCAATTTTTCTTATCTTTTTCCTGACTTCCTCTTCGTCAAATATCGTAAATGTTTCAAAGCATTGCCGTATATTGTAGCATTGTATGTTTCTATGATAATACGTTTTGTTAAGAGGAAACATTCTATCATCATCTTTCTTTTTACTTTTTGATTCGCAATCCTTAGTACTACCTTTATCATATTTGCATAACCTTATTTTGTATTATTAAACACACTATGGCATTTTCTTTCGTAACAATTTAAGATATTATCGCTTGGAAATTATATACAAATGTTTTTGTGTGAAAAAAGATTGCTATTATATATATAATAGGGTAGAATATTGAAGGCGTTGTAAAACGCGACAGGCTTAGAAAAAAGACAGCATTTGACAAAATACTAATTCATAGTATACTATTTACTTGTGAAGAATGTTAATTGTTTTACAATTAGAGTCAGTTTTTCTATTTACAAATAATATTCGTGTAGATATTATTTCATTATTGTATTGCACACGAATAAGTAATAAGGGGTATAGTTCTAAATGGCACAAAACGAGAAAGATGAAATAATAGTGGAATCTTCAGTTGCTTTAAAGGATCAAAAGATTAATACTATTGAAATAGATTATAGTGAACTTGCAAAAGAACGTTATACTATTGAATTTCCAAGGATTAGAGTTAAACCAAAAATTAAGGTTAAAGGAGGAAAATGCTATGCTTTCTTTAAGCGTACATTTGATATTTTTGCTTCTTTACTTGGGATTATTATTTTATCCCCATTACTCTTAATTGTTGGTTTATTAGTTAAATGTACATCAAAAGGACCAATCATTTATGTTTCTAAAAGAATTGGTATGAATGGAAGAGTATTTAATTTTTATAAATTTAGATCGATGTATAAAGATGCAGATAAAAGATTGGAAGCATTGAAAGAACAAAATGAAATAAAGGGTGGAGTTACTTTTAAAATGAAGAATGATCCACGTATTACACCGTTTGGTAAGCTTATTAGGAAGACTTCTATTGATGAACTCCCTCAATTATTCAATGTATTAAAGGGTGATATGTCTATTGTTGGACCTCGTCCAAGTACTTGGGAAGAAAATCAATGTGAACATATGACAAATGATATTCGTCAACGTCAATTAGTTCCTCAAGGATTAACTGGGGAATGGCAAACTCATGGAAGAAGCTCAACTACTTTTGATGAAATGGTAAAGATGGATCTTGATTATATTCAAAATAAGAGATCATTTTGGTATGACATTAAATTGTGTTTTTTAACGATTTGGTGTGTTATTACCGGAAGAGGAGCGGAGTGATTACAAGAATTGTATTCTGATTACATTTCATAGAATATTCTGCATTTATTGATACCAGAAAAATCATGTGCTATCGTCTCCCACATTGAATTAATTTTATGTAGGTAGAATGAGTAATACCTAAGTCACTTGATAAATACAATAATAGATAGAATAATGCAATAGATATCCCTAGCGAATATCAAAAAAATCAGAAAATATATCATTCAGAAATTGATTTTTAGAGCTTTTTTGGCACCATATGAATAATTTGAATAATCGTCAATTAGACATTCTGATTTATCTTCGATCACGGCGTTATAATTAGGAAGATAACACTTTATAGGAACATCATAATATGATTCATGTGTAACAATATTAAATGGGAATTTATTATGTATTGAATTCATAAGGGCGCATAGTATATTAAGTGAAGCGGTGGTAAATCTTTATTTTTAATTCCTTGGATAATCTTGAATACTTAGGGATTTCTAAAATAGAATCTAATAGATAAAGATAGGTATCATTATTAGTATCGTAATAATATCTGCTTCTAAAAGTAATAAGGAATTTAGAGATTAAAATTGTTCGAGGCACGATTTTTACTATTTTAAGACTTTCATTTCTTCTATCAGCTAGTTATAAATCAAGCTCTTCTAACATTTTAGAAATTAGTATTAGGCAGTAATCATCTGATTGAATAATAGTATTTGATAAAAAGTATCAAATTTTTGTTTTAGTTTTGATAAAACATTCGTGAAGAAGTCATACTTTCGTATTGCAACTCAAGTATAACTTCTTCTTTTTTGTTTTGACACTACAAAAAATTAAAGCAATCCGTCTCCCATTAAATCGTTGCTATTATATATAAAACAGAGTAAAATATAAAGGAGATATCAAACTATGAAACTACGCTATTTGATGGCTTTATTTAGGTTTGAATCTAAAATGGAGAAAATAAATGAAGAATGTTTTGTTTATAGCACCAAATTATTTTGATTATTATAGAATTATACAAAATGCATTAGAAAGAAAAGGATATAAAGTGAAGTGGGTTGATGATAGACCATCAAACAATCTTTTTGAAAAATGCATTCTTAGGGTTAAGCCTTCTTTACTTAAAAAAAAAGTTAATAAGTTTTTTGAGAATAGTATAGAAAAAGAGATGGATAATAATCATTATGATTTTGTTTTTGTTATTATGGGGCAATCATTTAATTCTCAACAATTCTTAAGATTAAGGGAAAAGAATAAAAACTGTAAGTTTATTTTGTATTTATGGGACAATACACGTAATTTCCCTACTTTAGTCGATTTGGCCTCTGCATTTGATATAACTTATTCATTTGATAGATATGATTGCAACAAGTATGGATATTCGTTTTTGCCACTTTTTTATTCAGTATCATCTTATGAAAAACAAGAAATTATTTATGACGCTTCATTCATTGGAACAATAAAAAATGGGAAACTTCCTCTAGTTCGAAAAATAGTTAGTGAATTTGAAAATAACAATATTCGTGTGATGAATTATATGTATTTACAATCTCGATTAGTATATTTGTATTATAAAATGAAAGACAAAGATTTCGCCGGTACAAAGATGAAAGATTTTTCATACAAGAAAGTTCCTTATAAAGAAAATATAAAAAAACTATTACAAAGTAGAATTGTTATTGATGTTCCTATGAAAAATCAAGTGGGATTATCTATAAGAACTTTAGAATGTTTAGCGATGAAAAGAAAAATGATAACCACAAATGAAGATGTAGTGAATTATGATTTTTATAAGCCGGAGAATATTTATGTTTACAAAGATAAAATCGATTTTAATAATGTTTTTTTTACAAAAGATTATTGTGACATCGATAAAAGAATTTTTTATGAATATTCAATAGAGAAATGGATTGAGAAGATATTTAAGGAGGATGAATAGTGAAAGGAATTATTTTGGCGGGTGGCAGTGGTACACGATTATATCCACTAACTTTGGTAA
>CAMCEE010000031.1 GCA_945873815.1 uncultured Caryophanales bacterium
TCCTGCATTTTCTTTGTTTAGAGTGTAATAACTGCGTTTACTTTAAAAATTTGCGAAATTGAATTATTTTATTCTTTTTTATTATGCAAATGTTAACTGATTTTAAATTGCAAAATACATTTTAAATAACGGGCTGATATATGATAAGATAATCAAATGAATTCATAGAATTATACTGTATAAATAAACGACTATAGAAATTCGTAAATATTAATATATTTAGTTGCATTGCTTATATTTTTTTGCTATACTTCATATGTTGTCGCCTTATAGAGGGCCTCAACCGCATTGAAAAGGTTTAAAGTTTAACTACCTTAAGAGCGAGTCTAAGTCTATAGAAAGAGGAGGTAACGGTTTATTATGTACGCAATTATCGAAACTGGCGGAAAGCAAATCAAAGTAGAAGTTGGACAAAAAATCTATACTGAAAAGTTAGATGTTGAAGCAGGTTCAGTTTATACATTTGATAAAGTCTTACTTGTAAGCGGTGATTCAACAAAAGTTGGTACTCCATATGTTAAAGGAGCTACTGTCTCTGCAAAAGTTGAAAAACAAGGTAAAGAAAAGAAAATCTTAGTTTTCAAATACAAGAGCAAAGCAAATTATCGTAGAAAACAAGGCCATCGTCAACCATACACATGTTTGACAATTGAAGCAATTAACGCTTAATAACATGGTTCAAGTTAAAGTATTAACTACAAAGAGTGGTAATCTATATGGACTTGAAGTAAAAGGACATGCTGATTACGACAAGCACGGACAAGATTTGGTCTGTGCAGGTGTTTCTTCAATTATTACCGGTGGATTCAATGCATTAAACAAAGATGATATCGAGGAGGTAACTTTAGAAGAAGGATATGCTAAAGTGATACTAAAGGAGAATAACACATCTAGTGAAGTTCTTAGAGTGATTGAAATTCAATTACGAACGATTGAAGAAAGTTATCCAAAATTCATCACAATAAAGTAAAACGAAAGAAGGTGCAAAAATATGATGTTTCAATTAAATATTCAATTATTTGCTTCCAAAAAGGGTGTCGGTTCTACTAAAAACGGTCGTGACTCAGAATCAAAGAGATTAGGCTGTAAAGTAGCTGATGGTCAATACTGCACAGCTGGTTCAATTATTTATCGTCAACGCGGTACAAAGATTTATCCAGGTGTTAATGCGATGAAAGGTGGAGATGATACAATCTTCGCTACTGTCGATGGTATTGTTAAATTCGAACGCTGGGGCAAAAATAGAAAGAAAGCTTCTGTTTATCCAGTCGAAGCAAAGTAATAAATATTACACGGAATTCTAAAGGTCTACTATGTGGACCTTTTTTATCGTTTAATAGAAATATTAAACTCTATACTTGTTTTTATGTTATTCTCTATTCCGAACTATATTATTAATTCAAATTCTATATATAGAATTAAAAAAATTTGTTATAATTAAAAATAATAAGATAATCTTATTAAATGTATGAAAGAGGTGTTGTTATGTTTGTAGATAAAACTAGACCATTTACTGTAAAAGCTGGAAAAGGTGGAGATGGGGCACTTTCTTTTTTACATGAGAAATACGTTGAAAAAGGTGGACCTGATGGAGGAAATGGTGGACGTGGAGGAAGCATTATTTTACGTGCTGTTAATGATCAATCCACTTTAATTGCTTATCGTCATGTTAAAAAGATTGAAGCAGAAGATGGCGGTAAGGGACAAAAGAAAAAAATGTATGGTAGAAAAGCAGGGGATATCTATCTTGATGTACCAGTTGGAACAGTAGCTTATCTAGAACCTGAACATACTTTCGTTTGTGATTTATCTGAAGCTGGTCAAGAATTCGTTATTGCTAAAGGTGGACGTGGAGGAAGAGGAAATGCTTGTTTTGTTTCTTCTACTAATCAAACTCCTAGAGTTGCAGAAAACGGTATTCCTGGTGAAGAAAAACTAATTTCTTTAGAGCTTAAACTTCTAGCAGATGTTGGTTTATTAGGGCTTCCAAGTGTTGGAAAATCAACATTCTTAAGTGTCATTAGCGCGGCTAAACCGGAAATTGGAGATTATCCTTTTACCACGATTACTCCAAATCTTGGTGTCGTTTATTTAGATAATAACATAAACTATGTTGTAGCAGATCTTCCTGGATTAATCCAAGGTGCAAGTCAAGGTAAAGGCTTAGGATTGCAATTTTTAAGACATATTGAAAGATGTAGAGTAATCGTCCACATTTTAGATATGTATCATGATGATCCATTACAAGATTTTAAAGATATCAATAAAGAATTAGAGAATTATGGTTTCAATTTAATTAAACGTCCAATGCTTGTTGTTTGTTCAAAAGTTGAAGATGAAGAAACTGAAAAGAAGTATCTTGAAGTTAAAAAAGCACTAGAAGGTCAATATGATGTTCTTCCAATGTGTTCTATTCTCCATGAAGGGGTAAAGGAAATCTTATATAAAATATCGGATATGTTACATGAAGCAGAATATTTTCCATTATATGAAGAAGCTTCTGCAGAAGAAAAGGTATACGATGCGAGAAAGAATCTTGGCGATGAGTTCAAGATTGAAAGAGTCAATGCGAATACTTTTAGAATCTATGGAGAAAGAATTGAAAGAACATATAATCTTATAAATCTATCCGATGACGAAGGCGTATTAAAACTATTATCGATTTTAAGAAATCTTAGAGTTGATGATGAGTTGAAGAAACTTGGTGCAAAAGATGGAGATACAGTCACATTATGTGACTTTGAATTCGACTATTACGAATAGAAAGGATAGTATGAAGAAGAATTACTTAAAAATTATCGGAATGAGTCTTATTAGTTTACTTATCTTGACTTCTTGTTCTTTTTTGGAAATTCTAGGAAGTATTCTTGATAGTGCAGTCGCTTCGAATAATTCTTCGGAAGGAAATAGTTTTAATACTGAAAATTACGAATATGATTCTTCTTTAAATGATGTTGATCTTGTAATTGAAGAAGGTAAAGCGGGACATAATAATAAACTTAGTGATTACGCTTCGAAAAACGACTATACGATTTTCCCTTCTATTGGAACGCAAAATTTATTAGTAATTCCAGTATATTTTAAAGATTTTCTTCCTGAAAATATGTTCACTGAATCTAGAGAAGAAGCAAGAGAAAACATCTATAATGCTTTCTTTGGTGATGATGTAAAATCTTCTAGTGAAAATAAAACAGGATGGGAAAGTGTCTCATCTTATTATAAAAAGAGTAGCTATGGTAAATTAGTTATTTCTGGAGAAGTTACTGATTGGTGTCCAATTAGTCAAACGTTACTTTCTGCAGCAACTAATAGATCTACATCGAATCCTTCTAATGCTGTTTTAAGAGAAGCGATTAAATGGTATAAATCAAATTATCCTGGTGAAATTTCTAAATATGATAATGATGGAGATGGATATATTGATGGAGTAGCTTTAATTTATGCTAATCCTTCTCAAAGTGATTATGATTATGCTAAATATGCAAAAACCACATCTAATTTAGAAGCGATAAATGATTTTTGTTGGGCTTATACTACATGGGATAATGCTTCAACTAGCCTAATTGGGGGTCCTGTAGGAAATGTATATATGTTTGCAAGCTATTCTTTCTTATGGGAAGGGGAATATTACGAGAATAATTCAATAATAAACTTTAACCGTAAGAAATTAGTCGATTCTCATACTTTAGTTCATGAGTTTGGTCATATGTTAGGACTTGATGATTATTATTCTTATGATGAAAATGATTCATCTGCACCACTAGGTAGACTTGATATGATGGATTACAATATTGGAGGTCATAATCCATACTCTAAATATTTACTCGGTTGGATAGAACCTAGATTAATTACTAAAGAAGGTTTGTATGATTTAGATTCATTTGTAGAAACAGGCGATGTATTATTAATTCCAGCTAGCTTAGATGATTTTTCATATTCTGCTTTCGATGAGTATTTATTAGTTGAATTCTATACTCCTACTGGTAATAATGAATTCGATGCTAAAAATAAATATTGTGGTTATGGTTCGTCATATCCTTATTTCTTTTCACAATATGGAATTAGATTACTACATGTTGATTCAAGACTTATAGTTTTTAATAACATGACAAAAAAATATTCTTTTTCAAAAACATTAAATGTCAATTCTATTCAAGATGTTACTATTGCAGCTTCAAACACTCCATCGTATTCTATTACTTCATCATATAAATTGATTAGTTTAATTTCAAATAGAGGAATTACAGATTATTATAAGACCAAGAAATATGCAACTAACGATGATTTATTTGGTGTTGCAGATTCTTATAAAGGACTTCATTTTGATAATGGTAAGGAATTAGAATATGAGCTCATTGTTAATTCAATCGATAAGAATACGATGAAAGCTAGTATTTCAATTGAAAAAATTAAATAAAAAGAAGATTATTCATCTTCTTTATAATTCATTGCTTCTTTGATTTCGCTTTTTGCAATCTTCCATACTTTAAATATTTTAAATGGTCTACTTAGATATATTACTGGATATAGAATAGGCCATTTTTTTAGTATTGGATACATGGTTTTTAAACGCTTAGGATGAGGGAATAATCTTCTTAACATATAAACAAATCTATTTGTTTTCTTCTTCTTCATTTCATTTTTAACTCTATTTTTTGTAGTTCCATATGTTCCTGATGTGAAAATCATATCGACGAATTTCTCATTGATACTATTATTCTTGCTATAGAAGATATTCTCCATTAATGAAATACTATTTAAATAGAATTCTTTGATATTTAATTTTTCGATTTGTTCTTCAATGTATGACTTATTAATTCTATCTGCATTTTTTAATAAGAAAATATATAGATCGATGATATATCTAATTCCAATTCCATTAACATCATAATGATGGAAAGCGTGGAATATGAAAAAGAGATAATAATCGTTAATATCCATTTCAATTTCTAATGAATCTTGAGAAAGTAATTTTTTGGACATTTCATGAAAATAGGAAAATTGTTTAACATCGTCATCTACTAAATCATAATGAATCTCGACGTAATAGACAGGCTTTTTTATAAATGTTAGATGGTGTGAACCAAAATTGCTATCGATTTTATATCCTAAATCATCTATTAAGATTTTTTCTACTTTCTTAATGTCTTTTTTATCTATTAGTATATCAATATCTGCCATTTCGCGATAATCGTGTTCTGGATATATTGTCTTTAAATAACATCCCTTTAAAAAGCAGTGCTTAATATTATTTTTATTTAGTATTTCATTTAGCTTTTCTTTTTCTTCTAGTTGTGAAATGCTTTTAAATAGTTTTTGATTAACTTTTGCTTCCCATTTGATTTTAATTTCATCAGGGAGATAGTCTTTTATTCCATAATAAACTAGAGAAGTAAGTTCATGAAATTTTGCAACTTGATATAATGCAAGATAGTCTTTTTCATTTTCTAATGCTTTTAAAGGCTCATTTAAAAGAAGATGCTTAGTAACATCGAGAATGTAATAACAAATTTGATGAGATTCTATTTCTTTTTCCATATGAACAATTTTTTTATTATCCTTTTAAAACAATGATATATATATCGAAGAGGAAAAACTAAATTCCAAAATATAATGTATGTTTTTAAAGAAGGGGTATAAATATTTATATATTTATGATTTCGATAAAAAGCTTTTACTTTTCCTTCAATATTTTTAAGTGGAACGTATTCTAGATTAAAAGTATTGTCACCTCTAATAATCAGTGTGTCATCTTTTATTTTTAGCACTCGATGAAGAATATAGTTAGAAGGACCTTTATACAAAACTATATCGTATTTTTTAATGTCTGAAAGGTTCTCTTTTGAGATTATTACACAATCTTTTTTTTGCCTAAATAAAGGTAACATCGATTTACCTTGAATAGGAAAGATGAATTCAGTTTCTTCATCTAAAATCTGTTCAATTTTACTATTTTTCATCTTTTAATATTTTCTTTTCCTTAAGAATAGAGATAAATTCATTAACATCATTAGTAACTTGTTCTTCGCTTGCGTCATATTCTTTTAATACTTCTTTTACAAGTTCTTCTTTTGAAGTATCTTTTTTCGCTAGAATTTCCCACATAAATGCTCCAATTTCATTTAATTTAATTAAATAGTTCAATTGGCTTGCCTCATTTGATAAAGCGACAACGACGTATTGAGTACCTAACTTTCTAACAACGAATCCTTCTTTTATTTTCATATTTTCCCTCCAAGAGCTTTATAGGAAACTAAACAAGCTTCTTTCTCTAAATTACATTCTAAACTAACAGTATTGATTTTTGAAATAAAAATATTGAGTAAATTGATTAAAATATCGTAATCTTCCAAATTATTTGGAAGGAGAATTTGGTTAAAGATTAATGTACTAGCTTCATCTTTATCCATTTTTTTAGCAAAATTAATCGCACCACGTTTTAAAAAGCAAATTCCTTTGATCTCAACTCGTTTATTTACACCCATATTTTCTTTGCCATTATATGGGGTTCCATATCCATAGAATTTTCCATCAATATATTTGATGATTGGTTTGTCTCCATTAATTATTTCTGCATTTTCCTTAAATGTATCTAAATACATCTTTAAATGAGTAGTTTTTCCTACTCCAGATTTGGCTAGAAAAATAAATCCTTCATCGTTGACTCTAATTAACGCACCATGCATTACAAATGAATTATATTTGTATAAACGAAGAGCAATCAATCGATAGATAACAATAGATTCACAATAGGGTAAAGGATAATCAATAGGTAATGACTCATCATGCTCTTTATTAATTAATTCCATTGTTGGAGTAATTGAAAAATCGTATTTATCATCATCTTCTATTAAATAATCTTTACAGAATTCATTCGAAAAAGAAAAGATATTATTTATTCTAATTTTTAGTTCAGCAATCTTAATGGTAAACATATTTCTCCTCCTCCTAATTATACCATTTTACAAAGAATAATAAATCAAATATTTATAGATTTTTTAATCTATAAAAGATATAATACCTGACTTTAGGCTAGAACCCATAAATGTGGTGTTAAACTAATCAAAAAATA
>CAMCEE010000032.1 GCA_945873815.1 uncultured Caryophanales bacterium
TAAAAGCAAATAATGGATTATTCACCCACGATTTGCTTTAATGGTTAGTTTTTTTTGTAAAGGTAATAATTATAGATGTAAAAACAAAAAATGAAATCATTTATAATTAGAAGATAGAATCAATATTCTAATGCAATCTGAATATAATATGTTAGATGAGATAATATCCAAGTGTACAAAAAAAGGATAATCTATTTATTCTATAGTCTAAAATAATCAAAAGAAGGATAATATGATGAAAGAATGATTAATCTTTACATAGCACACTCTTCAAGTAAAAGACATAAAGGAAGAGACTATCATTGCTCCTTATAATTATGAATCTTACTTAAATTATTTAGTGAAAAATCAAACTTGCCACCTTATATTCATCACCATATGTTTTATATTGAATAAAAAAGTACCTCATATTCTAAACATATTTCAAGTTCAGAATATGGGGTACAGGTCATTTTATAGAATAACTATTTTTCTACCTCGATTGAGCCTAAACAAATATTATTCTTTGTTACTCCATCGAAGAGAATAATACCATCTCCAACAATATCAAAATTAATTTCTTCATCAACTTTATAATCAATTGATCCAAATACAACAGAAGAAATAATTGTATTATTTAGATTAATCTTTACAGTAGTTTCCATTCCTGCTGGTAACGTTGAATAAGCAAGTCCTTTGATTTTTCCTTTTTTAGAAATTGGTAAGAACTCTGGTCTAATACCAATTACTATATTCTTATCAGCATTGTTTTCAGATAGTACAATCTCCTCTTTTGTCTTATAAATAGTTTTAATTCCATTAATATCAATTCTTGCAGTATGATTATCAATTAATTCAAGTTTTGAGTTAATGAAATTCATTGTAGGATTGCCAACGAAATCAGCAACAAATAGATTTGCTGGTCTATTGTAAACAGTAAGTGGTGGATCATATTGTTGTAAAACACCAGTTTCAATTAAACAAATTCTTGTTGCTAATGACATAGCTTCTAATTGATCGTGAGTAACGTAAACAAATGTCGAATCAGTGTCTGAATGCAATCTTTTTAATTCAGTTCTCATTTCACCTCTTAATTTAGCATCAAGATTTGATAGAGGTTCATCCATGAATAATACTTTTGGCTTTGGTGCAAGAGTTCTAGCAATCGCAACACGTTGTTGTTGTCCACCAGACAATTCTGCTGGATATCGGTCTTTAAATTGTTCAATTTTCAATAATTTCATTACTTCATGAACACGCTCATCTATTTGTTTTTTATTCCATTTTAAGTTTTCAAGGCCGAATGAAATGTTTTTATAAACAGTCATATGTGGCCATAAAGCATAGTTTTGGAATAAGAAACCAATATCACGTTTTGCAGGTGATAAATTAATTCCTTCTTCAGAATCAAAAACAACTGTATCTCCAATAATAATCTTTCCTTCAGTTGGAGTTTCAAGTCCAGCTATCATACGAAGAGTTGTTGTTTTACCACAACCGGAAGGTCCTAATAATGTGATGAATTCATGGTCTTCAATAACCATATTTAAATGGTCAACACCGACAAATTTACCCCATCTTTTTGAAACGTTAATTAATTCAATTCTTGGCATATATTTATCCTCCAATACCTTTATCGATTGATGCACCTGTAATCTTATTGACTAAGAAGTTTGCACCAATGACGAATATAACAATAAGTAAGTTAACAGCGTTTGTTAATTGATCCAATCCATTCTTCGAGAAATATTGAAGAAGGTTAGTAATAAGTGTTACTTCTGTTGTAACCAATATAAACAATGTATATTCTCTCATACATGAGATGAATGGTAGTAGATAACCACTAATGAAACTTGATTTTTGAATTGGGAACAAGATTCTTGTCATACGTTTCCACCATGGGCAGCCATTAATAACTGCAGCTTCTTCGATTTCACCCGAAACTTGTAACATCGCATTTGTACCCGTTTTTGATGCGAATGGCAAGAACTTAACACAACCAATAATCAAACAGATTCCTAATGCAGCGATTTCTTGTGCTGAGCCTTGTTTTGTTGAAGCATCTAAGAATGAGAATGCTTCCATCTTAATTAATCCATAGAAAATTGCACCAAATGACAAAGCAGGAATTAAATATGGTAAGAATGCAAGACTACTTACAAAATTTGTGATTCTGCTTCTTCTATTTTTAGAAACAGCATAACCGATTAATATACCAAATGTTCCAGCAAGTAATGCTACACATACTGATAATGCAAATGATCTTCCAAATGCTTCCCAAATCGTATTATTGAAGAAAACGCCTTTTGTTGAGAAATTTCTATTTGCAATAAATTCATCTAACTCTTTATTTGCAAACCAATACTTTAGCGAAATAGTATCTAATCGACCAGTTTGTTGAACAAGTGACTCTATGATAAATGATATCAAAGGAACAATTGCAACAAAGAAAACGACAATAATTGAAATAGAACCAACAACATATTTTCCAACTTTCCCTAAATTTGTTTTTGAGATTTGTCCAGATTTACCAGTTACCGTTGTAAAGTTCTTTCTGCTCTTAGTAAACCAGTTATTAATAGTAAGAATACAGATACTAAATAACATTAGGATTACGGAAATAATATATCCAAAACCTTTGAAAGTTGTACCCATAACAAATCCTCTTAATTGAATTGAGATTGCGTTATTAAATTGTAATTTAAAAGGTACTGTAAATGTTGACAATGAACTAGAGAATACAAGTAAGATTGTGGAAACCATTGCAGGAGCAACGATTGGTAATGTAATTCTATAAAGAATCTTAAATCTACTTGCTTTCAATACGGTTGCAGCTTCTTCTAAATTCGCATCCATATTTCTTAAAATACCACCGATTAATATATAAGCGAATGGTGCATAGTGAATTCCCAGTGTCAATGCGCAAGGAATCATTCCATATACAAGACCTTCAGGAGCACATATTCCAGTTAAAGTCTGTAGTAATCCAATTCCGTGACACCTCTCTACTGCACTATTCTTGAAGAAGTTCTCCCAGAACATTGCAATTGACCATGATGGCATAATATATGGGAAGATGAATACTGTTGAGATAAATTTCTTAAATGGAACATTTGTTCTTGTGATTAACCAAGCAAATACTCCACCGATTAGAACTGCGATTAAACAAGCAATAAGTGCCATAAGCATCGACATTCCTAATGGCTCCCAGAACATTTCTTTTGACCATGCTTTTAATTCCTCATCCTTTGGGAACAATAATGTTGGCCATCCCATCAAAGTGAAATCTTTATTTTTTACTGTACCGAATCCAGCATCCTCAATAAATTCAGCTTCAGAAACACTATGAACTGTAAACGCGTTAATTACCAACTTAACTAACGGGAAAATAACCATGAATGATAAGAAAATAAGGAATGCAACAGTAATTATATTTGCAGGTTTAGAAAAATAAGTTTTGATTTGATTCCATATTCTCTTAATTGAAATTTTGTTTTTTACAGGACTAGTAGGAAGATTCATATTATTTGTATTTTGCATAATTTCCCTCCATACAAGATAAATTGAGAGGGTTGATTAAATGCTACCCCTCTCAATTCTTTTATCAAATAAATGATTATTATTACTTACTTGCTGCAGCAACTAATGCTTGAATTGAAGCAACTCTAGCTGCTCTGACTGTTGATAAATATGAATAATCTTCACAAATTGAGATAGATTGCCATTTATCTTTTGTCCAGTCGAATGAGTTTGTTGTAACTTTTGCACCTTCTGTTCCGTAAGCATCCATCCTTCCTGGGAAATAGTATCCATATTGGTTACCTTTTGTTCCATTCTCATTTGGTGTTGATGAACCATAAATTGTATTTGTGTAGAAATCAGGTTCTAATAAGTAACGAGCGAATAAACAAGCTGTGTATGGATGTTTTGCATTATTTACAATTTGTGAATCCATTGTATAGAAGAATCCATTGAATCCTTTAATTTCCCAATCCCATTTTACTGTTTGCATAGCATTAATCTTACCTTTATTTTCGCCTTCAGCAATAACTAAGTCTTTTAAGATAGGATCTGTAGCTTGTCCTTCAACTGTATAATATTTTCCAGCAGCATCTTTCATCTTTGCATATGCACCATAGTATACATATCCTGAATTCCAGTCAGTAGATAATTGATTTGTTTTCATTGCATCACCGTCTGATTTGTGCCAGTTAGAAATATTATTAACGAATTCAGCAACCCATTGTTCACCTGCACTCTTATATCCATGATTTGGTGCCCAATCTTTTCCATAGTAATCCTTATATGCTGCTTTAATTCTATTTTGTTCTTTATCTGCATAACAGCTTACTAAGAATGACATATTGATTTGTTCTGTAACTGGAGATTGGAATGAAACTTTAGAAATATGTTGATTCTTTCCATTAATTACTGGTTCTTCAGAATAATCTTTAACAAATTTGTTATCTGAATCATATTTACCACCAGCCATTTGCCAAATGTTATGTAGTGTTAATCCTGTAACATTTGTAAAGTTCTTATTTGTCCAGAAGATTTTATTGAAGTGAATTCCTTGTAAAGGTTTTGTTGCACTCTCAGATAAACCACATTCTTTATAATCTTTTGGTACGAAGTTAACAAGAATATTTGACTTATGATAGTCAGCAATTGATCTTTCATCTTGTGTTAATGCAAAGTCTGCAACATATGTATTTTCTGCTGGTTCTAAAGCAGTTAACAATGTGTAATCTTTATAACCGTTATTAACATAAGTATTTTTATCTGTTAAAAAATCATATTTATCGATTAATTGTGTTACAGCTTTCTTTAATGCAGACGTTAAACCTAATACTTTGAATGTATCATTTGATGCATTCATTTCTTCTTTTGCTAATTCAACCAATTCTTCATATGTTCTTGTTTCAGCATATGCAACTTTTTCTTTTGTTGATGCATTGTCAGCCGGTTTTACGATTTCACCTGTACTAGTTGTTCCTGAAGGTGTAGAAGAAGTATTTCCCCCACAAGATACAGCTGCTCCTAATACCATCAATGCTGCCGCAGATAGTGTAAATAGTTTTTTCTTTGTCATAAATTCCTCCTTTTGTTTTTGACAAATTGTTTGGTATGACATTTTATTTTCATTATGAATAATATTTTTGCCACACCTAATTTATAAGATTATTATAAAATGGAAGCGCTTTCTTGTCTACTACCTAAATTCACTTTTTTCTCGAAATTATGCAACTAATTACTTATGCTTTCAAAAAAATCGAATCAATGATTTCAATAATCTATTTTTTATCTTTTTTTGCCGTTCATAAAGAGAATAAGCGATTTTATCTTCTATAATTTATAGATTTTTTTGTTTAACTTGTTAAAAAAAATGATACTCTTAATCGAGTATCATAATTCATATTAGTTTTAGTCGTTTGCATGACCTGCGCTATTGAAGACATTTCTAATCTTATCTTCACATAATGCAGTTACTGCGTCCATTGCTGGATTGATAAATACTCTAGCATCAAATTTTTCTGGATTCTCGACTAATGCTTTACGTAATCCTCCAACGTATGCAACGCGAATATCTGTTCCTACATTAATCTTACATACAGCATGTTTAGATGCATCGAGTAACATTGCTTCTGGGATACCAATTGCTTCTGGCATTGCTCCACCATAAGAATTCAAAATCTTTAATGAAGCTGCAGGAACTGAACTTGCTCCATGTAAAACAAGTGGGAAGCCAGGTAATTTTTGTTCAATCTCTTCTAAGATATCAAATCTTAATTGTGGTTTTTGACCTGGTTTGAATTTATATGCTCCATGAGCAGTACCAATTGCAATTGCTAGTGAATCAATATTAGTTTTTTCCACGAATTCGATAACATCTGCAGGATGAGTGAAATTTCCATATTTATCATCAACTACTACTTCATCTTCAATTCCGGCAATTGCACCGAGTTCAGATTCAACTGATACTCCATGAGCATGAGCGTATTCGACTACTTCTCTAGTTTGACGAATATTCTCTTCAAAATCATATGCTGATGCATCAATCATTACCGATGTGAATCCTAAGTCAACACATCTTTTACATAATGCCACATCCTTACCATGATCTAGATGTAATGCGACAGGAACAGTTACTTCCTTCATTGCACAATCCATAACTTGGCGAATATAATTCTCTCCAATAAATTTCAAAGCACCAGAAGAAATAGCAATAATCACTGGTGATTGAGTTTTTTCTGCAGCTCTCAAAACTGCTTTCATAATATCGACATTATCGACGTTAAATGCAGGAATAGCGTAATGACCTTTGTATGCATTTTCGAACATTTTTTTCGTATTAACAAGTGGCATAATTTACTTCCTCCTTAAAATATTTGCTCATATTGTTGAACGTTTTACCATCTAAACGATAGCACACAATTTTTTTAAAATAAATATTTTTTATTATACTTTACTTTTCATTAATTTTATTTTCAAAGATTATCAATCGTCTTAAATTAATTATTAATTTAAATCTTAATCCATGATATTTTTCACATAAAAAACAAAATAGAATTGTTTACTTTTAAATATCGATAAACTAAGATATAGGTCCTGACTTTAGGCTAGAACCCATAAATGTGGTGTTAAACTAATCAATGAATAGTTCACATGTAAGGATATTTTCGACATCTTTTTTTCTTAATTGGATATTGTCTAATTTAGATAAAC
>CAMCEE010000033.1 GCA_945873815.1 uncultured Caryophanales bacterium
CCACTCTTTTAAGCTTATAACTTCAATACCTTCTTCAGTAATATATTTTTTAAAGTTATCTTTTACAATAATAACTTTTCTAAAATTATCCTTTATATTAAGCAAAGATCTTTTTTCTTGATTTTGTTTGTCTAGTGATTCCATTGAATAAGCAGATTGAATATATATTTTTTCATTTAATTTATTACAAATAAAATCAGTTTCAAGTTGCTTTGAAACATAATTACCCTTTTCATTTTTTATATTGATCTCAACAATTCCAACATCAACGCTATATCCTCTACATAATAACTCATTGTAAATAATATTTTCCATTATATGCGTTGGTTCGTTTTGTCTAAAATTAATTAAAGCATTTCTAAGTCCGATGTCTGTAAAATAATATTTTGAATTAGATCCGATGTATTTTCTTCCTTTTATATCATATCTTTTAGCTTCTGATATTAAAAATGCATCCTTTATATATTCTATATGATTTTTAATTGCTACATGACCATAAACAACATTTTCAACGCTTTTAAACGTTTTTTCTAAATTGGTAGGATTAGTATAAGAGCCAATTGAACTAGATAATACACATAATAGTTTTTCAAATGACTCAATATCTCTAATTCCATTTCTTTCAGTAATATCCTTGATATATATTTCAAAGAATAATTGTTTTAAATATTCTTGTTTTCTTTCATCACTATTTAAATTAATTAAATATGGCATACCTCCGTAATATTGATATTCTAAATAAGCATCTTCAAATGTCAAGTTTGAAAAATCATAAAATTCTTTAAATGATAATGGATAGATATGAATTTGGTCTCCTCTACCTCTAAATTCGGTAATAACATCCTTAGAAAGCATTTTTGAATTACTTCCAGTGACATAAATATCAAAATTGTCATGGCTTAATAAGCCATTTAGAGCAAGTACAAAATTATCTAAAAGCTGTATTTCATCAAGCAATAAATAATAATCTTTATTTTCTTTTGTTAAATCACTAATATAAAGAATAAACTTTTTAGAATTAACAACATAATTATTTTTAGAATCATAAATAAGAGTCGACTCATTAGGCATGTATTTGTCTAATTTCATAACATTTTCTAAATTGTCAAAAGCAAAAGTAATAATTTGTGAATCCAAAATATTATGTTCTAGTAAATATGATTTATATAGTTTGTTAAGTAAATATGATTTACCAGATCTCCTTAAGCCTGTAATAACTTTAATTAGATTATTATTCTTTCTTTCAATAATCTCGTTTAAATACCTTTCTCTTTTTATTTCCATTGTTTCACCTACTTTTTTTGTAAGATTTTGCTTTTTCTGTAGTTAAATCATACCTCATAATATTTATTATGGCAAGAATATATCTACTTTTTTTGCAAGTTTTAGTAAAAATTGTAGTTTAGACATTGGCGTCAAGCCTATTCTTTCAATATGTAATAATTAATTATTTACATCTATTTAGAACGTACATTACTTAAAGGTATAGCCTAAAACGCTCATCGCTTCATCGCTATTGGTTTCGATTACAATAGCACCACTGATATAAAACTTAACTTTGTTATTTTCTCTAGATGAGCATAGTTCATAAACATGATTAGCTTCCTCGTCACTACCATATTCTATGAATGCGCATATAGCATAATTAGTATTTGTATAAGAAACACAGTTAACAATTGAGATTTCATATTCCTTTCCCAATTCTTTTTTGAAAGCATCCATGTATTCTTTTGCCATTCCATCAATATCTACCTCATAAGTAGTCCATCCGTTGGCAGCCAATTTCTCTCCGTCCTTAACGCAATCGTCCCATGTCATTTTTGGACCAGCACAACTAAATAGCATAGCCAAAGCTAGTAACGGAGCGAATAGTTTTCTTAATTTCATAATCTTAATACCTATTCTTTCAATAATCTTATTTTTACGTAATATTCTAATGTTATTTTCAATTGCTGTTTCTTAAATACCTATAATAGATAGTTGCTTATTTGTAACATTAGGATTATTTCTTATTTCTTTAATAATTTTATCTCTATTTGTTTTTTTCATTTTCCCAACTTTATTCCCAATTACATTAATCCCATTAAATAATCTTTATACAAATGTGATAATAAAAATGATTTTCCAGATCTTCTAAGGCCAGTAATTATTTTCACTTTTGAAGAATGTCTTTTCGAAATAAGTTGATTTATATAAAAGTCTCTTCTAATCATATATCCTTTCACCCGCAATTTACTAGAATTATCCGTTTTTTTGCGATTACATTAATACTTATTTTTAGCAATAAAAAATAGTGTAACACACTAGGGCGCCCAATATTTGGATTCTTATAAATTAGTGCAGCGTTTGTCGCGTTGTGCGAACGCAGTTTTCAATGATTCTCATTATTCATTAATCATTAAAAACTAATTACGCATTTATCTTTTAAGAAATCTTTAATAGATACTAAATCTCTATCCTCATAATATAGAACTAATAGTTTTTTATATTCATCTACTAATTCTGCTGGTATAACAATAATTCCTAGTCCATGACTAATCATATAATGATTTGCAAATATTACTGCTGTTCTTTTATTTCCATCTGTAAATATTTGTTTTTTCATTACAAATAAAACGAGTTCAATTGCAGTTTCTAGCGAAATTTCCTTATTTAATATTTCAAGCAAATCTTCTTTTATTTGATATTCTAAAGGAATCGGAGGAATATATGTTGATCCTCCTATTGACACAGGGAGTGCTCTTACTTTTCCAGCACTATAAGATAATCCTTCTTCTACTAATCCGTTTATTTGAGTTAGTACTGGAAAAGAAGTAGGATAAGAAATGACATTTTCATCTAAAATAAAATCCCATGAGTGCTTTAGATTAATTACTTTAGTAATATCAGTTGCATTCATATCTTTTACTTTTCCACCATTGACAATAGTTTCGGTATCAGAATATGTTGTCGCAACACCTTCTAAAATAGCTTGTTTATATATAGAATCAACCATGTGTCTTCTTGCTAGATCAATATTTAGCTTAACTCTATCATTTAGATCTTGTTTTAAATAATTTAACGCTAACAATTCTTTGTTCACTAAACGTAATCTCTTCTTTATATCCTTTGCAAGCACATTATTCTCAATAATAGTATTATATAATTCATTAGAATATTCTCCTACGTATTTAGTTACTTGGAGGCCACCTTCTCTTCTATGTACATAAATGCACTTTTTGCTACCTGTATCACGTATTTCAATACTACCATAAACCATTCTTTCCAACCTTGATTCAAGAATATGCTTCTCATGTAATAAATAAGCTAATTCAGCCATAAATGCCTCCTTCATTTGTGAAACATTTAATGTATTTTGTTTCACATTCAAATTATAGCACAGTTATTTTATATATGAAACATTTTTAAAATTTTGTTTCACAAATATTTTGTAAAAAAATACCTGTAATAGTTCCTACAGGTATCAAATGGTTATCAAATGGCTTTATTTACTGTTCTTAATACGAGTTTGAATACCCTTAAAGATTATAGATATAGGCTTATAATTATTAATGCTACAGTAAGACAATACAAATATTGATAAGTGAAGTATTTGAAGATCTCGTTATTTCAAACGCCATACTTTATTGACTTTTACATCATTCAAAAGTTTTTTCAATCATAGGCCATCATATAGAACAAAAGATAAAATGCAGTATTTTTCGGATGACGTATAGTGTAAAAATTGCCCGATTTAAGTTCCTAAAAGGCATATTTATATTGACATTATCATTTTGTTGTATTTGTTATCTTATCAATTGAAATCTATAAAGATAGATTTTATAATATTTTTAGAATAGAAATTTAGGAGGATATTTATGGAATTTAAGAAAGTTGTCGTTGCAGGCGGCGGCGTATTAGGAAGTCAAATTGCTTACCAAGCTGCATATTGTGGCAAAGATGTAACAATTTGGTTACGTAGTGAAAGTTCAATTAGTAGAACACAACCAAAATTAGATCAATTGGAAAAAGATTATAAAAATTCAATTGAATTAATGAACACACCAGATGGAAAATCTCCAGCTAATTGGTGTAGAGGACTTGCTTCCATCGATTCATTTAATGCTGAAGAATGCATCAGAAAAGCTGAAGCAGCTCATAAGAATATCAAGTTAGAATTAGATTTAGCAAAAGCTTGTAAAGATGCTGACATTATCATTGAATCTATGGCAGAAATCACAGAAGAAAAAATTGCTTTCTATAAAAAACTTGCACCACTTATGGAAGAAAAGACAATTCTTGTCACAAACTCATCAACATTATTACCATCTACATTTGCACCATATACAGGGAAAGCAGAAAAATATTGCTCACTTCATTTTGCAAACCATATTTGGAAGCAAAATCTTGTTGAAGTTATGGCTCAAGATAAAACAGATCCAAAGATTTTTGATGAAGTTATGAAATTTGGTCTTGAAATCGGTATGATTCCAGTCCCAGTATTAAAAGAAAAGAGCGGATATCTCTTGAACTCATTATTAGTTCCATTCTTATTATGTGGTATGGATCTTGTTGCAAATGGTGTGTCTGATCCAGCTAGTGTTGATAAAGCTTGGAAGTTAGGTACAGGCGCTCCAAGAGGACCATTCGAAATTATTGACGTCGTTGGTTTAAAAACAACTTACAATATCGTCGAAAAATATCAAAAAGTTCCAGGATTAATTTCACCACTTCTTAAGAAGATGATGTTACCATACGGCTTCAAAAACATTGCAAAAATGTTAAAAGAAAAAATTGATGAAGGTAAATTAGGTACAAGTACTGGTGAAGGATTCTATAAATATAAAAAATAAAATTGCCTAGAGCATAAATAGAAATGTTTAGTACTCCAATTCCTAGAGACTAGGAATTGGGGTACTTTTTCTTAAAAATAGTTGAGTTCTGCAGGTTTTTTTAAATATTTCTAAAATTTTGTATATGAATTTTTAATGGTCATAAAAATCAAAATTTATTCTAATTCAAGACCATTTTTTTTATTTAATAACACATAGATTGAAGAAGAAAAATGCAAAAATAGGCTTCAAAACAACAAATAAAGGCTTAAAACCATTATTTCTTTTGGTATCAAAATTAATCTGGCTTGATGCTTTATGGGGTGCTTTTGTTATAAAATAATAGTCATTTGCACCCTATCAAAAACTTTTCCAACAATATTTTTTCATAAACTCTAATATTTCGCCATTATCTCTATCTTCATAATAGGCAACCAACATTTTTTTAAATTCTGAAACTTTATTTTCTGGAATCACTAACAATCCTTCACCATTCGAAATTAAAAAATGATTTGCAAATATTACCGAAGCCCTTTTATTTCCGTCATTAAAAATTTGTGTTTTCATACAATACAAACACAGTTCAATGGCTATATCAACTGGCTCTTCATTTTTATTCAATATTTCTTCTATTTTTTCTTTAACAACAAATTCTATAGGCATAGGTGGAATATAACTTGTTCCTCCAATTGTTACTGGAACACATCTAATTCTGCCGCCATAAGTATAGAATCCTTCATTCACAAGTCCAGCAATATAACACAATATCGAATAACTTGATTTGGATGCAACGACATCTTTATCCATAATAAATTCCCAAGCATGCTTTAAATTTAATATTTTTTGAACATCAGTTGCTGTCATTCCATTAACCTTTCCATTTTCAATAATTATTTCGGTATCTGGAAATGTAGTGGCTATGCCTTCAAGAATTGCTTGATCATAAATATTTGATTTCATATTAGCTCTAGCAAAATCGATATTTAATAATACTCTAGAAGATAATTCTTGACCACTATAGCCTAATTTTGCTAGTTCATTATTTATCTTCCTTATTTGCTTTTTATATTCTTTGGCATCTTTTAATAATTTAGATATAGAAGCAAACAATTCGTCAGAATACGAATCAACATATGTTGATGTATTACGTCCTAGAACACGCTTTCTAATATAAATATATTTTTGACCATTTCTATCTTTTATTTCAATTGAACCATCATAAGGAATCAAATTTAATCTTGCAGTAATTTCTGCCCTTTGTTCTAACAACGTTTGAATTTGCAAATATTGACTATCCATAGCAGCATCTCTTTTGGGGTATTTTTCTTCGGTAATTATATCAAAATGCACCCCAAAAGTCAATATAACTGACCTCTATTTTGAATTCAAACTGACCTATTTTTTATGCTATTAGTTGACAAAGTAAATTCCGTTTTGTAAATGCAAACTGAAATTAGTCTGTC
>CAMCEE010000034.1 GCA_945873815.1 uncultured Caryophanales bacterium
ATCTAGAGAAGGCATAAATCTTACTTATAGTGAATTTAAAAAATTAGATGATATCATTTATGATGGTGTCTCAAGAGGATTATCTATTTATGCAATTTTTCAACAGCATCCTGAGATTTATATTTCAGAAAGAACAGTTTATCGTTACATTGAACAAAAATACACAAAAACTATTAGTTTAGATTTACGTAGAAAAGTAACCTATAAAGAGAGATACAAATCAAAAGTCAGATCAGACATTATTAACAAATATCGAGAAGGTAGATTGTATTCTGATTACATTAAATTTATCGCCGATAATCAACATATCGAGATTCCTCAATTAGATTTAGTTATTGGTAAACAAGATGATAATCAAGTTCTTCTAACAATCATATTTCCCGTTTCAAATTTAATAATTGGCTATTTAATTCCTAATAAAGAACATTCTAGTGTTGCATAGGTTTTTAACTATTTGCATTCGTTGTTAGGTAGTTGTAAATTCAAAGAATTATTCCCAGCTTTTTAACAGATAGAGGTTCAGAATTCTATGAACCAGAAAATATTGAATTTGATAATGAAACAGGTGAACTTAGAACAAAATTATTCTATTGTGACTCATATTCATCTTGTCAAAAAGCTCAAATAGAAGAAAATCATGAGTTTATACGATATTTTATTCCTAAAGGTAAATCTTTAAATGATTTCCCCCAAGATAATATTAATTTAATGTTTTCACATATTAATTCATACTATCGACCAGGATTGAATGGTGTTACACCATATGATTTTACATAAAAGGTTCTAGGAAAAGAATTCTTAGATAATATTGAAATCAAAAAGATTGAGCCTAAGAATGTAAACTTGACTCAATCATTAAATAAAAAAATCAAAAAAATAACAGTCAATTATTCTTTGGTCAAACTAAGCTCAAAAAATATCAATAAATACCAACTGTTGTTGCATTTAATTCTTCAAGTATCAAATTAAAATTTTCATTTATTTTCATCTTTCTTTAGACATTCAATCAATTTATCAACAAAACTATTAATCGAATAAGAATCACTAATCTTATACTTATTATCAAATTCTTCTTCAAAAAACAGCGAAGGAATTTCTTTTGTACTATCATCAATAACAAAAATGTTTTTTTTGTTATAAAAATCATAATTCTTAATATCCGAATTAGTCGTTATTAACTTACATCCTAAAGCCAACGCCTCAAATGTTCTCATAGTTAATCCTATTTGATTTTCTAATGGAATATCTAATACAACTTTTGAGTTAGCAAAAACTTGATACACCTTTTTCTTATTCAATCCTCGATATCTGAAATCCTTCATCCTATAACCCCTAAATAGTCTACTATATTTCAGTTTATAATATATATAAAACAATCGTGACTTAACCACAAAATACTTATAGCCACTAATATCTTCTGGAATTAAATTAAGAACTTTTTCTAGTTGTTTAATCTTAGTAGGATATATACTCATTATCGACGAATACATATATTGTTTTTCAGATTTATTAGATATGGATTCGCTATAAAATAAAGGAAGGAAGGAATATCCATACTTCTTACAATCGTATGGGTCAAAAGATAAAGCAAAATCACTTGCATCTGCTAATTCTTTAATAACTTTAAAATTTGAAACTGAATCCCATGCATAATATATTATTTTTGCTTTAGAATATTTTCGTTTTAATTGTAAAATGTTTTCTTTAGAAAAACTATAAGCCAATATTATTATTATTGCATCATAAATATTTTCATGTTTTTCACAAATGGAATTCACATATTTATCTGTAGATTTTTTTACATAATTTCTAAATAATCGCTTTTTGATAAAAGAAAATGTATCATTCGAAAATTGATCTCTTTCATAATCAACTAAAAAGCCTTTTTCTATCAAAACTCCCATGATTTCTTTGTAATATCCATTAAATAATGGAGCAATTAATAAGCATTTTTTCATTAGCGCACCTAGTACAATATAATTATCCATTATATGTACTTCTCCTTTCTTATAATCCTGAAAGTTATGTTTTGAGGATAAATTAGTAAAGATTGAAAACTTTGGAATAAGTATCAGCCATATTTTCTATTGTATATTTCCGAGCTGTTTTAAATGCATTTTCTTTGTAGATATAATAATCAGGAGAATACAATATTTTCATTATTGCTTCATTCAATTCAGAGAAACAATTTTCTTTTTTTACGTCGAATAGTATCCCATTTGTACCATCAATCAACTCTAAGCCTGCGAGACACATATTGGAAGTAACAACTGGTAATCCATTAGCTAAGGCTTCATTAATTACTAATCCCCATATATCTTCTCGTGTGGGTAGACAAAATAAATCAGCAATTCTATAATATTTGAAAACATTTTGCTTATCCATAAATTCTAAAAAGTGAATATTACTTAGTTTTCTTTCTTCGATTAATTGCTTATATTCTTTTGTAATACAACCGCCTATAATATAATACCCAATTGTTTTATCCCTTATTGAATTTATTAATATATCCCATCCTTTTCTATGAATGAAACTTCCAACTCCAACAACTACCTTTTCTTCTTTAATATTTAGTTCTTCTTTTAGTTTTAATACATTTCCTTTGTCATAAGCTAAATAATCTTTAATATCTAAATCCGTGACAGAAGTAAACGGATATCTGTATATTTCGGTCTTAGCTCCATAATATTTAAGATATTCATCAGTTATTTCACTTGGAGAAAAATAATATTTTGCGCCAGATAGATAATACTTTTTTAAAAGTTTTTTTAATATAAAATCCTTTTTCTTATAACCTCCATCACTGCTAATTGCATATGGAATTCTTTTCTTTTTAAAATATGAAATCAATTTTTTTTGGATTTTTGTATAATAAGTACTAATTACCACAATATCATAGCTTTTCTTTAATTCGTTGAGTACATTTTTCATTGCATTACTAATAGAAGAAATCCCATCTTCACTAAGAAAAAAATGATTAAATTTAATTTTTTCCCTTTTTAACCACTCATTTTTTCTATCTGGATCTGTAAAACTTTCAAAACCAACTGTTAAATCAACTTTCTTCGATAATTCATTAAAAAAAGCAACTTTATATGGAGCTGGAATGTTTGTTAAATATAAAACTTTTTTCATAAGATACCTCGCTATTAATATTAATCATCCAAAAATCACATTATAGCATTCATTTTATCTTCCTGTTGGTAGTTATTTTCGAATGCTAATAAGCCTATTATGAACGGAAACACAAAGTCCAAATTTATATTAACACTTACGATTCCCATTATAGAGAATATCATAATTGAACTAAAAAATAAATATTTTGGAAATGTGTATTCGATTTTTTTACCAATTGTCAACATTTTGCCATAGATAACTATAAAGGCAACAATTCCAACAATTCCATACCCAGAAATTAGAGAGCCAAAGAATGGACCTCCACCAATTAATCCATATCCACCATTTATAGCATATAAGATTTCTGGAGATTGAGATTGATTATAAAAATACTGAGCTACATTATTGTAAAAAAAACCTTGATTACCATTTCCAATGCCAAAAGGATTATCTTTAAAAATCATTAAGTCATTATATATAATTGAATATCTATATGCAGTTGACATATTAGATAAATCAGTAATTTTAAATAAAAGTCTCTGAAAATCCGAATAATTAAAAGAAATTAAAATTCCAAAAGCAAGTATTGCTATAAAAATAGAAGTAAGCAGTGTTTTTACATCTTTTCTATTCTTCTTAAAAAAATATGCAATAATAAATATAAAAAATACAATTAGTGCTACATAAGTTGCAGAACTAAATGAAAGAATAGAAACCAATAATATCATTAAAAATAAGATAAAATATTTTTTCTTTCGGCAATAAAATGATTCATAGAAACTATATGGCAAAAGTAAACAAACTGTAAAATTGCCTACAATTGATGGTTCTTTTAAATATCCACAAATTCTCCCTTCTTTTAGTATATAATTTGAATCTCTAAAAAAACCAAGGAAATTAATTCCATCATAAACTTTCGCAAATGAAGGAACATTTAATACTACAAGTTGCAATAAAGAAATTAGAATGAAAGAGATTGACCAAAATAGTAAAACTCTTTTAATTCGTTCTAATCCTATATCTATAAATCCGTTGTAATTAACCCATATAATCAACCATGCGAATATTGGATACATAAAAAATGAAATTGTAGCTGAGATGCTATCTTCACCAAACATGGTTCCATAGTCAGTATAGTGAATCGCTCCCATTATTGAACTATAAAAGCCAAGAAAAACTACAACGAAAAAAGAATGAAGCCAAAATTTATTTAATGGAACACTATTTTTAATAGAATGGACAAAATAAGCAAGAAATGCTAAAAAAAATGGAAATATTGCAATGCTTACTAAGTAAGTATTTAATGGCAATATGCCCTCTAAAAAAGAAGGTATTGAGAATGGAATTAATACCAAATAGAATAAAAATATTTTTTTTCTCAATGTCATTTTTTCTCGCCCCCGCTCAAAGAATTCTCCATAATTTCTATATACTTATTTGACATGCACTTATCTGTTAAATTCAATTTTGGATTTTTATATATCCTTTTGCTGTAAAAATCATTTAAAAAATTATCATCTATATTTAAATCATTCGCTATAATGTATAAATTTCCAATATCAGTCTCAGCGCATCCTCCAGTATCGAATGATAACACCATCAAGCCACATAACTGAGCTTCTATGTTTACTGTTGGAAAATTATCGTCCAAGGTTGGATTGATAAATATTGAAGCTTTGTTATATAATTCTATTAATTCTTTTTTATTTGAAGTTCTATCAATAAATGTAATATTTTCATACGAATCCTTATTTATATTAAATGTTTTCCCAACAATTATAACTTTCCATTCCTTTAAATTTTTTGATAAGTTCAGAACATATTCAATATTTTTTCTTCTGTCCCAAACACTTGCGACAGCAATCAATATTTTTGAGCGTTTATTATTGTAATTAGTAAATTCGTCAACTGAAATTCCGTTATTAATTATTACATGATTATATTTATTTAAATAACTTTTTTGCACAACTTCATCCATCCATTTACAAGGCGAAACAATAGTTATTTTATCACTATCAAGCGATGTGAAAACTTTTCTTTTTACATCATGATTTCTTTTTGAATTATCTCTTAGAATGGACTTTGGATACTCCTTAATGGCGGGACAATGATTACAAGATGTTTTCCATTTTTGACAATTAAAACTTTCAAAATAACAGCAATGTCCTGTCACAGCCCATACATCATGCATGGTCCATATAATTTTAGCTCTCGAAAATTTTAGATACTTAAAAAAAGTATTTATATTAATATGGTACCCATGCAAACAATGAATATGTATAATGTCAGGATCAAATTCTTTGATCATTTTTATCAATTTACGAGTACCAAATACATCGAAAAAACCATCATTATCAAATAATCTTGCTGCTATTGCATTTAGATAAACCAACACTGAGTTAGAATACTTGAAACTGTTATACTCAGAATCATTGGAATCTCTAGCATATAAAATTTTGCACTCATGGCCATTGGATATTAAGTACTTTTGTATATTCCTCATAATACTGCCAACACTATAGTTAATAAATGCACTAATCTCTACAACTTTCATATATCTAAATCCTTTCGAAATCTATATTATACTTTTTTATTGTCGCAACATTAGATTATTCTTATCTTTTTCAGACAATATAACTTCCCCATCATATGGCCATTCTATACCAATATTAGGATCATTCCACATTAATCCACCTTCAT
>CAMCEE010000035.1 GCA_945873815.1 uncultured Caryophanales bacterium
CCTTATTTATACATACCTTTTTTATTTACTGTCCTTGACATAGGGTACATATTAATTAATATGAATGCATAACTCTATTTTCCTAGTATCTTGAACTGATTTCCTCACATTTTTTTATGTCTTCTTCATCAGGAACGAAAACATATCTTGTGTTACGGTATAGATCCTTATAGTCTAGGCCATATCCCATAACGAATACATTTTCGATTTCTTCACCAGCGTAATCTAATTCAAAAGGAACTTTACGATTACATTTTTTATCTAATAGGGCGACTGTAACGATACTTTTTGGTTGATATTTTCTTTGGAAATAATCGACTAAGAATGCCATTGATATACCAGAATCTACGATATCTTCTACAATTACGATATCTCTATTTCTAACATCTTGCGTGACATCTTTTTTTAATACGACCGTACCTGTTGATTCGGTTCCGTTAAATGAACCTACTTGGATGTAATCGATGATTAAAGGGATATCGACGTAAGTAACTAAATCGGTTAAAAATGGAATTGCTCCTTTCATTACACCGATGAATACAGGTGGAGTATCATTGAATCTGTAACGTGTTGCGAGTTGTTCACCGATTAGTTTGCATCTTTTTGAAATTTCTTCGTAAGTGAGTATTATTTTTTTCATACTATTTTTCCTCCGAGGACTATTAACTTCATACTATCATATAACCTCGATTTCTTTTCTTTTTTCTCTTAAAAATGTAATGAAAATGCTTACATTTGGGATTTATATAGATAGACATAGTGAAATGATTTACACATATCACTAATATGAAAAAAAGATTTTATTAATGATTAACAAAAATTATTCTTAATTTGAATAAAGAGTATTTGCCGTTATTCTAGATAAAGTTTATAGAAGTTAGAAAAAGTGAAAAAATGTATCTTTCTAACGTTTGAATCTACATTATAAAAATCTAACATAGTTGAACAAAAATGCAAGAACTTGCAAAAATAGTCAATGGAGGTTTAGATATGGTTATAAATAGACAATCTTATTTGAATGAATTAATTCTTAGAAAGAATAACTCATTAATCAAAGTCCTTATAATCAAATTGCTGCATTTTGTTTTTCACCTATCAATTAAGATAATATTAGGTGAACTTTACTTTTTCCTATATTACATTGATAAAAATAAATGTATAATGAGAGAAGAGGGGTATTTTTATGAAAAGAAAAGAGAAAGCAAAAAGCATAATAGAAGAATTTAAAAAATTTGTAATGCGTGGAAACGTTATTGATATGGCAGTTGGTGTCATTATCGGTGGTGCGTTCAGTACGATTGTTACATCATTAGTTAATAAGATTTTTATGCCTCTTATTAACTGGATTGTTTTCGCTTGTACGGGTGGAACAGGAATATCGCTTATCACGGTATTAAATGGAGAAAAATATTTACTAGAAGATGGAAGTGTCAATGCAAAATGTATTTTTATCGATTGGGGTAACTTCATCCAAGCAGTAATCAATTTTGCGATAATTGCAGTTATTTTATTTACCATTCTTAAATTATTCACGACATTACGTAAATCTATTTATCATAAGAAAATAGAAGAAGAAAAAGCAGCAGCAGAGAAAAAGTCTGAAGAAGAAAGAATTGCAAAAGAAAAGGAAAAAGAATTAGAAAGAAAGATTGAAGAACAAAAAGAAGAACTTCGTTTGTCTCAACTTAAACAAACAGAACTTCTTCAAGAAATTAAAGTCTTATTAGAGAAAAAATAGGAAATAAAACTATATTGATATAAGAGGAGAAAGAAATGACTCGTAAATTAGAGGATATTTCACCTCCTTTTTTTTATGTGAAATTATCTAAAAAAGAGATAATGAAAGGAAAAAAAGAGACAAAAAAAATGATGTAGAGACTACATCATATTTTTTGATCTAATTATTCAACTTCGATAGCTTGTACAGGGCATGATTCAGCTGCTTCTGTAACTGCTGCTTCATCAGTTGCATCTGCGATAGCTTCTGCTAAACCATCGTCTCCAATAACTAAGACATCTGGTGCAATTGTTGTACATACGCCACAACCAACGCAAACGTCTTTATTTACGACTACTTTTTTTGCCATAAAGTTTTCCTCCTAAATCCTTATAAATCCATTATAAAGAGTTGAGTAATTTATTTCAATCTTATTTTTGCTGATAAATTATTTTGACTATTATCTCTCAAGTTATGAATTTTTTTCTTTTCTTTTTTCTTTCGTTATGTAAAATAATATATGGTCTAAGTTATAATATTTATGATTGAAAATAAAATGGTTTATTTTCCTTATATGTTTTAGTAGAATAGACTTATCTGGAGGGTTCAAAATGGATAAACAAACACGAGTTGATAAATATAAGAAACTTCGCGAAAGTATTCAAGATATGAGCACTTATAACAACTTTAATAGTCCTTATCAAGTAACTGAACCCGAAGACGAAAAAAATGATGTTGCAATGAGTGAGGAAGTATTGCAAGTGGAACATGTTAAAAAGAACACTTTATCCATTTCAATTGATCAAATTGTCAAAGCTCATGATGAATATACAACGATGATATCTAAAGAAGATATCGAAAAACAAAAAAAAGAAGAAAAAAAGATGCAATTACATAAATTACTATTCCGTATTCTTGTAGGAGCAGGAATTGTTCTTATTATTGCGCTTATCGTGCTTATTATTCTTGTTATTTTGCTTAGAGGGGGGAATTTATGATCATTACTATTGCGATTGATGGACCATCGGCAGCAGGAAAATCCACTGTTGCAAAGGGCGTTGCTAAAAAACTTGGATTCGTCTATGTAGATACAGGAGCTATGTATAGATGTGTAACATTATATGCATTAAGACAAGGAGTCGATTGCCAAGATGATGAAAAAGTTGTTTCTCTATTAAAAGATATAAATATCGAACTATTAAAAGACGGACGCGTTATGTTGAATAATGAAGACGTCACAAAAGAAATTAGATGTCAAGATGTAGTTTTAAACGTTTCTTATATTGCTGCGAATAAAGGAGTAAGATTATTTTTAGTTGATCTTCAAAGAAAAATGGGTTCAAATGTTTCTGTTGTAATGGATGGAAGAGATATTGGAACATATGTTTTTCCTAATGCGACGGTTAAGATTTTTCAAGTTGCAGATGTTCATGAAAGAGCAATAAGAAGGCATAAAGAAAATCTTTTAAAAGGAATTGAATGTACACTTGAAGATGTGGAAAAAGATCTAGAAAGAAGAGATTATATCGATTCTCATCGTGAATTCGCTCCATTAAAACAAGCAAGTGATGCGGTTTTAGTTGATACAACTCATATGAGCATTGATGAAGCGATTGATGCGATGACTAATATCGTTTTGAATAAAGTGGGTAATATCAATGGGAAGTAGTAGAGGTATAGTAGCAATTGTTGGAACTCCAAATGTTGGGAAATCAACAATTTTTAATCGTATCATTGAACAAAGACTTGCAATCGTGGAAGATACTTCAGGTATTACACGTGATAGAATTTATTCGCGTGCTAGTTGGCTAACTCAAGAATTTACGCTTATTGATACTGGTGGAATTGAAATCGCAAATGCACCATTTCAAACGCAAATTAGGGCACAAGTGGAAATCGCAATTGAAGAAGCGGATGTTATTGTTTATGTTGCAGACGGAAGAACAGGATTAACGGATAATGATCGATTCGTTGCTAAAATGTTATATAAAGCAAAAAAACCTGTGATTTTAGCAGTCAATAAGATTGATGATATCGCATTTATTGATGCAATTCATGAATTCTATGCACTTGGACTTGGAGATCCTATTGCCGTATCTGGTTCTCATGGTATCGGTATTGGAGATTTATTAGATAAAATCATAGAATTATTGCCAGAAAAAGAGATTAAAAGATATGATGATGCAATCAGCTTTTCACTTATTGGTAGGCCTAATGTTGGTAAATCAAGTTTAACAAATGCCTTATTAGGACAAGAGAGAGTAATCGTTTCTAATATTGAAGGTACTACGAGAGATTCAATCGATACTCCATTTGTAAGAGATGGCAAGAATTATGTTGTTATTGATACGGCTGGATTAAAGAAAAAGGGTAAAATCTATGAATCTGTTGATAAATATGCTGCTTTGAGAGCTTTATCTGCAATTGATAGAAGCGATGTAGTTTTATTAGTTATCGATGCTGAAACTGGAATCACTCAACAAGATAAACATGTTGTTGGATATGCAATGGATTCGAATAAAGCTATTGTAATAGTTGTTAATAAATGGGATTTAGTAGAACATACACAAAATGCGATGAATGAGTTTACTAAAAAAATAAGAGGAGAATTTAAATTCTTAGATTATGCTCCTGTTGTTTATGTATCTGCAAAAGATAGGTCGAGAATTCAAACTATCTTCCCAGAAATTGATGTGGCTTATTCTTCTTATAATATGAGAGTAGGAACTTCAACACTAAATGAAATCATGCAAGATGCTCAAATCATGAATCCTACACCGATTTTTAATGGTGGAAGATTAAAAATATTTTTTGCAAATCAAGTTACAACTTGTCCTCCAACTTTTGTATTATTTGTTAATAATCCATCGTATATGCATTTCTCATATGAAAGATATATCGAAAATAGATTGAGAGATTGCTTTGATTTTACAGGAACTCCAATAAAAATTATTTGTAGAGAAAGAAAGTAGTGAAGTATTACTACTTTTTTTCATATATTATCTTGAGGGAGATATATGTCTAAAGATAATAAAGATTCAATTTTTGATCAATTAGAGAATAAAACTAATGTTCGAAAGGAAGATTTAATGAAGCTAGCTAAATCTGTTAGTAGTAAAGATTTAAACGATGAAAAGAATTTAAAAAAATTGATTAAGGATGTCGCGCGTTTAGCAGGAAAAGATATTTCAAAAGAAAAAGAAGAAAAGATAATCAATGCGATAAAGAAAGATAAGATTCCAAAGGATTTAAAAAATATCCTTTAAGAAAAGAAAGAATTAACAGTTTTTGAATTTTTGGAATAGATAAAAGAAATTACACATTTTAGAATTATATATGGGAAGAACTTGAGTTGATATTCGAGTTCTTTTTTTTAATCTAAGCGTAATCTAATTTTGCTTAATCTTTTCCTTATTTACGCAATAATAATCAATTAACTTAATAGACGTATATTTTAATGTTATTTTTGTTTTTATTTGATAAAATAAAACCTGTCTTTGGGGTCAACCTCTAAAATGGGTAGTTAAATCTCAAA
>CAMCEE010000036.1 GCA_945873815.1 uncultured Caryophanales bacterium
CTTTAAAAAATATATTACTGAAGAAGGTATTGAAGTTATAAGCTTAAAAGAGTGGTTATTGGGAGATTCTTAAATAATGCAAGATTTCGGACTATCAATGCTATGATTTTGGAGTGCCTATATCATTGTCACATTAATTGGAATACTTCATACAATATTCAATATTTATGTTCTCCATATGAAGCCAATGGATAAAGAGTCAATGGGAGAAGGATATGAGAAAACCAAACCATGGCATCCATTGTATAACATTGTTATTTTCACAGTGTTTGGATTCATCTACATTAATGGATTATCTAATCCAATAATAGCTGAAGCATTCATTACTGGAGCAATATGGGTTTCGATTTGTATTGTATTCGATATTTTAGGCTGGGTTATTATCAAGCATCCATGGAGCCTAACATTCAAGCAATTATACGGCGACTTTGCGCATATAAAGATGTCGAAATAATAGAGGCGCACGTGATGCCTGATCACATACACATGCTTGTGAAAATACCACCAAAAATGTCTGTTTCAAATTTTATGGAATATTTGAAAAATTTGCGAATTGAAAGTATAAGTTCGGTAATAAGGTCTTTTGGACAAAAGGATATTTTGTTTCAACGGTCGGACTTGATACAAAGGTGGTAGAACAATATATTCGAGATCAAGAGAAAGAAGACCTTATGATTGATAGTATGTCAACCAAAGAATATGTAGACCCTTTTAAAGGGTAGCAAGTATTGAACACGGTTGTTAGACCGTTCATGGCCATTTATGGGTCGGTGGAGTATTAGCCATTATAGGGAACAGTCAGAACAACGTGATTTCACGTTGTTACTATTAAAAATTTTTTTCTAACTTGCGATTAATGCTTTGCCAAATTTGCGATTAATTTTAATCCAAACTTGCGATTTGCTTGAAATATTAAATAAGGAAATTTCGCTAGAAACTGCCATTGAACTCGTTTTATTTGTAATGAAAAAACAAATATTTACAGATGGAAATAATGAACTAAAAAATAGATATTTACATATAAGATGGAATGAAAAAGTGGACATTGAACAAATAAAAGTGGACATTGAACAAATAAAAGTGGATATTAATAAGAATAAAGTGGACATTGAAAAGGCTAAAATTTCTAAAACAATAAGAAAAAATATTGAAATATTATATCAACCACTAAAAGATTTTGAATACTTTGGCAGAAAAGAAATAATAGATGTTTTGAAATGTCGCCTTTTGGAGTTTCAAAACTTATTTCTAAATTATTAGATACAAAGGTAATCATTCAAGTTTTGAAACACGGAAAGGGAAAATATTGTTTTAATATAAACAGAGTAAATTATGAATAAAAGTACAATAGATTTCGTTAATAGAATTAAATCCATAAGAAAAGAAAAAGGATTAAGCCAAATTGAACTTGCAAAAAGATGTCATGTTCCTCAATCAACAATTGGTAGAATAGAAAATCATTCAATGAATCCATCACTAGATATGGTGATGAATATTTTGAATATTCTAAATGTTAATATTGAATTGATAGAAAACGCTAAAGTAATAAAAGGCTATGATGTTTTTGGTAAAGAATATGGATGTATGCTTAGAAATGATTTACACGATATTAATTCTATTGAAAACAAACTGATGCAAGAAATGGTTAGATTGGATTCGATTCCAAAACCATTTTTATATGGTGGCTATCAAATATCATATCCAATGGAAAATAATATTCTTTATTCATTTGCTCAAAGATTTAAAAGGGATAATAATTTGGAATCTATAAAATCTTTGATTCATTATACTTCTCAAATTGCAACAAATTATAATACGCCGCTAGATGAAATGTATTTGTTGCAATAAATATGTCAAGTAACAAGAAAGTAATTTTGAATATATGTGTTGACAAAAGCGACCGTTCGGTCGTAAAATGCTATTTGAAAGGAATACGAGTTGAATTTATGAAAGAAAAGATATTATTATCCACATTAGAATTAGCATGTGAAAAGGGTTTAGGCTACGTTTCAATGAGTCAAATAGCAGCAAGGTGTGGATTATCTAAATCATCATTATATTCTCACTACAAATCAAAAGAAGAGATAATACATAAGATGTATGAGTATTTTAGAAATAAAGCATTTAATCAAAATCGAAATGTCGATATATCAAATTTTAATAAGAATTCTTCTTTTATTGATGTTTTATCTACAATTATTAGTTCATATAAAAGTATGAATTCAGAACCCGATTTAGCAATGTTCTATAAAATTATTTATGCGGAAAGAACGCTAAATAAAGAAGCAGCAAGAGTCTTGGTTCTTGAAACGAATAGAATGATTGAGGCTACTAAGAGATTATTTACATATACTAATGAACTTGGAATATCGCATATTGTCGATATTGATGCTGTTGCAATGTCTTTTGCTTTAAACGTTAATCAGATTATGAATTATGAATTTGATTTATCTTTTATTGGAGAGAATCATAAATCATATTTAGATTTGTATATTAAGGAATTCGCTAGAGTGTATGGAGGAAATTAGTTATGAAGCTTAAGTATTTAGGAATATGTGGAATACTAAGTTTACTCAGTTATACTGCAATGGTTGTTTTTTCTCCTCTTGCTTATCCTGGGTACAATTGGATTACTGCAGCTGTTAGCGAACTAACTGCTGTGGATGCTCCTTCGTTAGGACTTGCAACTCAATTGAATGCGTTGTTTGGTCCTTGTGGTATTGTTTGTATTTCTGCAGTTAGTGTGGCTTGTTTGAATACTAAATCAAAAGTATTTAAAGTCGGAATATTATTATTTCTCGCGATGATGTGGATTACTAATGTTGGTTATACAATGTTTCCTTATATCACTGATGCAGAAGCGAATAACATTCAAAACGTTATGCATCTTATTGTTACAGTTTTAGTTGTTTTATTATCTATTGCTAGTTTAGTCACAATATTTGTAGGATCAAGATTCGATAAGTCACAAAAGGTTATAGGAATTTTTGCACTTGTAACTTTAGGATTTATGATGCTTGGCGCAATAGGAACGAATGCTTTTAAGAGCGTGTTTGGATTATTTGAAAGATTTTCTACATTTAGCGTTGTTGTATATAATGCTTGTTTGGGTATTTGGCTATTATTAGGTATGTTTGATGGAAATAATAAAACTATAAAACATATAAATGAGGAGAAAACTTATTCCAATATTCTTTAGATTCCATTATCAACAAACAAAAAATAATATCATTTCCATTAAGATATCAAAGTCTTTTTTGCTTTATGAATTTTTATGTAGAAGTGAATAAAAAGAAATTTTAGTTATTAGTGTTATAATGTATTAAACATATTATTGTTTTGGTTTTTAGATTATTATAATCTAGTAAAAGAAAAGGTGACTAAAATGAAAGAGATTAAGAAGATTACATTTATTGGTTCTGGAGCATGGGCGAGTGCGCTTGGAAATGTTGTTGCAGATAATGGATATGATGTTTGTATATATGGTATTGCAGAAGATGAGATAAATGACATTAATAATAATCATATGAATAGGAAGTATTGTGGAAAAGTGATATTGAATACTAATATTACTGCAACACTTGATTTAGCTTATGGAGTTAAAGATGCGGATATTATAGTTATTGCTGTTCCTTCTAGCGTTATTGAAGGTGTTATTTCGAATATTATTCCTTTATTATCGTCTAAACCAATTATTGTTAATGTTACGAAGGGATTTGAAAGGAAAACAAAAAAGACGATGGTAGAATATATATCATCTCTTATTGATTCATCTTTAATTAGTGGAGTTGTATCATTAATCGGTCCATCTTTTGCAGAGGAAGTAGTAAGAAAGCAATATACCGCAATTGCAGCTTCTAGTACAGATGTAAATGCTGCTTCTATCGTTCAAAAAGTTTTTTCTAATCATTATTTTAGAGTGTACACGAATAGTGATGTTATTGGCTCTGAAGTGTGTGCTAGTTTAAAAAACGTTATTGCTTTAGCTTCTGGTATATTAACAGGGTTAGGATTTGAAAATAATTCTCATGCTGCATTAATTACTAGAGGCTTAGGAGAGATTACTAGATTTGTCGTTAGAGTAGGTGGAATGGAACAAACTTGCTTAGGATTAACTGGAATCGGTGATTTAGTTTTAACTTGTTCTTCTCCTAAATCTAGGAATTATGAAGCTGGTGTAATAATAGGTAGTAAAGGAATACGTTATTTTAAAGAGCATAATATTAAAACAGTGGAAGGAATATACGCTTGTGAACTCGCTTATAAATTAGGGAATGAACATAATATTTATATACCGATTATCACAGCATTATATAATGTTATTTTTAATGAAGTTGATCCTCTTGATGAGATTAATTCTTTAATGAATGGATCTTTAAAGAGTGAGATGGTGTAGGAGGAGTTATGAAAGTTAATATTTTAGCATTAGATTTAGGTAAGGGATCACTTGGACTTGCTATATCTCGTTCTGGTATGCTTGCCTCCCCACTCCCAAATCTTAAATTTCATATGGGGGATTATGATGAGTGCCTTAGGATGCTTAAAGAAGTTACTCGATTTGAAAGGATTGAGCATATCGTTATTGGTCTTCCTTTATATCCTAGTGGCGATCCTTGTGAGATGACACCAATTGTGTATGAGTTTATTGAAAAACTAAAAGTACAATATCCTAATGTTGATATTGTTACTCAAGATGAACGTAATTCAACTGTTGAAGCAATGGAAATGTTACATCTTAATAATAAGAAGAGTAAAAAGCAAAAGAGCGTAATCGATAGTGCTGCAGCAATGATTATTTTAGAAAGATATTTAAGATCAATAGGTCAGTTATAATATTTTATTATTGAAACTTTATTCTTTGTGAATACTAATATTGGTGATATGTATGAAGAAACATTCGATTTGGAGAGAAGTGGAAATCGATGAGTTTCCTGCCTTAGATTCTGATATTAGTGTTGATGTTTTAATAGTTGGTGGCGGAATAAGTGGAATTCTTTTAGCGTATGAAGTGACATGCTCCACCACTTATAGAAGTGGGGGCTTCTCGCTCAAGGATTCTACT
>CAMCEE010000037.1 GCA_945873815.1 uncultured Caryophanales bacterium
TCAAAAAATAAAGCAAATAATGGATTATTCACCCACGATTTGCTTTAATGGTTAGCAAAAAAAAAGATAAAAAGGGCAATTATACGATACAACAAAATGTTTTGACAAACTAAATTCAGCTTTCATTTACAAAACGAAATTTTAATTTTTTAAACAATAAATTATAAATGTATTTAAAATAAATAATAATAGTTGCTTTATTTGGTATATATTGTATAATAAATTAGTACTAGTACAGAAATAAGGAGAAAAATATATGAAAAAAATTGTTTTTTTTCTATGTTGTTTATGTGCTGCAAATTTTTCATTAACAAAGAGTGCTAGTATAGATAATAACATAAAAAAATATAAATCTTATGAGGTATTAAAGAATGATTATGTAGGCAATAATACTCGTGAGGAAATAGCGTTTTGTAATAGCTGTGACACTGTAAGATATGGTGAATGTGAAGAATTAACTAAGAATGATACATTTTTAAAAAAGTATATAGCTAATATTGGTACTTTATATGATAGAAGTAGGGAATCATATGACTCATATTTAATTGGAAATAATTATAATAATATTTCATCAGATTATGGCGTGTATCATATGTCACACGATGATGAAATCGTTAATATAATTCCTAAGAATTATTTTACAGAATGTGGAAATTACTCATATGTGGGTAAAGAATTTGGTTTCTATATTAATACATCTTCAAATAATTTTCCTTACAAAAATTCAAATATTAGTGAGGTGATAATTTTTGATGTAGAAAACAGATTACCAAATCTTTATTATATTGAAACGGAAGATAAGTGTTACGTTGATATCACACCAATCTATCAAAGTAAATATATTTATAATAGACAAACAAATAATGTAAGCAGATTAAAAAATGATACTGATTTTCGATATGTATTATCTAATATTAATGTTTCTATGTGTTTGATGAATGATACTATGAAGAGTAGAGAATTTCATTATGATGGACAAATTTTCCCACTGCTAAATCAAGGAGATGCAGGGTATGATAGTACAAAATATAATCTATCTGTATCTTCTACTCCACAAACATATGCATATTTTGATCCAGGAATGTATTTTTCATGTTTTGGTTTTGAATTTCGAAATACTGCACCATATAATAAAGTTTTGTATGAAAACTTAATTCTTGGAAAATATTCGTTTAACATCGCAAGTTCTTTAATGTCAAAATATTTGAATTCATCCATAATAAAATATGCTGGAAAAGCAGCAACTTTTTTTTCTAATCAAATAATCGATATTAACGATAAAAAAATTGAGATTGAAACAGAAACTTTTAGTCCAAAGAGAGTATATAACACAAGAATATTCGAAGGGTCGCAATGGTTTATGAAACAATATGCCGATAATTATGTAAAATATGGCTATAGTGCGAGAAATATTGAAACAAACTATAAGCCCAATAATGATTCATTGCCAATAATATATGAAGTAAAAATGAATAATTGCGAAACAGAAAAACAACATTTCAAATTATTATATCAAGTAGGATTTGATAGGAAAATCTATGTTCCTTCAATAATGGCTACAAATGTTTCATTAGAGATAATGCAAGTTTCTTCAAACGGAGAATACAGAAAAGTTGATTCAGTTGACGGTTGGTGGATGGATAATCTAAGTTGGAATAATTCTGAAATTGAATTAATGATGGGAGAATCTTCTTTGTATACGTATGAAAAAGAAAAATCATGTATTGTGAATTTTACACCAGAATATGATGGGAACTATTCATTTGAAACATTTGATACTGAGGATGATACATATATAAAATTTTTCGATGAAAATAATAAATTCGTTAATGATTATGATGATGGTGGAGCATACGTTAATTCTAAAGGATTAAGAGTATGTACAAAATTTGATGTGAATCTAAAAGGAGGGAACACGTATTCATTAGAAATAAGAGAGTATGATGACTTTGATGATTTTATATACTCTCCAGGGAGAGGAAAAATCAAAGTATCAATTGGAGAAAAAATAGATTATGCCTATGAAAGCAAATATTCTATTCACAAGAACAGTTTTTCAATAACAAATAACCCTTGCATTAAAAAATTTATTCCTTCTAGAACTGATCTATTCACGTTCTCAACATTAAATAATACTGATGCCATAATAAAAATATATGATGTAGATTATCATTTGATTTCTGATAGCAAATATATTGGAGATAATAATCTGAGTGTTGTTCTTGAGAAAGATAATATATATTATGTTTCAGTTCAGATTGAAAATAATACGGTTGAGAAAAATATTGATTTAGTTATTTATAAGGAATACAAAATATTCGATAATTGTGAATTTGAAGGTGGACTAGATAATACTTCTACTATTTCATTATGTAGTGGATCTTCAATATATATTAATAGAGAATCTGCTTATATACTTGTTGAGCCACAATCTACTATTAGATTAACGTTTGAAACGAAATATATTTCAGGAGACTATAAGGATATTACAATGCAAATACTTGATGGAAATTTTAATAAAATCAATAATATGTATAATGATGATGGCGCAGGAAATCTTCAACCAAGAATCACTATGACTTTTGAGGGAGGAAAAAAATATTACTTACACATAAAACAATATTCTATAACAACAAATAAACTTACTGTTTTTGCATTAAGGTATTATAAAGGATAAAATTTAATGTATGAATTCTGTAATAGTAACTCAAAGTATAACAATAGATGAAAACTAGAAAGAATATTCTTGGGTTAAATTATTGCATTTAGTTTTTCAACTAATAACAGCCGACATTTCAGATTTATAGAGAATAATCTAGTGATAAGTTGTATCTTTTTTGATATAATAGATTATATCTATTGGAGTTAAAAAGTTATATGTCAAAAACAAATAATGATAAAAAAGCGATACAAAAAGGTATTGAAGAACAAAATAATTATTATAAACAAAAAAATGAAAAAAAGAAGATTCCTGATGATCCTGCAAGACCTAATCTTTTAAAGAGAGTTGCTTCGATTCTCTTAGATACGTTAATAATTATGGTCACTATTGTCGGATTATATTTATTATCAAGTGTGACGATTTTTCATCCTCTTAATTATTATAAATATAAAGATGAAGCAACTCAAATTAACATGAACTCAGGATTATATAATGAAAAATACGGTGAGAATATTACTTATCTTCAATTTTATGATTCCAAAAAAACTCCAGAAGAAAACTTAGATGTTCCATTAACTAATTTTTATTCCACTTATGAATATGCGGTTAATAAGAATCTAATTGAATCATATAATAAATCGAAATTATCATCTGGATTATTTGAATATAATAGTAATAATGAGATTGTTAGAAAAAAAGATATTACTGATAGTATGGTAAAGTCTTTTCTTTCAACTCAATATGAAAAAGCATTAGATATTTTGCATTCGAATACAAAATATGTAATTGCTACAAATTATACTTATAATGTAATGGTTGCAACGATTATTTTTTGTTCGATGATCTCATTTACTATTTTCTTTTTAACCGTACCTATTCTTTCAAAAGAACACTCTTCTATTGGACAAAAGATTTGTGGGTTATCTTGTGTAAATAGTGAAGATAAAACTCCATCAACAAAAAAACAAATCACTATAAGATTTATCATTATTTATCTTATGAATGGATTAGTACCAATTGGACTATTTACTTTATGGGGATTTGAAGTAATGGGAGTACCATTTTTGATTGTATTAATAATGATTAGTTTTTCAAGAACCAATTCCGGTCCTCATGAATATTTATCCCATACTAAGATTATCAATAAGAGTAGAAGCAATGCATTTGAAATATTAGAATCGATGAAGGAACAAACTGAAGCTCAAAAACTTAACAATCCACACTATTATTCGGACGAAAAAATCCATTATACTGATGAGGAATAATATCGAGATTATTTGATAAATAAAAGTAATAAAACTCCATTTGATTTACTATTAAAATGTACCCAGTGATATGGACAAAAAATAAAAACCTGTTCTATTCACTGGGATTTTTTATGCAATAATAAATTAGAAGATGTTAATACTTGGAAAAAATTGTATATGAACAAGTTGAATCTCTAAGAAAGAGAAAAATGTTTACAAAGTTTTCAATAAAGAAATTATGTGTTCTTTTTAATTTACTAACCATTAAAGCAAATCGTGGGTGAATAATCCATTATTTGCTTTATTTTTTG
>CAMCEE010000038.1 GCA_945873815.1 uncultured Caryophanales bacterium
TTACCAAAGTTAGTGGATATAATCGTGTACCACTGCCACCCGCCAAAATAATTCCCTTCATTATACGCCTCCAAATAAACATAAATAAAGATTTTATATATTCTCATTATATCATACACAGATTTCATATAAAATCACATTTTTTCTAATCTTTTCTAAATGGTTAATTAAATAACTAAGTGTAACAGAATTAGGGATAAACTTTACCGATTTGTTGCAAGTGGTTATAAAACTTCATTTATAATGTAAAGTCATTGTCTCTTTCTAGTTTACTTGAGCTTGTAAACCATGATTCGCTTCAAATCTAATGGTAGCCTTTTTAGTTTCATCTAATTTATTAAGTGAACAATAATCTCTAAGAATTGTATATTTCCCTTGATATCCTTTCTTACAAATAAATTTATAGATTGAATTATAGGAACAGCATAGTTTAAGCTTTTCATTAATTATCTCTTTATAAGGATCCAATTTAGAAGGCATTTGTTTTCTTATTGGCGGTTTACTTTCATCTTGATAAAAATACTTTTTAGCAGTTCTATAATCACATCCTCACGCCTTAGCAAGTTCAGCAAAGTTTGGTTTTATTTCATCCATCTTTAATACTCTTATCCTTTCATAAATATCTTTTCTCATTTGTTATTACCTCCATGACGAGATTATAGCAAAAAGAAAAGGAATCGTTAGAAACCAACATTTTCAACCGATGATTTCCGACAATTCCATTATGATATTTACATTTTTTAATCCTACTTTTTGAAAAATTTGAAACTGTCATGATACGAATAGACTTATGTTTAATTGTAAATCTATTAATTATTCGAACAATGAATTGTTTTAGATTTTTCACTTTGTAAATTGTATAAACTTTAGCCATTTCATCCATGATTAAGTCGTGCAAGACTAAAATACTATTAGAATATAGTGCACCGGTATTTGCAAAATTTACATATAGATAATTTTTTTCTTTGCATATTTACAATTTTTTTGTTCTGCAATAAACATACTATCAGTAGCTTCGAATATTTCCACTTTTATATTTTTAAAATTTAGATTGTATGAACAATTTTTATTTAAAGCAAGAATAACATTATAGTTTTGTAATAGCCCATCTAGATATTTTAGATTTTCTAAAACGAACCTTTTAATTCCATCTATATTTTTGGTTAATATTAATCTAGAAAAACAACGCCTTTATACTTTTTTTCATAGGAAAACCTCTTTATTTAATAAAGTTATCATCTTTTATTATAATTTTTCTCCATGAATCTCATATATTCTCCGGACAATATATGATTAATCCATTCTTGGTTTTCTAAATTCCATTTGATTGTAGGACCAATACCTGTTTCAAATGTATATTTAGGTTTCCAGCCTAGTTCAGTCATTAATTTGGTTGGATCCATTGCATACCTTAGGTCGTGACCTGCTCTATCTTTAACGTAAGTAATTAAACTTTCAGGTTTTCCTAATTCCTTTAATATAACCTTTACTACCTCTAGGTTAGTTCTTTCATTATGACCACCTACGTTGTATATTTCACCGTCTCTTCCTTTTCTAACAATTAAATCAATAGCAGTACAGTGATCATATACATGTAGCCAGTCTCTAACATTTTCTCCCTTTCCGTAAATAGGAAGAGGTTCATCTGCTAATGCCTTTTTAATAATTAAAGGAATTAACTTTTCAGGAAAATGATATGGTCCATAATTATTTGAACATCTTGAAATTGTACAAGGTAATCCAAATGTTCGATGATATGCCATAACTAATAAATCAGCTGATGCCTTAGATGCACTGTATGGTGATGATGTATGAATGGGTGTATCCTCTGTAAAAAATAAATCTGGTCTATCTAATGGTAAATCACCATATACCTCATCAGTAGATACCTGATGGAATCTTTTTATACCATATTTTCTGCATGCATCCATTAATGTTTGAGTTCCTATAATATTTGTTTCTAAGAAGATTCCAGGATTTTCTATGCTTCTATCGACATGAGATTCTGCTGCAAAGTTTATTACATAATCGAACTTTTCTTCTTCAAATAATTTAAAAACTGCTTCTCTATTACAAATATTTTCATGAACAAACTTAAAATTTGGTTTATTCATAATAGGTTCTAATGTTTCTAGATTTCCTGCATATGTAAGCGCATCTATACATACAAATTTATCATTTGGATATTCTTTTACCATATAATGACAAAAATTACCTCCGATAAATCCTGCACCACCTGTAATCAAAAACTTTGCCATATTATTCCTTCCTTTCATTTATTCTTTCCCAACAATCTCTTTCAAAATTATATTTCTTAATTATTTTTGTTGGAATCCCCAAAGCAACTGAGTTTGAATCAATTGTTTTACTAACAACACTTCCTGCAACAATAATACAATTATCATCAATTCGGACACTTGGTAATTTTATTACAAGGTCACCTATCCGGCAATTCTTTCCTAAATAAACAGCACCGAGATTAAAGGTTGTTTACAGTATTTTTTCAGGGGGGTAAGTTATTATCATGATTTCCTGTTGTGATTAATACATTTGAAGCTATGCCCATATTTTCTCCAATGTAAAACTTATCATATAATAAACTTTGAAAATTATAACCTATTATAACATTTTTTTCAATAATCTACTTAGGGAAGATTGTCTTAATTTTTGTTTGTTAGTTGACAAAGTAAATTCAGTTAATGGGTGAGAAAATGAATTTAGTCTGTCAATTGTTATAATATATTTACTTCTGCCTGTAGGAAGGAGAAAAATATTATGAAACAAAATGCGACAGGCAAAAACAAGCATCATACTTACGAATAAAGATGTACAATACTTGAGGAAATTAAAAAAGGGACAGCATTAAAAGATATTGCAGAAAAAGTTGGTAAAGATCCTACAACTGTTTCTAAGGAAGTTAAACTACATAGAAATTTAAAAGAAAATAAATCTAATAAAAAAGGCGGAGGGTTACACTTCATAAATTATTATAAATGCTCAGTAAGAAATTTATGTGGTGGAACAACATGCTCTGGGTTTTGTAAATCTTGTTCTATAGTTAATTGTTCGAAAAAATGCGATGCTTATGTAGAAGATATTTGTAAGCAAACCACCAGATTTCCTTATGTTTGCTTTGGATGCCATAGGCAAACGAGTTGTAGATTCGTTCATTATGCTTATGACTCAAAACTTGCCGATAGAGAATATCATGAGTCCCTAATATCATCTAGAGAAGGCATAAATCTTACTTATAGTGAATTTAAAAAATTAGATGATATCCCCGTTTTTAGGATTTAACACCACAAAATTTAGGATTAATTAATATTTTTGAGAA
>CAMCEE010000039.1 GCA_945873815.1 uncultured Caryophanales bacterium
AAATTGTAATTTAGCGAATAGTAACTTAATTTTCTTTTTTATTAAACATATGGCGTACTTTATCTATTCGATTATTTGGTCTACGTGATTGAATAACTGGTTCACAAGTAGCAATTTGATAACCTTTTAATTCTGTCAAAAAAACTGCTTGCCCATTTGTATATAGAGTTAAAGTATTACGATATTCATTAATACAACGTACAGGAATATGTCCTGTAAAAATAATTTCATCATTTTTTGATTGACTAGTTTCAATTATTGCACAATGTTTTTGTGCATCATTATATGCACGAGAAAGGTATCCCTGTGGTGTAAAAAGTATAAACGAAAGATATGGCTCTAATAATTGCGTTCCCGCTTTTTTCAATGTTTGTTCAAGTACAATTGGGGCAAGAAAACGAAAATCCGAGGGAGTACTAACAGGGCTATAATAAACACCATATTCAAAACATATTTTACAATCTGTTACTTCCCAGCCATACAAACCTTGCTCCAGTCCATAATTAATACCTTCTCTTACTGCATTTTGGAAACTTTGATTTAAATAACCGAGTGAAACTTTGCTTTCGTACTGTATTCCACTGCCAATTGGAAGTGGAGTTATTGATAATCCAATTGATGCCCAAAATGGATTTGGTGGTACTTCAATATGAATAGTATAATCTGCCTTTTGTAATGGCTTTTCCAAATAAATTACAGTTGGATCTTCGATTCTTATGTTTATGTGATATTTTTCAGTCAACAGAGAACAGATAACTTCTAACTGCAATGTTCCTAAAAAAGAAATGATGATTTCATGTGTTATCGTATCAACATAATAACGTAAAAGAGGATCAGTATCTGCAATTTCTGTAAGAGCATCCAATAATTTTTCTCTCTCTTCTATTTTTATCGGTTCAATTCTTGTTCGTAGTATTGGTACAGTCTTGTCATTCCATACATTGCATGGCAAAAGCTTTTCATTTCCTATAATATCGTTCAATCTTAATGTATTGTTAGGTATAATAAAAATATCTCCAGAACAAACTATTTCTGTCTGTATCATTTCTCCATTTGAAGGAATATATATTTCTGTAAGTTTCACTTTCTTTTTTTCTGGCAATATAATTGTATCTCGTAAGTGTAATGTTCCACTATAAAGACGCAAATAAACTAATCTTTGCTTATGGTCTGTATATTCAATTTTAAAAACTCTTCCACATAGTTCTGAATAATTCTTATTCATTTCAGGACAAAAAAGATTTGAAATAGCTTCAATGAGTTGTTGAGTTCCTATATTATTTTTAGCACTTCCATGGTATATAGGAAACAACGAACCTTTTTTAACACACCTATATTCTTCCTGCGTTAATTCCTGTATAGTCAATTTTTCTCCTACAATATATTTTTCTAAAAGTTTATCATTTTTGGAAATTACAGGATCCCAATCATCTAAATCAATGATATTTTTAATTGATATTTCTGGAGTTAATGTTACATTTTGCATAACAATAATATCATTTGAAAGTTTTTCTTTGATATTTTGATAAATATTATTTAAGTTAATTCCATCCTGATCTATTTTATTTATAAAAATAATTGTTGGTATATTCATTTTTTGAAGTGCATGGAATAGTATTCGGGTTTGTGCTTGTACACCATCTTTAGCAGAAATTACTAAAATTGCTCCATCAAGAACAGATAAGGAACGATACACTTCTGTTATAAAATCTGTATGTCCAGGAGTATCTACAATATTGATTTTGTAGTCATTCCAATTAAAAGAAGTAACTGCTGCCTGAATTGTGATTCCACGCTGACGTTCTAAAAACATAGTATCTGTCCTTGTTGTTCCCTTATCTACACTGCCTAATTCTAAAATCGCTCCACTTGTATAAAGCAGACTTTCCGTTAAAGTTGTCTTTCCTGCATCTACATGAGCAAGAATACCAATGTTGATTATTTTCATTGAATTTCCCTCCCTACAAATTTATCTTTTAACTTAAAATCAATATTTGCTAATTTTGTTCTTTTAAACTATTCTCAAAATCAATTATCCACTTTTCTAATGTTTCTACTAATGCTAATTGTTGTTTGAACATTTGTTTTCCAACATTAGGAATATGTTGTCTATGAGAACGTCTTTCATTTAGTAATTCTTTTAATTCTAATATCTTTGATTTTATATTAGAAACAAGAATCTGTTTTTGTTCATCATCTACTAAATCTAAATTCGTGATAATAACATTAAAATCCAAATATAGACTAACATCAGAATTTGAAATATCATTCATAAGTTTATTAAAATAATCATTACCTTTGTTAGTAATAGTATATATTGCTTTATCTGGCATATTTCCCTCTTTCTCTTTATGGCTAACAATATATTCTTTTGATTCTAATTGTAATACTTTCTTATAAATAGACTGTTCACTAATTTTTACCCATCTTGGTATATTACGATATTCTATATTTTTTTTAATATCATAAGCACTTTGTGATTTTTGTTTAATAAGTCCTAATAATACTAAATCTATATTTGACATAATCTCTACTCCTTACTTAATATAATCTGTAACGCCAAGTCTATTTCCAAATGGATCTTCAAACTCGACTGCATTACCAGTTCCAATTTTAAAAGGCTCACTCAAAAATTTTATACCATTATTCAACATTTCTTTATAGAAGATTGCAACATCTTCTACTTCAAACCATATTGTAGGCTTTAAATTCTCAAATTTATTTTTGTCTTTTAAAATTATTGCAGGTTCTTCATTTCCAATATTATAAGCAACCATTCCCTTATCAGAAAAATCAAATTTCTTTTTTAACCCCAATATTTCCTCATAATATCTTTTTGCTTCTTCCATATTATCTAC